>JAIBBI010000044.1 GCA_019694755.1 Gemmataceae bacterium
GGATGCGGAGGCACTCGGCCCGGTCGCCCGCGAGGTCGGCCCGCTCGGCCAGTCGGTCGAGAGTCAAAGCGCGGGTGGGGCCCAGGGTGGCCGCGAGTTGCAGGGCGGCCTCCGCCCGGGCCGTGATGCCCTGTGAGGTGAGCCGGCGGTGCTCCTCGAGCAGGTGTCGCTCGGCGAGCGCGGCATAGAGCGGCCCCGGCGCGTCCGGATAGCGCCCCGGTCTGGCCTCGACCGAGCGCTCCAGATATGCCCGTTCGACGGCGTCGGCGTCCCACTTCTTGCGCTGGAACGACTTGCGGAAGGCGTCGCGGTCCTTGAAGGCGCGGTCGAAAAGTGCGAGGTCGTGCTGCCCGCGGATGTCCTGCTCCGTGGCCGCGCGGATGTAGACGAACGCCACTTCCAGCGGGATCTCCACATCGGTGGCGGCGAGCTGATTGTAAGCGTCGATGGCCACCGGATCGCGGGCCTCGATGGAGGCAAACGCCTTGGCGAGCTCGAGCTTCTGGGCGGTGGGCAGTTCGACCCCGGCATCCTTGGCCTCGCCGGCCAGTTCGCGGGCGAGCTTCGACCACTCCGGATCGTCGCGGACCTGTACGGCGGTGAGCAGGCCGAACGCCTCGCGGACGTGGTTGGCCCGATCGATGGGGTTGGCGGCCCGGGCCCGCGCCGTGGCCAGGGCGAGATAGCCTGTGGTGAGCGGCGTCGGCGGCGATTCGAGCGCATGGGCCGCGGCGAGGTGCGGAAGCGCGTCGTCGTATAACCCGGCGCGGGCCAGGTTCAGGCCCAGTCCCTTGCGGACAGCGAGTGACTCGTCGCCGGCCGAGAACGACTGGTAGTACATTGCCGCGGCGTCGGCCGAGCGCTCGCATTTGTCGAGCCCCGCCGCCAGGATGCGCCGCGCTTCCGCGAGCGATTCGCGCACGCGGTCGAGGCCGATGGGGCAGGGCACCGGCGTGCGCCGCACCAGTGCGGCCAGCCAGGAGCGCGGGCCGAGATCGCTCCAGATCAGGTTCGACGTCTTTTCGTACTTCGGAAGCCCGTCGGCGGCCGTGACTTTCTCCAGCGTCTTCACCGCGCCGGTGGGGTCGCTGCCGGCGTCGAGCGCGGCCGCGGCAAACTGCCACTGCACGACCAGACAATCGGGCGCGTTGCCCATGGCCCTGCCCAGCCACCGGAGCGCCTCGGCCGGCTGCCCGGCCCGCCGGCAGATCACGCCGAGATAAAGTGCGGGGTCGGGGACCTGTGGATCGGCCAGCGCGTCGTGCAGGGCTTCGCGCGCCTGGGGCTCTTCGTTCTTGTGCAGGTGGTGCAGTGCAAGCCAGAACGACGCTTCGGGCAGGTTGCCCGCCACGCGAATCGCCTCGTTGCAGAGGCGGGCGACTTCATGGCCCGCGGGGTCGGAGGTGATCCGCCGGCGGATCTCGGCGAGGAGCAGCCCGACGATGCGCTTGTCGAATTCCACTTCCGGAAGGCCCAGTCGGTCGCCGGCGCCGCGCATGAGTTCGAGCGCCTCGGCATACCGGCCGAGCTGGAGCGAGCGTTCTGCGCCGCGGTACAGGCAGTCGCCCTCGAAGCTGAGCAGACGTCGCTCGAACGCGGGATCGGGTTTCGCGGGGTTGCGGAGCTGGCCGGTGATGTTGAACGCGCCCTGCCAGTCGCCGTCCAACAGCTTTCGGCGGGCGGTGCGAAGAGCACGCTCGCGCGGGGTCAGCAGCGCGAGCAGCGACACGCCGCCCGGCCTGACCGCCCAGAAAAGGGCGACGAGAAACAGGCCCGCGGCGAGTGCGAGCGTCCCGTACGCGACAGGGCTGACGGCCAACAGCGCAGGCATCGGCGCCACCAAGGGGGTGGTGTGAGAAGCAGCCATGAAACTAACGCGCCCGGCACGGCGGAACAAGAACACGCTGCCGGTCGGGCTGGGCAACGCAGGCGGCCCCTGCGGGTTCTTACGGTCGGGCCCGAAACGCCGTGCGGCGGGCCGGTGCGACCCGATCTGTCGGCGGGGAATGTAGGGGTTTTTCCGTTGAAAGCCGTCGGAGCCATGTCTAGCATAAACCTGAGCGATACGAAGTAGTTCGCTGTCTTTAATCGCCAATATCGATCCACGGAGTTGTCTGTCAATGATTCAGTCCCGAATCCGTCGCGCTACCATGGCTGCCGCCTTCCGACCCCGGCTCGACCGGCTGGAAGCCCGCGACGTGCCCGCCATCTTCACCGTCATCAACACCAACGCCAGCGGCCCGGGCAGCCTCGATGCGGCCATCAACTCGGCCAACATCAGTGCCGACCCGCTCGACTTCGTTCACTTCAATATCCCGGTTGTGGGCGTCGCGACGATTCAGCCGCTCGGGCCGCTGCCGATCCCGGCGAGCGGCGTGACCATCGACGGCCGGACGCAGCCCGGCTGGTCGGCCAATAACCCCGTCATCGAGATCGACGGATCGCTGGCCGGCATCTCCACCAACGGCCTGAACCTGTCGAATAACAACGTCGAAATCCGCGACCTGATTATCAACCGCTTCGGCGGCAACGGCATCAACGTCTTCAATGCCACCAACACGACTGTCGCCGGCTGCTGGATCGGCCTGAACAAGACCGGCAACGCCATCGCGGAGAACGGCGGCCTCGCCGTCAACATCGCCGGCACCCTCCCGACGGTCTCCTTCACGCTCGGCGGCTCCGCAGCGGCCGACCGGAATGTCGTGCTCGACGACGGCGCGGCGATCATCTCCGGAACCGATGTCGCCGGCCCGGTCATCCGCGGCAACTTCATCGGCACCGACCGCTTCGGTATTCTCGACCTCACGGCGAATGCGGGCCCGCAGTCCGGGATCGCCCTGGGCGGCACGGCCGGCAAGTTTACGATCGCCGGCAACGTGATCTCCGGCCTCGCTTCCTACGGGATCGCGGTGGACACCGGGGCGAAGGACAGCGTCATCACCGGCAACTTCATCGGTCTGGCGTCCGACGGCGTGACCCAGCTTCGCAACGGCGACACCGGCATCGTTCTGAACGGCGCGGTCAACTTCACGGTCGGTGGCACCGCCACGACAGACCGCAACGTGATCGCCACCAACGGTTACGACGACGGCACCAACGGTTCCGGCGCGGGCATCATTCTCACCGGCACGGCCAGCGGCAACACTATCCTCGGCAACTACCTCGGTTGCGACAGCAACGGCCTCACGTTCAGCGGCCTCAACTATCAGGCCTACGGCGTTCAGGTCAGCGGCTCCGCGTCCAACAACACGATCGGCGGAACGGCCGCCGGGGCTGGCAACGTGTTCGCTGGTAACGGCCACACGATCCGCACCTATGGCGCGGGCGTCTTCGTCACCGGCGCCGCCTCCGGTACGAACGTCTTCGGCAACTACTTCGGGGTACTCGCGAATCTGACCACCAAGGCGGCCAACCTCTTCCACGGGGCGGAATTCGCCGGCACCGGCACCGGCAATGTGTTCGGCGGCACCGGCGCGGGTCAGGGCAACTTCGTCCTCGGCAACGGCTCGACCTACGGCTCGGGTGTCCGGGTCTCTGGCGAAAACGTCACGATCCGCGGCAACGTGATCTCCGGCAGCAAGAACGGCGGCATCCAACTCGATGGCGCCAAAAACATCGCCATCGGCGGCAACACCGTCGGCCTCGGTGCCGACGGCGTCACGGTCGTCGCCAACAACGGCCACGGAATCGACGGCTACAACGGTTGCAGCACTATTTCCATCGGGGGCACGGCTCTCGCCGATCGCAACATCTTCTCGTCCAACGACCAGGGCATCCGCTTCGACGGTGGAAACACCTTCTCCATCGTGAACAACTACTTCGGCGTCGATAAGACGGGCTCGCTCGACCTGGGTAACAAAGGCTCCGGCATTCTGCTGGTGAACACCAACACCGTCTCCATCGTCGGTAACCTCACCTCAGGCAACGGCGGCGACGGTATCGCCCTCGACAACAGCTCTCTCGTCACCATCACCGGCAACATCGCCGGCATGGACGCCACCGGCACCAACGTCATCAACAACAGCTTCTCCGGCGTCGCGATGTTCAACGGGAGCAACAACGTCACCATCGGCGGACCTCTCGTTTCCGACCGCAACCTCCTGTCGGGCAACGGCACCGGCGTCTACATCGGCGGCAGTGGCTCGCAACTCAATGTGGTTCAGAACAACTACATCGGGGTCGACAAGTCGGGCGCGGTGGCGGCCGGCAACACATTCCGCGGACTATGGCTCGACGGCGCGCCGAACAACACCATCGTCGGCAACGTCATCAGCGCCAGCACCAACGAAGGCCTCGTCATCAACTCAGGATCCGGTTCCGGCAACTCGATCAAGGGGAACCTGATCGGCACCGACGCCACCGGCACCATCGCCCTCGGCAACGGCCAGCGCGGTATCGGCATCTACTCGGCCGCCAACAACCTGATCATTGGTGGCACCGGCGTGGGCGAAGGCAACGTGATCTCGGGTAACAAGGGCAGCGGCATCGAAATGTACGATGCCGGCACCAGCAACATCACGATCCAGGGCAACTTCATCGGCACCGACAAGTCCGGCGCCATTGACCTGGGCAACGCCTTCAACGGCATCGTGGTCTCCAACGTCAGCACCGCCTTCATCGGTGGCGTCGGTGCGGGCGAAGGCAACACCATCGCCTTCAACAAGGCCGCGGGCATCATCGTCGTCGACAACACGCTCAGCGGCCTGATCCGAGGCAACAGCATCTACTCCAACGTCGGCCTGGGAATCGACCTCGGTGCGAACGGCGTGACCGCCAACGACGCGCTCGACCCGGACCTCGGCCCCAACCTGCTCCAGAACTTCCCCGTGCTGACCTCGGCCACCGCCGGCGCGAGCACCACCGTAATCGGCTCCGTCAACAGCACGGCGTCGACCGCCCTGACGATCGACTTCTACGCCAACCCGACCGGCACGGCCCAGGGCAAGCGGTATCTCGGCTCGACCAACGTGACCACCGACGGCGCGGGCAATGCGTCGTTCAACGTAAACACCCTCGCTTCGTCGACGGCCGGCGAGGCGGTCACTGCCGTGGCCATCGACCCGGCCGGCAACACCTCCGAGTTCTCGGCCGCCGTGACCACACCGGGCGCGGCGATCCCCGCCAAGGTGACGAACCTCGTCATCAACAACGGCGCGACTCAGCGGTCGCGCGTGCTCTCGATCCGGATCGAGTTCAGCCAGATCGTCACCTTCACGGGCGGCCTGGCCGGTGCGTTCCAGCTCAACAAGGTTGGTGGCGGGTCGGTAACGTTCGACACCGTCAACAGCGTCATCGACAATAGTGGCAGCGGCACCAAGGTGACGTTCGCGTTCGCCCTGACTGGCCCGACCGACGGCGCTGTCGGGAGCGTGTCGCTGGCCGACGGCCGGTACATCCTGACGGCCAACGCCGCCAACATCAGCAACGCCAACGGTAACCTCGACGGCAACGGTGACGGCACGGGCGGAGACAACTACAACTCGCCCTCGGCCGCCAACTCGCCTCCGACCGTTGCGCCAACGGGTATCTTCCGCCTCTTCGGCGACGCGGACGGAAACGGACAGGTCAACTCGTCCGACTTCCTGAACTTCCGGCTGGCGTTCCTTTCCTCGGACCCGACATTCGACTTCAACGGAAACGGCTCGGTTGACTCGTCCGACTTCCTGGCCTTCCGAATCAACTTCCTGAAGGTGATCGTCTGACGCGTCGGGAACTTGAAACAGTTGGGGCGGCGCGGGAGTTCCCGCGCCGCCCTTTTTCTTGTTGACTCACTTCGAGGTCGCAGCCAGCGTCGACCACCGCACTGCCGCGATCTCCTTCTGATCGCGGACATAGATCAGGTCGCCGAGCAAGGTCGGGGCGGTCCAGCAACGGCCATCAAGAGCGCGAGTTCCAGCCGCGGCCGCAACCCCATCCTTCGATATCCGCGCGCGGGCGACCTGACCATCGCCACGCAGAATCAGCGACTCGGTCCCGACGCGGAGCAGATTGCATTCGGCCTGGCCGCGATTCCGCCAGAGTTCCTTTCCGGTCTTCAGGTCGAGCGCGCCGAACAGAGCGCCGTAGCTGCCGTAGACGGCATCGCCGTCGGCCAGGGTGTTGCAATAAAAGAAGCGTTCCTTCTCGTTGGCCCACACTTCGCTCGCGGCGAACGAGCCGTCCCGGCGTTCGATGCGCAACAGTCGAGTACCATTGGCTCCCTGACCCGAGATCAGCAGCCGTTGATCCGGTAGGACGACCGGCGTCGGTACGTTGGTGAGCCCGGGCTTGGGCAGGGGGTACTTCCACCGCGTTTCGCCGTTGCGCGCGGCGAATCCCATGATGTGGTCCCGCGTGACTTGCACGATCTGCTCGTCGCCGTCGAATTGCGCCACGACGGGAGAAGCGTAGCTGGGCTCGCCCGGCTCCGACTTCCAGGCAACCTGTCCGCTCTCCGCATGAAACGCGACCAGGACGGACTGCGACCCACCCACATGAACGACGAACCAATCGCCGAGCACCAGCGGGCTGGCGGCAAAGCCGAACTGCACAGGTGTCGCGCCGAAGCCTTTCACCAGGTCGTGTTCCCAGATCGGGTTTCCCGATGCGGCGTCGTAACACTTCAAGACGCCCGCATAGCCCAGGCAGCAGACCAGGCCGCGGGCGACGGCCGGGGTCGCCTGCGGGCGCACCGGGTCGCCCGAGAACGTCTCCTGCTTCGGCAACCGGGCGACCGGCCAGCGTGCTTCCCACACGGTCCTGCCCGTGTCCGGCTCGAGAGCGACGAGCAACTCCTCGCCCTGCTTCGTGTTATCCGGCACGGGAATCGAGTACTGCGTGAACAGTCGCGTGCCGTCGGTGACGATGCCCGAAGTTCCCGGTCCGAGCGTGCGCCGCCAGACCGGACCGTCGGCCGACGATGCAACTGGAGCCGGGCAAACGAAGTCGCGCCTCGGCCCGCCGAACTGCGGCCACGCGGGCGGCTCGGCGGCCCGGAGACTGGTATCGAGCATCAACATCACGAAGACTCCAGAAATCGAGGCTCTCATGCAGCTCCCCTTCGTGTGGACCACCGGATCGGCGACTTCTTTCCGCTCCATGATAGTCGCGTGGGCGATTCAAGCGTGACGGGTCGGCCCCGAAACCAGTCTCGGCGCGGATTCTCCCATACGCCCCCGTCGGCGCCGTTCGTAGAACACTGAGGTCGGTTGATCCGGATTGTGTCTATTCGTTTAGGAATCAACTAAATGGGGCTCTTTACAAGCAACAAGGTCGCATGGCGGAAGAAGATTGAGGCCGACGCCACAACGCGGACGCCGTTTCGGGAACTGGAGCAGCTTTTTGGCGCGAAGCGGGCCAAGCAGTATGTCGAGTTGATCTACACCAAGGCCAAAGAGCAGAACAACGCAGGAATTCTGGAAACCGATCCGGCCGTATCCCCCATCATCCCGCTACTGATGACCAAGGAGAAGGACGCGGTCCTACTTCGTCGCGGGTTCTATCAGGGCTACATGCAGGATTGCCAAAGCGGCACGCTGGGAACGAACCTCAACAACAATCTCCGTCCTACCGCGGAGTTTTACACCAACCCTCAGAATGGCAATCCTACCGGCCGGACCCTAGCGATCGATCAGGCCGCCAACTGGATCTGCGGCGGTTACGTCGCCGCGCTGCCGGGCACGCGGGCGCTTCTCGGCGAGTTCATTCCGGTGACGGCGGGTCAGCCGGGGAAGTTCGGTCCGTGCCTGGGTCGCACGCCGGAGCAGATTTGGAAAGTCCATCCGCGACTCGTGCCCGGGCTGGCCTCGAAGGAGCGACTCGCCACCAAATTCATTAACAAGTACCCTTCCACTGTGGGGGCGGGCTTCCTCTTCGAAGAACTGTATACGCTCGTCACCGGGCAAAAAGTCTGGCCGCCGTTCGGTGACGTCCACTGGGAAAGCATCGCGACGTTTTACATGGCCAGCATTGGCACGATTCAGGTCTTCCCCGACGGCAACAAGCGCATGGGCCGATTCGCGTATTCCGTGCTCCTGATCAAGGGAACCCACACTTTCAAGGCTCCGACGGATGCGTATATGCTGTCGCTGTTCCGCATGCAGGGCTGACGGACACGGCTGAAATGAGATACCGCGGTCACGCTACCGCCCCGCCGTCGGCCCGGTGCGGTCGACCGAGAGCCCGTGCCCGGTGAGATCCCCGGCCGGGTCGAAGGCCAGTTGGAATCGCCCGCCCGCGTCATGACTTCTTCGCCGGTGGCCGCGTCCCAGACCTTGAGCGTGCCGTCGTTCCCGGTGCTGGAAATGCGCCGGCCGTTTCGTATCGAGAAACGAGACCGAAAAACGCGTCGTCGATTCGAATGCGCCGAGAGTGGCTTGCACCACGCCCAAGAGTTCGAGCTTCACGCAGCCCCGCATCGACCTGCAACCGGGCCAGGCAGGCAAGGTAACTGCGGTATTCGAGCGGCTCCCGGCCTAAGCGGCAGACCTCCTCTACGACACTCAGCGTAAGATCCGGCCGGCCATGACGCGGGTTTTACCCCGCGTGCTTTTTCACCCAGGCGGCGAAGTGATCCATCCAGGCCTGGAGGAAGGACCGGCTGCGCTCGCCGATGTTACCCTGCGAGTCGAAGAAGTCGTCCTTGATCTGGATGAACGCTTCGGGCTGGCCCATGGTCGGTACGTCGAGGTACGCGAGAACGTTCCGCAGGTGTTGCTGGGCCAGCGCGGTACCCATCGCGCCGATCGACGCGCCGAGCACGCCGGCCGGCTTGCCCGCCCACGCGCTCTGGCCGTAAGGGCGCGAGCCGTGGTCGATCGCGTTCTTCAGCACGCCGGGCATGGACCGGTTGTATTCCGGCGTGACGAACATCAGGCCCTGCGCGGCCAATAGGTCGGCCTTCAGGCGTTGAACCGGCTCGGCCGGCTTGCCGTCGTCGTCCTGGTTGTAGAGCGGCAGGTCGCCGATGGAGACATGCAGGAAGGTGAGTTCGGCCGGCGCGAGCCTGACAAGCGCGTCGGCGAGCTTGCGGTTGATGGAATCCTTGCGAAGACTGCCGACGATCACTGCGATACGATACTGACTCATCACACGATTCCTCCGGGCGGGACGCTTTCGGGCGTTGCTCCCGCGACCGTTTTGCTACGAATACAGTCCCCGCCCGGTCCTCGATTTATCTCCGGATTTGGGAGTGACGGGGGCCGCACGGCGGTGTACGCTGACGGGACACTTCCCAATTCTCCGTCGCCTGACACGGAACTCTTCCCTCCCCCGGGGGCAGGTCCGAAACGAGGTTGCCATGCGTCGACACACTGTGAAACACAACCGCGCTCGCCGACTCGGAATGTACCGGCTCGAAGATCGAATCACCCCGGCAGTCAGTGCTGTGTTCGATTCGACCAGTGGTCTGCTGCGGGTGACGAGCGACGGGGCCGACTCGATCACGATCGGCAGCAACGAACTGCATCAACTGACGGTTAACGGAGCGGCATTCGTCGGATCGACCGGGCAACCGCTTCCGGCCAGCCGGGTGACGATGCTCGACGTGATCGGGGGGCCGGGCAGCAACGTCATCGACCTGTCCGGCGTCGTGTGGCCGGCGTTCGGCGCATTGAGCAAGATCCGCGAAGCTCCAAGTAAAGGGACCCTTTACCAGACGTCGGATTCATTTTCGAATAGTGTCAGCGGCAACGTTCACATCGACGGCGGCGCGGGTAACGACACCGTCACCGGCTCCGCCTTCCGGGACGTGATCGACTGCTTTGCCGGCGATGATTCACTGGCAGGTGGAGACGGCGACGATGTCTTCCGCGTCAGTCAGACCGACATTCAGCACCTCACGATCAACGGCGACGGGGGCTTCAACCAGTTACTCCACTCGCTTACGATGTCGGGGGGAGCGACCGGCGAGCTGAACATCGAACACAACCCCGATACCGGCGACGACGCGTATAAGGTCAACGGGATCGCCTGCTGCACTGGCAAGCACATCGCCAAGGCCCAGCTCTTCGGCCGCGACGGCAATCTCTCAGGGATCACTGTCACCGGGACTGGCGGATCCGCGGCCGTGTTTTCCGTCACGGAACTGGCCGACGTCGTAACGGTCTCGGTGACTGTCCCGTCGTCGACGCTGAAATCGACGCCGCCGCGAGCCTCGTGGGATCTGGCAACGGCGAAGAAGTGCCGGATCGCGGGCTCGTCGGGCGGGGATTCGTTCTTTGTCCAGCCCGGTTCCACGCCGATTGAGGTCGTGGGCGGCGGCGGGGCCGACGCGTGCGTCGTCAACGCCCAGGGGCTCGGCTCGGCCGTCACCACCGACGGGATTCAGGTATCGGGCCGCGCTCCGGTGACGATCACCGGCGTGTCGGCCGCCGCGGTCTCGACCACGGACCGGTTCTACGACGACGTGGCCCGCAACATGTTGTCGTCGCTCGGCGTGTCGATCACGACCACCTCGACCCCGGCCGCGGACGGCTCCTTGCGGGCCTCCTTCTCCCTGAACAACGCCGGCACACTTGACGTCCGCAACGCCCAGCTCTCGTGGAGCTTCGGTGCGTCGCGACCGGGCGGGCGGACCCCGACACCGGGCATGCTCCGGGACATTCACAAGAGTTCGCCCGTCCTCGCCGGCGCGGTGGGGAGTTCCAATGTCCTCATCTATTACGACCAGGACAAAGACGGCACACCGAAGGAAGTCGAGCGGGCTCTGGGCGTGCAACCGCCCTCCGTCGTCACCTTCTCCAGCGCGGCCGCGTTGCCGGGCGGCTCAATCATCAGTGCCGCCGTCTCGCTCGTCTGCCCGACAGCCGGCACTTGGTCGATCGACGAGGACTGCGACGTGGTACTCCGGTGCGACGTCGGCGCGCAGTCATTCGAAGTTTCCCTGGGCAAGTACTTCGAGAATGGCGATATACCGACGCAGGACCAGTTCAGCACGACCGTCAACAGCGCGACCGGGGCCCCGCCGACGGGCGGGCCGTCGTCCGTCGTCGCGGTCGACGCGCTCGGGACCCGCGTGCTCAGCCTGAGCAGCGCGACAGGTATCGACTCCCGAGTCACCCAGCTATTTCAGGCGCCGCACCTGTACCTGAACGGTTCGATGATCGATGTTCGGCCCAACGGCACGGGCAGCGGCAATGGCGCGGCCGGGGCGGCGGAGATGAGCCTCGACGGGCGGTGGGTCGCCTTCGAAAGCTCCGCGACCAACCTCGTCACCGGATTCCTCGATACCAACGGCGCGGTCGACGTGTTCCTCCGCGATACCAGCACCGCGCGGACGTTTGTGCTTCCGCACGTTCTGGAAAAGAGCGGTAATGCCGCATCGTTCGACCCGCACATCTCCGGCGACGGTAAGGTGGTGATTTTCCGTAGTTCGGCGACCGACCTCATCCCGGGCCTCGTAGACAACAACAACGCGCCGGACCTGTTCCAGTACATGGTGGATACCGGCGAGCTGACCTGCCTGAGCACCGTGCCAGGCCAGAGCGTAACGTGTGACGCCGGCGTCATTGCGTGTGATCTGGACGGCGACGGGGCAGGCGACTTCACGGTCGCCTATCTCACCAGTGCGAGCAACACCGGCTCGAGTGTCCCGGCCGGCATGACGCTCGTCATGAAGAAGCACATCGGCAATGTGAAGTTTGAACCCTTCACGGCATGGTCCGGTACGCTTTCGACGGCCGGACTCCGAGTCAGCCCCGACGGGGATAGTGTCTTTGTCTGGACGGATTGCGACGTGAGCAGCCTTGTCGGTGTGCCGGATACCAACGGCGCGAACGATATCATCCGATGCGACCCGGCTACCGGCGCAGTGTCGCCCGTGAGCCTGAATGCCGCACACACCGCGATGGCCGACGGCGCGTCGCCGGCTCCCGGCGACCGCGTGGCCCTCTGCTTCGACGGTACCTGCGTCGCTTTCTCGTCCACGGCATCGAACCTCGTCGCCGGCATCCCCGCGCCGTCGAGTGACGGCGTCTACCGCTCGGCCATCCGCTTCGGCTACGTCTATTGGAGCAGCGAACGACTCGACCGCGTGGCCGGGTCCTCCTCCTACGGGTCCAACAACCGGGCCTGCTCCATCAGCGCGGACGGCAGGACGGTCGTGTGGACCAGCGACACCGACTACAGCTCTGTCGGTGCACCGTCGTCGTCCTCGGTCCAGGTCTGGGGCGACAACGACTGCGACGACAATGACAAGTCGCTGCGCCGCGTGTCAGCGACGAGCAGCAACCCGTTGACCACCAGCAATGGCGCGGCGGCCAACCCGATCGTCTGCTCTTCCGGCGCGTGCGTGGTCTTCTCCAGCGCCGCGACCGACATCCTGCCCAACGACACCAATGGCGCGGTCGACGCGGTCGTCAGTCGGCTCCACAACACCTGGAGCATCCGTCTTGCGGCCGGCTCGCCCCCGGCCGTGACCGTGTCGTACGACGCCGCCAGCGACGAGGTTCGACTGCTGGATTCCTCGACCGGTACGACACTCAGCAGCCGGCCGATGAGCAGCGTAGCGGCTATCTCGCTTCACGGCCGGGACGGCGTCGATGACGCGGTCACGCTCGACTTCTCCTCCGGCCTCGGTCAGTTGAGTAATCAGATCTACCTGTTTGGCGGGTCCGGACTGGATACGTGTACGGTCGTCGGCCGGCCGACCTCGGGCAAAGACGACGATTGCGACGGCAAGAGCGATGACTTTAGCAACATCACTTTGGCCCTGCACGGCAATTTCTTCCAAACGGCCGCCGACGCGGCCGTCCGCTCCAACTTCGCCGACGTCGTCGTGTCAGGGTTCGAGGCTTGCCGGGGCGGCGGCGGGGTCGGCAAGGTAAGCCTGCAGGACTTCCACCGTACCAGTACCTCGTCGACCGTCACGCGCGTCGGCAACGACGTGTCCGTCGACCTCGGCGGCTGTGTGTTCGTCATCCCCGACATGCTCGCGCCCGGGACGCTTCCCGGATCCCGCGAATTGAATCTGGACCTCGGCCTCGGAAACGATGCCTGTGCGATCTCCCTGAACGGCTTGCCGCCCGGCGTCCCGTACCGCGTCCGCGTCAGCGGCGGGTCGGGCAGCGACACGATCACCGCGACCGGGCCGACGACCGTCCACCACTCGGGTTTTCTACTCGACGGTGGCGACGGCCCGGACACCCTCACGGCTGGCGACGGCGACGATACCATCGTTTGCGGCAACGGCGCGGATGTCTGCAACGGCGGTGCGGGCAACGATGTCTACAAGCTGTTCTCTATCACGGCTGAGGTACAGCCCGCCGGCATTACCGACCCCTCCGGCACGGACACGCTTGATGTCAGCGGGGCGGAGATCAGCACGTTTGTCGACCTCGATAACGCCGCGCTCCAGTTCATTGCGCCCGACCGATCGCTGTTGCTCAGCGCGTCGATCGAGTCCTTCGTCGGCGGACCATTTGATGATTTCGTCGCGGCGACGGGCACGACCACGCCGCGGACGATCACCGGCGCGGGAAATGTCACGAGCGGGGGCGGTGGCAGTGGCGGCGCGGGCGGCGACATCCTTTTTGTCGACGCCAAGGGTCATGCCGCGACCGTGCTCGGTGGTCGTGTGCTGGTGAGCGGCTCCGCGCCGATCTCGTTCTCGGGAATGGAGCAGGTCTACGTCGTCAATAACTCACCGACGCTTCAGGTGGCGGCGGTGCAGGTCAACGACGGCTCGGTGCAACGCTCGCGGGTCACCAGCCTCACGGTCGCATTCAGCGGGCTGGTCGATTTCGTCGGGCCGCCGGTCGCCTCGTTCAAGCTCTCGAGCCTGGCGGGCGACGTACCACTCAACGTGGTGGTGTCCGCACCGGACGGATTCACCGTGGCCACGATCACGTTTACGGGGCCCGCACTCGACTTCGGGTCGCTCCGCGACGGACGTTACACGCTGACCGTGTTCGCGGCGACGGCGTTCAACGCGGCGACGGGGCCACTCGACGGTAACGGCGACGGCACGCCCGGCGACAACTACGTGCTGGTGGGGACGCCCGCCAACGGCCTGTTCCGCCTGTTCGGCGATTCGGACGGCTCGGGGCAGGTCACGTCAACCGACTTCCTCGCCTTCCGCCTGGCGTTCCTGTCATCGAATGTCGGGTTCGACTTCGACGGCAGCGGCCAGGTCGGTTCATCGGACTTCCTGCAGTTCCGCCTGCGGTTCCTGCAGAGCGTCTGATCGATTACTGTCACCGCGCCGCGGCGACCGGGGTGGGGATCTGAAGCTCCACCTGGGTCGTCCGGCCGCCGGTGACGGCGACGTGGTACAGCCCCGCCCAGTCTTGCACGACCATCCGCACCTCGTAGACGTGCGGGCGGTCCACCGCCAGCGGCGTTGTCTCGAAGCTGCGCTCGCGGCCCTGCTGTGTCGTGAGCTGACCATCGACCCAGAGCTGAGCCCCCTCGGGTACCAGGACCATGATGCGGGCCGGCTGGCGGTCTCCCGGAAGCGGCGCGGGCGGCAACTGCGTTCCGCCTTCGACCGGCTTGATGTTGTCGACCGGCGTCAGCGGCGCGGGCACCTGCGATTCCTGATTGCGGAAGATTGCTTTGGCCGGGGCCGGCACGTCGTCGTTCTTCAGTACTTCGAGGCGGAAGGTCTTATAGAGGTTGTTGGTCGAAAACTTCACGGATTCGAGCAGGTCAGCCCAGGTGCCCGCGGGTCGGCCGAACTCGCGGACGAACGCCAGCGTGAAACAACCGCCCCGGCTGCCGCGGGCCGCGGCGAACTCGCCGACGGAGCAGCCGTGGACATCGACAACGCCGCGGGAGTTGAAGAACAGCCGCTCGAGGCCGCCGGTCCCCGGGTCGGGCGTCTCCGGCCGAGTCGCCGGCTCCAACGTGACCGGGCGCACGGCCGGGTCGGTGAGTAGCACTGTGAGTCGTGCGCCGCGGGCCAGCAGTTGCTTTTTCAGTTCATCGCGCGCGAGCCGTGCGCCGGCCGGCTTGAGGACGAAACCCATCGAGCCTTCATCGTACTCGGCCGGGCCGGCGTAGTACGCGACCACGGTGTCTTCCGGCTTCGCCGACAGTTCCGCGATCTTCTTCGCGATGTTCTCCGGCTTTAAATCATCCGATCCGAGCCGTGTGACGCTTCCGATCCGCTCGTTGCGGATACCGCTGCGGAAGAGTTGGAGCAGCAGGTCGGCCCCGGCCGCGTTGGTCGCGCCGACTTCTTTGGCTTCGTTGTCGACGAGCAGCAATAGATGAAGCCGGGCCGAGCCGAGGTTCGGATTGATCGGCGGGCGCGGACCAGTCCGTGGATCGTCCGGTACGGGCGGAAAGTCGATGTCGATCCGACGGCGCGGCGGCATGACCGGCTCGTCGGTGATCGGGCGGTATTTCGGCGGGTCCTTCGGTACCCCCATCGGGATCGGCTGGAGACGAACCACGGTGATCGGCAATGGCGGCTCGGGATCGAGCGGCAGGCCTGAGGCGAATAGTGGCTGACAAGCCGGCACGTTCGGCGTGGTCCACGGCGAGGCGTACCAGGCGCCGGTCGGGAGCTTTGCGCAGTTCGAGCAGGAGGGTGGATTGGTTGCACCGGCCGTGCCCAGGAGCGACACGACAAGTACGAGAGCGGACAGCGCACGCAGATACTTCACGGCCTGACTCCCTGGCACGTCTCCCGCTACTCTGCGCGACGGCCGCGGGCCGTGCGCCGAGATTCCCGGGAATGTGCGGGGCGGGGGCCGAAAACCACACGGGTCGCGCGGCATGCATCGCGATTGTGCATCCTGCCGCTTCGATTGTGGAACTTGTTACATTCGTCGGTGTTCGACCGGAGAATTGATCACGCGCGTCGGTCAGTCGATGCGCAGGGCCGGGCCGTAGCGTCGCTGAAGGGGTTTGAACAACCATGGGTCGACCTGCACGAGCGCGAGCCGGAGCCGGCTGATCGGCCGGTTCAGCGGGGCTTGGATAAGAGCACGAATGCCCGCGCCGCGGAACGGGTTGTCGCGCAGTTCGAGGTCTGTGAGCGCAGGCCAGGCTGGGCTGGCGACCAGTTGGGCGATCGCGGCGTCGTCGATCCGGTTGCCGGAAAGGTCGAGCCGGCGGAGCCCCGCCAGGCCCGGGGCGGCCAGGAGTGCCGCGAGTCCGTCGGTACCAATGTCGTTTTGGGCCAATCCGAGTTCCACAAGGCCCGAAAGATATGGCGAATCGGCCAAACGGGCCGTCCCGAGGTCGCCGAGTGCGTTGCCACCTAAGTCAATGGTGGATATACGGTTGAGCCCCGGCAGCGATGCAAGGTGAGCCGCCCCTGCCCGATCCAGTTGGGTGCGCGCAAGTTGTAGAACATGGAGGCGTCTTAGGTGATGACCCTCGATAATGGCGGCCGTCCCATCGATGGACAGAGGGTTGAGAGACAGATTTAAGAACTCCAGCCGATCGAAGCGAGAGCTGCCGGCGAGAAGTCGGGCACCCACGGCAGAGATCCGGTTGTCGGAGAGGTCCAGGAGACGGAGTTCGGGAAACCGGGACTGAGCCGCCAAGGCGGCGACTCCGAGGTCGTCGATATTGTTTCGACCGAGGCGGAGTTCTCGTAGCCGGGGTAGATCGGCCTCGGCAAGGGCCGGGGCGACGGCCGGCTGATGGCCGGCAAATACGGTGATCGATTTCAGGCGGGCCAGCCAGCCCGCCTGCGACAGCGGGGTGAGATGTCCACTCACGTCATAGATGGCGGCCTCCCGGACAGGCGTGACGCCGAAAAGCGTCGCGGCCGACTCGAGCCAGCGGCGCGCCGAGCCGCGGACGGTTTCGGCAAACCCCCGGCTATAGTCCCAGCCGTCGGCCAGGCCGGCCAGCGGCTGGTCCCATTGCCGGCGATGGCGCGCGAGCAGGAGTTGCTCCCGCTCCGACAATTCCAATTGACGTGGGTCTTCGAGGTCGAGGTTGGCGCGAGCCACCTGGACGCGGATGAACTCGCCGCGTGGGTCGCCGGATTCGTCGAGCCAGTCGGCGAAGACGAGTCGGGGCGAATCGTCGTCCGGGGCGTCGAGGACGCGAGCGAGAAGGCCATCGGGAAGGGTGGCAACGGCCGGCAAGATACGGGTTCCGGGGGGGCTGGCGTGTCCCGCCGTCGCCCGGACGAGTCTAACTCTTTTTTCCGCGGCCGCCTGCGAATTGTTGAACGATCGGGCCGCGACTTGAGTCAAACCCTTGACTTTTGCCCTACGGTAGGATGCTCGCACGAGAGAAAACGGCACGGAGGATGGGGCCGATTCGGCCGGGGAAGAACCGGCCGGCGCATCCCGGGCCGGGTTGACGCTCCCCATGCTGCCGGTCATGCTAACGATGAAACCCTGCGCTGCCGGATCGCAACCGCGCGCCGCGGGTTTACACAGGAAAGTCAAACTAAAAGATCATCCCGCCCGTAATACCTTCGCCAGAGACAATCCATCGATCCCGCCGGATCATCTGGAAGGAACGCACAATGGCCACCCCGTCGCTTCGTCGCCTGCTCCACGGAATCCTCGGCCGTCGGGATGAACTCGCTCCAAACAAGCCGAAGTCGCGGGCGCGGTTGGCATTGCTCCGGCTCGAAGATCGTGATGTGCCGTCGAGCAGCAACCCGCTTAACGGTGTGTCGTGGACCCAACTCGGACCCCAGCCGATTCTGAACGGCGAAGCGCCGGGCCGGCCGACTGCAACCGGCCGGTTCGACTCGATTGCCGTCGACCCGACCAATGCCAACGTGCTGTACGCGGCTTCGGCAGTCGGTGGCATCTGGCGCAGCACCGACGGCGGCAACAACTGGTCGCCGCGAACCGATCAATTTTCCGCCAACGTCACGTCGAACAGTGCGTCTTTCATCCGCACCGTACACCGGACGCCGGAGAATACCGTTTACGCCACCTCGGCTGTGGGCGCGAACGGTTTCATCTACCTGTCCACGGATTCGGCCACGACCTTCACAAGATTGGGCGCGACGACGTTCACCAATCGCCGCGTCACGAAGTTTGTCGTCGTCCCCGGGGCCACCCAGGCCCAGGACCTGATCTACGCGGCCGTGACGACCAACGCGACCACCCCGGCGGCGGCCGCGATGGCGCCGTCCGGTATCTACCGTTCGGCCGACGGCGGCACGACGTGGGTGAATATCACCGCGGCCGGCTTCCCGTTCACGCCCGACCAGCTTGCGTTCTCGGACGTGGACGTCGATCCCACGAACAAGGAAGTGGTCTACGGCACCGTCCGTTCCGGCCCCAATGCCGGCGTCTATCGGATCACCAACGGGTTCACGACCAACGGCACGGCCGTTCCGATTCTCCAGACGCCGAACTGGGCGCTCCGTCTGGGTGGTGCGGCCAACTTCTCGGGCTTCCTGCCGACCAACATCCAGACGGAAATCTCGCCCACGCTTCCGAGCGTCATCTTCGCCGCGGTATCGTCCGGCGGATCGTTCATTGCCCTGTACCGGACATCCGACACCGGCATCAACTGGACGCCGCTGCTCTCCACGAGCTATGTGCCCAACGGCACCGTGCCCGATTTTACGCTCGCGACGCAAGGTTCGATCGCCCAGGGCGACACCTATCTGAACCTGATCGTTGATCCGCGGAGCCCTTTGAACCCGACCCAGCAGACGATCTATCTGGCCGGGTACGGCGATTCGGATTTCACGGTGATCGCGTCGCGCGACAGCGGCACCACTTGGGCCCACAATCCGCTCGACGGAAATCCGGGCGACCCTGTCACCAGCTACGCAGTCGGGAAGGACGGCGTGGGCGTCTACACCGGCGTCCGCGATATTCAGCTCGATTCGCAGGGCCGGCTGCTCGCGGCGACCGAAGGCGGCATCTTCCGGATGAACGACCAGTTCATTCCGCAGCCGATCACCAACCCGCCGCAATCGCGGCCGATCAACTGGGTCTCTCTCAACGGCACCGGGACGGGTGCTCTGAACTCCGTGCAAGTTGCGCCGTTCGGCCAGGGCCTGAACCCGGTCAGCACCGACGAAGCGATCATCGGCGCAGCGCCGTTCCACTCGGCCATCAAGTACACGAGCAATACGAAGACAGGCTCGTGGACCACGGTCGACGATCAGGGCCTGCCGTTCCACGAACTCGTTCCGCCGGTCCCGCTGCCGGACTTCTCGCCGACCTGGGGGCAGGGTCCGGTCATCTATGATTTCAACCAGCCGAACATCGTGTACCGCCAGTCTCGCGGCGGCATGCGTCGGTCGGACGACAACGGAAACACCTGGCGGCCGATCGGTCTGCCGAGCCCCGCGCTGGGTGGTGGCCTCGCGATCGATCCGTCCGACGGACGATTGCTGTTCTCCGGCACCGATGACGTCTGGGTGTATCAGTCCACCAACGACGCATTCGACAACCTCACCAATATCCTCGGCGTCCAGTTCCCCGCTGCGGACTTCGGCGGCATCATCACCGCGTTGGGAGTCAGCCGGCAGAACAAGCTCATTTATGTCGCCACGACTCCCGGTGCGTATCAGTGGGAACTGGCGAACGACCCGATGACGGTGCCGCGTACACGCATGTATGTCATCGACATCAGTGGGACTTTTGGTGGAGGAGACTGGGTCGAACTCAAGCTGCCGACCGGTTTCGCACAAACCCGAATCACCCAGATCCTGGTCGACCCGAATAACCAGTTCCGGCCCTATTTCACGACGAATGATGGTCGGGTCTTCCAGCAGACGAATCTAAATCCCATGCTGGGCGATTACGAACCTGCGCCGCCGCCGATGGGCAGCACGCCACCCCCGCCGAACGGTTTCTCGGCATTCACCTGGCGGCAGCTCAACCCGACAGGCGGCGTCAACGTGCCTCCGCAGGTCCTTGTGACAAATGCCACGGGGACGAACGTCATCGCGCTCGACCCGAACGTGGCGACGAACCCGAATGACGACATCCTGTATCTGGGTACGAACAACGGTGTCTTCGCTTTTGCGACGGGACAGCTCGCCCTCCCCGTACCGACCTTTGTTTGGACCCAGGTCGGCGGTTTGGAACTGCCAAATAACCCGGTACGCGACCTCGACATCAACACGACGACCGGCATCCTGTCGGCGGGCCTCAACGGGCGAGGCGTCTGGCAGTTCCAGATCCGCTCGCTGATCCGCGCCCAGGCGTTCAACGACATCAACGGCAACGGCGTGTTCGACGCTGGCGAGACCGGCCTGGCCGATTTCGTCGTCAGCCTCCGCGACGTGACCACCAACTCCGTGCTCGCCACGACGGTGACCGACGCCCAGGGCTTCTACGAGTTCCGAAGCGTGCCCGCGGGCGTTTATACCGTCCAGGAACTTGTGCCCACAGGCTGGCTCGTCACGACCGCTGCCGTGCCCAACATCACCGTCGGCCTGCGCGACGTGGTCCTCGGTACCGGCACCGCCGCCCCGGGCTTCCAGATCGTCTCCCAGCTCAACATCGGCAACTTCAAGCGCGGCAGTATCAACGGCATCAAGTTCAACGACGGTAACCAGAATGGCTCGCTCAGCTCCGGCGAGGTCGGGCTGCTCGGTTTCGTCATCTACATCGACACCAACGGCAATTCCGTCCGGGATTGGACCGACGGCAACGGAAACAACGTCTGGGACGCCGGCGAAGGCGAACAGTGGACCATCACCAATTCCACGGGCAACTACACACTCGGCGGGATCGAACCGCCGGTGATCGGTGGCGCTCCCAACGCCGGCTTCCTCGGCTTCGTCAATGCCAACAACGAACCGGCGTTCATTGTCCGCGAAGTCAACCAACCCGGATGGACGCAGACGCTTCCTTCCGCCGGCGCGAATTTCCAGTACGTCGTCCCCGTGACCAGCGGCCGCGATGTGCTGTCGCGCGACTTCGGAAACTTCCGCGTCGGGACGATCACCGGCGTGAAGTTCCTCGACGCCAACAGCAACGGCCGGTTCGACCCGACCGAGACCGGGCTGCCGGGCTGGACTTTCTTCGTCGACGCCAATTTCAACGGCACGTTCGATTCGGGTGAGCTTTCGACGGTCACCGACTCGATCGGACAATTCCAATTCATCAACCTTCCGGCCGGGACCTACCGAATCCGCGAGGTCCAGCAGGCCGGTTGGATTCAGACCACGCCTAACCCCGCCGATGTCGTCCTCAACGGGACGAATTCCTCGACGGGTCTGCAGTTCGGCAATGTTCTGATCGCCAACTTCCGGCTCAACAGCCAGTGGACGCCGATCGGCCCGGCCCCGCAACTCAACGGGTCCGGGACCGGCAACCCGTCGGTGAGTGGCCGGGTGTCGGACATCGCGACCGACCCGACCAACCCGAACCGTTACTTCATCACCACGGCGAGCGGCGGCGTCTGGCGGACACTGGACGGCGGCGTCACCTGGCAATCGCTGACGACCAACCTGCCGGGCCTGACACCGTTCCAGTCGACAGGTTACATGGGCGCGGTCGCCATTGCCCCGTCCGATCCGAACCGCATTTACATCGCCACGGGCGAGTCGGACACCCAGACGGCCGGGCGCGGCCTGATGCGGTCGGCCGACGGCGGTACGACCTGGACTCTTCTCCAGGGTCCGGTCTTCGGCGGTGTCGGCGTGTTCGACGGCACCACTTCGACGCAGATCATCGTCGACAGGAACAATGCCGACCTCGTGTTTGCGACTATCAATGGCGGTCCGGCCACGGGCGTCTGGCGAACCACCGACGGGGGTACGACTTGGACCAACATCACTGCTCCCAGCCCCGTGATGGCCAATGTATCCTTCTACTCCGACATTCAGGTCGACCCGACCAACCCGAACGTCGTCTATGCCGCGGCCGGGGACGCGGCAGGTAATCCGTTCAACGGTATCTACCGGACGAGCAGCGCACTCTCGGCCACCCCGGCGTGGAGTTTGATGATCGGTGGCTCGGCGTTCCTGCCCGGCACTCTGCCCGGTAACATCAAGATCGCCATCGCTCCGTCGCAGCCCAGCACGATTTATGCGGCCATTGCGCAGAAGCAGGACCCGGGCAACGCCAACGCCGCGGTGTACCTCGGAACCTTCAAGTCGACCGATTCGGGTGTCAACTGGACGAACCTGATCAACGCCCCGGACTACATGTCCGACCAGGGTGATTACGACCTCGCCATTGCCGTCAGCCCGACCAATCCGAACGTCGTCTGGGCGGGAGGCGATGGCACGGGTCCGAACCAGAACACCCAGTTGATTGTCACCACGAACGACGGCGGCCTGACCTGGCGCGACGGCATCGCGGGCAGCGGCGCAACTCTGGGCCCACACACCGACATTCACGCCATCGCCTTCGACAAGAGCGGCCGGCTTCTTGTCGGGTCGGACGGCGGCATGTTCCGCCTGAATAACGCCACGCTGGCCGCGCCGAATTTCACCCCGCCCTTCGGCAACGTCGTGCCGAACTGGGTCTCGCTCAACGGCGCATTCGGCTCACTGAACCACCTCAACACGATTCAGTTTGTCGGCATCGCCACGCACCCGACCGACCCGAACCAGGTGATCGGCGGCAGCCAGGACAACGGTATCGGCAAGTACTCGGGCAACCTCGCCTGGCAGACCACCGACGGCGGCGATGCCGGCGAGGTCGTGTGGGATTTCGACCGCCCGCAGAACGTGTACCATATCGCTCCGATCGCGAGCGTCGGCACGAACAATTACATCTCGAAGTCCACCGACGGTGGCCTGACCTGGGCACCGGCGACCAACGGCATCCAGGGCCAGAGCCCGCAGAACACGCTGTTCTACCCGCCGATCATCATGGACCCGTCGAACTCCCAGCGTTTGTTCACGGGCACGGACAAGGTGTGGGTGACGGACGACGGCGGCGCGAACTGGGCGCAAAGTACCAAGTACTCTCCGACGATCGACGTCAACGTACCGGACACGCCGCTCTCCGGCATGTCGCCGCCGATCCCGATCGACGCCATCGCCGTCGGCCGGACGAGCTTCCAATTCATCTTCGTGTCGCAGGGCGGATCGCTGCTCCGCATCTTCCTGCCCCTGCCGTTCCCGAACCAGCCGGTGACCGACGACTGGCAGAACGTCACGCCGTTCGAAGACACCAACGGCAACAATGCGCCCGACCCGGGTGAACTTGTTGCCGGGAAGATTGTCAATATCTTCGTCGACCCGGCCAACCTCGGCGTGGTCTACGCGATCGACGGTTCGTCGCCGGGCGCACACGTCTGGCGGTCGACCAACCTCGGCCAGGCCGGCTCGTGGCGGATCCTCGACGGAGCGGCCGCTTCCTCGGACCGTCTGCCGGACCTGACGACCTACACCGTCACGCTCGACACCCGGGCGTTTACGGATACCAACGACGACATCCTGTACATCGGCAACGACAACGGGGTGTGGGCGTTGTTCAACCCGAACGGCAACGACCTCACGTGGTATCGCGTCGGCGATGTGAACCTGCCCATCGTTCCCGTCAAAGACCTCGACCTGAACACCACGACCGGCATCCTCTCGGCCGGCACGTACGGCCGGGGCGTCTGGCAGACCCGCATCCGCGGCCTGATCCAGGGTCAGGCGTTCCAGGACACCAACGGCAACGGGGTGTTCGATAGCGGTGAGCCCGCTCAATCAGGTATCACCATCCGGTTGCTCGACGGGACGCCCGGTGGCTCGTTCGGCTCGGAAATCGCGACCACGATCACTGACGCGACGGGCAACTACTCGTTCTCGAGCGTTCGCGCGGGGAACTACCTTGTCGTGCAAGTGCCCCCGGCCGGCTTCGTGCAGACCACGGCCAATCCGGGTGTGTTCACCAGCTTCACCGAACAGTCGATCGCCGTACCGGTCGTCGTCGGCACGCCCGACCCGGGCGTGTTCGTCGATCCCGGTTTGCGGTTCGGCAACTTCCGCGCCGGCTCCATCAGCGGCGTGAAGTTCGAAGACCTCGACGGCGACGGCGTCCGCGATCCGGGCGAACTCGGCCTCGCCGGCTTCGTCATCTACAGCGATGCCAACGGCAACGGCTCCCGCGACTGGACCGACAACAACGGCAACCTGCTGTGGGATGCCGGCGAAGGCGAGCAGTGGACCACGACGGACCTCAACGGCAACTACACGCTGACCAACCTCGGCCCGGCCGTGGTCCTCGGCGTGCCGACTAATCCGCCGTACCGGATCCGCGAAATCCAGCAGGCCAACTTCAACCAGACTTCGATCAACCCGGCCGATATCACCCTGCAAAGCGGCACCAACGTCACGGGGATCGACTTCGGCAATATCCGTATCGCGCAGATCTCGGGCCTCGTCTTCCAGGACACGGACGGCGACGGCACCCGCGATCCCGGCGAGGTCGGCGTGGCCGGCTTCACCATCCAGCTCATCGATGTCTCGACCGGCAACGTGATCCGGACACTAGTGTCCGACGCCAACGGCAACTACGTGTTCCGCAGCTTGCAGGCCGGCAACTACCAAGTGCGCGAAGTCGTGCCCGCGGGCTGGATCCAGACCACACCGGCCGCCCCGAACCCGACGTTCTTCACGGTCGTGCTCGGCGGCTCGGATCAGCTCACCGGATTCGAGTTCGGGAACTTCAAGCGGTTCACCGTCTCGGGTATCAAGTTCGAAGACCTGAACGGCGACGGCACCCGCCAGGGCGGCGAAAACGGCGTCTCGGGCTTCACCTTCCGCCTGACCAACACGACGACCGGCACGATTCTGAACGCCGTGTCCGACGCGTTCGGCAACTACTCGTTCCCGAACCTCGGGCCCGGGTCGTACACGCTGGCCGAAGTCCAGCGGACCGGCTGGGTCCAGACGACCGCCGACCCGGCCGGCTTCCAGGGCCTCAGCGGTGTCGACCGCACCGGCCAGAACTTCGGCAACTTCCGGTTCGTCTCGGCCACCGGCATCGTGTTCAACGACGCCAACGGCAACGGCATCCAGGACGGCACCGAAGGCGGCGTGCCCGGATTCACGATCCGGCTCGAACGCAACGGCACGCTCGTGACCACGGCGACGACCAACGCCTCGGGCGCGTACAGCTTCGGCTCCATCGGACCGGGCAACTACGTCGTCCGGCAGAACGTGCGAAACGGCTGGACGATTACCGCGCCGACCAGCGGGCTGTTCAGCTTCACGGCCACGAGTTCGGTCAACCCGACGGGCCTGAACTTCGGCAACCGCAACGGCGAGATCCTTGCCGAGGGCCGCGACTCCGGCTCGACCCCGCTCGTCTCCGTCCGCAACCTCGCGGGCGGCAGCGAGAAGTACAACTTCCTCGCGTACACGTCGACCTTCCGCGGCGGCGTCCGCGTGGCGACCGGCTACATGGGCTCGACCACGCCATTGATCGTCACGGCTCCCGGTGCGGGCGGCGGCCCTCACGTCCGAGTGTGGAACTCCAATACCGGCGAAGAGGTCTACGGCTTCTTCGCCTACACGGCCGGCTTCACCGGCGGCGTGTACGTCGCCGTCGGCGACGTCAACGGCGACGGATTCGATGATATCGTCACTGCGGCCGGCGAGGGCGGCGGGCCTCACGTCCGCGTCTGGAGCGGGGCGACCCGGCAGGAGCTGTTCGGCTTCTTCGCCTATGCCTCCACCTTCACAGGCGGCGTCCGCGTCGCGGTCGGCGACGTCAACGGCGACGGCAAGGACGACATCATCACCTCGCCCGGCCCCGGCGGCGGACCGCACGTCAAGGTCTTCTCTGGTGCCACGGGGCAAGAGATCCGCAGCCTGTTCGCGTACGACCCGTCCTTCACCGGCGGCGTCTACGTGGCGGCGGGCGATGTCAACGGCGACGGAAAGGCCGACATCATCACCGGTGCCGGCCCGGGCGGCGGACCCCACGTCCGCGTCTTCAACGGCAACACCCTCGCCGAACTCGGCGGGACGTATGCCTACGAGGCGAGCTTCCGCGGCGGCGTCCGCGTAGCCGCGGCCGATGCCGACTTCGACGGCCGGGCCGACGTCATCATGTCGGCCGGCCCCGGTCGGCAGCCGAATGTCAGCATCTACTCGCTGACCAACGGCGTGTTCACCAAGAAGCAGGACTACAACGCCTTCGACCCGACCTTCCTCGGCGGCGTGTTCGTCGGCTGACCGACGGCAACAACAACAACGAACCCCGCGCGGCTACCGGCCGCGCGGGGTTTTTTCGTTTTCCGTGCTCGCCTTGGTGGACCGACCTCGGAATAGTGCTGATCGGCGGATTCGGTGTAAGATTGCAACAGCGAGGTGTAGCATGCCGCCGGCCATCGACAGCGACGAGTTCTCCAAAGACATCAAGAAGCACTTTCGCAACGCCAGGCGGAAGGGGCCCCTTGTCGTGACTGATGGCCCGAAGACGGTCGGTGTCATCATGTCGCAGGACGAGTATCAGGCTCTTTTGGATGCGGCCACCGGCGAGTTGCTTCGCAAACGCCTTGCGTCGAAGGGGCCGTTCTTCTCCCATGCAGAAGCCGAACGCCGAATCCTGGCGGCGGCTCGCGGCGAAAAGACATGAGTCGGCCGGTCGTATGGGATGGTGCGGCCATTCAAGATGTCGAGTCGATAGTGCGACATATCGCGGCGCTTCATCCAGTCACCGCGAAGCGCGTTGGTCGACGAATCCTCGATAAATCGCTGTTCGGCGGCAACTGACACAGCGTTCTGGAGCTTCAAAGTGCGCAAGACAATCGCAACGCTTCTGTTCCTGCCAATCATCGCCGTTGCGGTGTTAACAGGCTACTCGGTGCTTAAGGCGGATCCAGACGCCCCCAAGACGATTGAGGACCTGGGTCCCGTTTGTTGCCATGCCATTTCGCCCGACGGCCAACGAGTGGTTTCCGGACACGAGGATAGTCGGGCACGGGTTTGGAATGTTGCTTCTGGGGAACTAGTTGCCGAGTTCGGACGTGAAAGACCGGCCGTCGTCTGCGCCTCGTTCTCGCCCGACGGCCGTCGGATTGTCTTCGCACACGCCGACGAATTTGTTCGCATTTGGGACCTTGATCTGAAACGGGAAATCAAGACGTTTCAGGGGCACACAGGAACCATTCGTACTGTGGCCTACATGCCAGATGGTCAACACGTCATTTCTGCCGGTGCGGACAAGACGATTCGGCTCTGGAATATTGCTTCAGGGATGGAAATGCACAGCTTCGTTGGCCACGGTGCTGACGTCAACGGCTTGGCCGTATTCGACGATGGCCACAAGGTCATTTCGGCGAGTGGTGACTATTGGGGCGGGCGCGTCAACGAATCGTCGGTGCGAGTCTGGGACACAACCACCGGCAAACAAATCAAGAAGTTCGACGGCGAATTCGCACCATTGAAGGGCATCGCAATAACACGTGATGGTCGCATTGCAGTCACGTGCAGTTGGAAGACAGCAATTCAAGTTTGGGACGTGAACGAAGGCAAAGAGATCCGCCGGTTCGGCGACAAGTACACAGAGAGCATTGCATTATCGCAGGACGGTCGACAGGTGGTCTCAGGAGCGTACAGCTTATCTAAGGCTCAAATCAAGTTATGGTCCATTGAGACGGGAGAGCTGCTCGCACAAGGTCCGGCACACGCAAGTACGATCCATCAAATCTCGTTTCTTCCTGATGGGATTAACGTTATGGCATGTAGCGGGGATTGGGGCTCCCGCGGAGGTAAAAGGCGAACCGATTTTCTTGGTCAGCCATTGCCTGATGCAGTTGATTGCACGTTGCGGTTGTGGGATATGAAGACAGGCGAAGAAGTTCGGCGGTACAATGGGCCGGTGAAGCGTTGAGATGCCGTCGAGCCATTCGCTACACCTGACCAGGGCGGGTTCGGCGGGGTATGACGGTTCTGGGTGGCCTTCATGCCTCACCGAGTTCGGCCCCGGCAACTGAGCGATGCGATACTTGAAGCTCTTCCCTACATCGGAAGTCGGCATCCCAAGTTTCGAGGCTTCCGGTTCCTGCTTTCGAAGCCCAACGTCATTTACTACACGGTACACCGACACGACGTGCGAATTCGGGCCGTGCTGCACGGATCGCAGTTTATCAGCAGAGACCGGCTGTCCCGGTAATGCTCAACCCGGCCTTTCGGTCGTAACATATCCCCACGTACGTTCGCTCCCCCACGATTGACGAGACCCCGCCGCTATGCCCCGTCGGACCGACCTGCGCAAGATCGCCCTGATCGGTTCCGGGCCGATCATCATCGGCCAGGGGTGCGAGTTCGACTATTCCGGCACCCAAGCGTGCAAGGCCCTCCGCGAAGAGGGCTATTCCGTCGTGTTGGTCAATTCCAATCCCGCGACGATCATGACCGATCCGGAGACGGCCGACCGCACCTACATCGAGCCGATCACCCCGGACTTTCTCGAACTCGTCCTCGAACGCGAACGGCCCGACGCCCTCCTGCCTACCGTCGGCGGCCAGACCGCCCTCAACGTCGCGATGGCCCTGCACGCCCGCGGCTCGCTGAAGCGGCTCGGCGTCGAAATGATCGGCGCGAATGCCGAGGTCATCGACCGGGCGGAAAACCGCGAGAAGTTCAAGGCCATCATGGGGCAGATCGGCGTCGACGTGCCGCGGTCCGGTGTCGCCCACACGCTGGCCGAAGCGCACGAGATCGTCGCCGACATTGGCCTACCCTGCGTCCTCCGCCCCAGCTTCACGCTCGGCGGCACCGGCGGCGGCATCGCGTACAACCGCGAAGAGTTCGCCCGCATGGCCGAGATCGCCCTCGAGCTCAGTCCCACCAGCGAAGTGCTCATCGAGGAGAGCATCATCGGCTGGAAGGAGTTCGAACTCGAAGTCGTCCGCGACCGGGCCGACAATGTCATCATCGTCTGCTCCATCGAAAACCTCGACCCGATGGGCGTGCACACGGGCGACTCGATTACCGTCGCCCCGGCCCAGACGCTGAGCGACAAGGAATACCAGCGGATGCGCGACGCCGCGTTGCGAATCATCCGCGCCATCGGCGTCGAGTGCGGCGGGTCGAACATCCAGTTCGCGACCGATCCGCACAGCGACCGCATGATCGCCATCGAGATGAACCCGCGCGTGAGCAGATCGAGCGCGCTCGCCAGCAAGGCCACGGGCTTCCCGATCGCCAAGATCGCGGCCAAGCTGGCCGTGGGTTACACACTCGACGAGTTGAAGAACGACATCACGCGGACCACGCCGGCGAGCTTCGAGCCGACCATCGACTACGTGGTGACGAAGGTCCCGCGGTTCAACTTCGAGAAGTTCCCCGATGCCGACGCCACGCTGACCACGCAGATGAAGAGCGTCGGCGAGACGATGGCCATTGGCCGGACGTTTGCGGAGAGCCTGCAAAAGGCGTTGCGCGGCCTGGAAACCGGCCGATTCGGCCTGGGGGCCGACCGCGCCGACCGCTGGGGCACGCCCGACCAGCCGACATCCGACGAGATCGCGGCCCGGCTCGCCACGCCCAACTGTGAGCGGATCTGGTTTCTGCGGTATGCCATGCTCAGCGGCATGAGCGTGGCAGACATCCACGCCACGACTCGCATTGACCCGTGGTTCCTCGAACAGATCGCGGACATCCTGACGGTGGAGCGCGAGCTTCGGGCGGCCGGCAGCACGCGGGCAATGACCCCCGCCGCCTGGCTGCGGGCGAAGCAGTACGGCTTCAGCGACCGTCAGATCGCAACGATATTCAACGTGGCCCAGAGCGAAGTCCGCCGGGAGCGCAAGGCCGCGGGCGTCGAGGCGGTGTTTAAGCTCGTCGACACCTGCGCCGCCGAGTTCGAGGCGGTGACGCCGTACTACTACTCGACGTACGAGGCGGCTGTCAGCTACCTGCCATCGGCTATCGGCCAGAAGCAAACAGGTCCGGCCGGGCAGATCGCGGAGGATGAAACCCGGCCTTCGACGGGGAAGAAGCGGATCCTGATCCTGGGGGGCGGGCCGAACCGGATCGGGCAGGGGATCGAGTTCGACTATTGCTGTGTGCAGGCCGCGTTCGCACTGCGGGACGCGGGTTTTGAGACCATCATGGTCAACTCGAACCCCGAGACCGTCTCCACGGATTACGACACCTCCGATCATCTGTTCTTCGAGCCGCTCACGATTGAAGACGTTCTGAACGTCTGCGACCGGATGAAGCCCGACGGCGTGATCGTGCAGTTCGGCGGGCAGACCCCGCTCAACCTCGCCCGCGGTCTCGAGGCCGAAGGCGTGCCGATCATCGGCACGGCCGTCGACAGCATCGACCGGGCTGAGGACCGTGAACGGTTTACCGCGCTGGTCGACGCGCTGGACCTGCGTCAGCCGCCCAGCGGGCACGCACTCGACGCGCAGGGTGCGCTCGCCGTCGCCCGGCGGATCGGCTACCCGGTGCTCGTTCGGCCGAGCTACGTGCTCGGAGGCCGGGCGATGCAGATCGTGTACGACGACGCCAGCCTGTTGAAATTCGTGACCACCGCTCTCGATGTGGCCGCGGGTAAGCCGGTGCTGATCGACAAGTTCCTCGAAGGCGCGATCGAAGTCGACGTCGACTGCGTGGCCGACGGCACGCGGGCGGTCGTGGGCGGCGTGATGCAGCACATCGAGGAGGCGGGCATCCACTCCGGTGACAGCGCGTGCGTGCTGCCGCCGCACAGCCTCGCCACGGCCCTTGTCGAAGAAATCAAACGGCAGACGCGGGCACTCGCGCTGGCCCTTGAGGTCAAGGGCTTGATGAACGTGCAGTTCGCGGTGACCGCCGCGGGCGAGGTCTACGTCCTGGAAGTGAATCCGCGGGCCAGCCGGACGACGCCATTCGTCTCGAAAGCGACGGGGACGCCGCTCGCACGGCGGGCCACGCTGGTGATGGTGGGCAAGTCGCTCGACGAACTCGGCATGCACGGCGAAGTGACCCCGACACATTTCTCTGTGAAGGAGAGTGTCTTCCCGTTCAACAAGTTCCCGGGCACGGACATCATTCTGGGGCCGGAAATGCGGTCGACTGGCGAGGTGATGGGGATTGCCGAGACGATGCCGGCCGCGTTCGCGAAGAGTCAACTCGCGGCATCGGCCGCTCTGCCGGCGACGGGCACGGTGTTCATCTCGGTGGCGACCCGGGACAAGGCGGACGCGGTGCCAATCGCCCGGGCCCTCGCGGAACTGGGTTACAAGCTGATCGCGACCCGCGGCACCGCGGCCGCGCTGCGGCAGGAAGGCATCCGCGTCGAGGAAGTCCGCAAGGTGCAGGAGGGCCGGCCGAACCTCATTGACCTGATGAAGAACGGCGCGGTGGACCTGATCATCAATACGCCGTCGGGCCGGGGCGCGCGGACGGACGAAGCGAAGATCCGCGCCGCGGCCGTGCAACACCGCGTGACGTGCATCACGACGCTGGCCGCCGCCCAGGCCGCGGTTGAAGCGTGCCGCACCATCCGCGAACGCCCCCTCGGCGTCATGGCCCTGCAGGAGCGGTTCGGGAAGGGGTAGGAGTTAAGCATTGCGGCCCGGTATGATATCGGTCATCAGTAAAGGGGCGTCAGAATGACATCTCAGGTAGACGCCATAACTGAGACGATGGAGGATTGGTCGCCGGAAAAGAGTCAGGCAGCGTGGGAAGCGATCAAGGCGAGGCTTGTGGAACGCCCCATTGACGGAGGTGGGTTGCGGTACAGCCGAGATGGTTTACATGAACGCCATTGCCGCGTGATCGAGACGAGTGGCTAACAGATTGTCCCCGTTACGATGGCAACAACACCGTCCTCTTTCATCGTCCCGCCGCCGCGGGTATCATGCTGGCAACGGGCAGTGGATGGCCTCCCGTGATCTCCGGGGATGGAGCAGCATGCGATTGATTGCGGCGATGGTGCTGGCGGGGTCGTTTCTCGGACTGTGCGTGGCTCAGCCGCCGCGGAAAGAAGAGGAAGACCCCAAGGCCAAGACCGGCCGGGCTATCGATATCGAGTCGTTTCCTCCGCCGAAAGGTGAATCCAAAGTCGTCGTACCCAAAGCGCCCGAGGGGCCCGGCGTCGCGCCGGCGAGCGGCACGCTCGTCGTCGGAGTCCGCCACGCTCCGATTGCCCTGCACCCGCGGACGGCGAGGACCGATGCCGATGTCTGGGCGCTCGACCTGATCTACGACAGCCTGGTGAAGCCGCGGGCGACGGCCGAGGGTGTGGCATTCGAGCCGTCGCTGGCCGCGGGCATCTCGGCCGAGCCGACCGGGCGGTCGTTCCAGATCGACCCGAGGTACAAATGGTCCGACGGCACGCCCGTCTCCGCTAACGACGTGCTGGCGACGGTCGAGCGGCAGAAGCTGGCGTGGGCCGAGGCGAGTTCCGACGCGCCGCGGCGCGTCTCGGTCGCGCTGCGGATCCCCGTGCCCGACCCGGCCAGTCTGTTCACATTCAAGATCCTCCCGGCCCATCGCGCGGACGACAGCGGGCCGCCGCTCGGGAGCGGGCCGTACGCCTTCGGCAGCGTCACGACGCAGGGCGGCCGGCAGTATGCCGTGTTCCCGATGCAGCCGTTCGCCAGTACCCGCCCCCGGCCGCCCGCGATCCGCGAAGTGCGGTTCCTCGTCAGCCCCCATCCCGTCGACGACCTGCGTCGCGGCCTCGTCGACGTGGCGATCGAAGAACGCAGCCCGGTGGTGTTCGGCGAACCGCGACTCCCGGCCGACGTCCGCATCGCGACGGTCCCGAGCCGGCGCATCTATTACTTGGCGATCAACACATTGAAGACGGCTTTCTCCGGCGATGGCGGGCGGGCGATGCGGCGGGCGGTGGCGTTCGGCATTCGGCGGGAAGTGATCCTCGACGAGGTCTGGCGCGTGAAAGAGCCTGCGCTGCATTCCGCGTTGACCGGGCCGTTTCCGGCCAACACCTGGCCGGCCGATGCCGAGTCGGGTCCGCTCGACGACGACGCGCTGGCCCGCGCGGAGGTGAAGGCCGGGGCGGCGCCCGCCGAGAAACTCACGATTGTTTACGAGGACGACGACGTGGCGGCCGGGCTGGCCTGTGCCCGGATCGCGGCGCAACTGGCCGGGCTGGGTCTGCCGGCCGAGGCAAAGCCGCTCGCTACTGCGGAGTACCGCCGGGCATTGGCGGAGAAATCATACGACTTGGCCTACCGCCACTTCGACTTCCGCGATGAATGGTTCGAGCCCGGGGAGTTGTTTACGACGGCGGGATCGACGGCGCGACTGGATGCAGCGCTGGGCCGGGCGGCCGTGCGGGCAGAGTTCACGGCCAAGCGCGACGCCTACCGCCGGCTGCACCGCGATTTCCGCGCGGACATGCCGTTCGTGCCGCTCTGGTGCCTCGACGCGCACGTCGTGCTGCGCCGAGGCGTCGAGGCGTACCCGTCGGCCGACCGGATCGACCCGCTGCACCCGCTGGCGGAAATCGATCGCTGGCGGGTGACGCGATAGGTGTCAGGTCCCGACCGCCGGCAGATCGGCGACGTCTTTCAGGCCGAACGCCTGGAGGAACTTGCGCGTGGTACCGTAGAGGACCGGTCGGCCGAGGGAGTCGTGCCGGCCGACGATCTGGACCAGTTTCCGTTCCATAAGTTGCCGGACCGCTTCGCCGCAATGCACGCCGCGGATCGACTCGATGTCCGCGCGCATCACCGGTTGGCGGTACGCGATCACGGCCAAAGTTTCGAGCAGTGCCGGCGAAAGATGCGCATCGGGGGCGGCCCGGCGCAGGCGGACGAGCCAGGGGTAGAACTCGGGCCGGGTGAGCAGTTGAAACCCCCCGGCCACTTCTTCGATCACGAACGCGGAGCCGTCGGCCAGCAGCATCGCTGCGAGTCGGTTGACGGCTTCGCGGGCGGTCGCGGCATCGACGCCGAGCGCGCGGGCCATCTTCCGCAGCGAAAGCGGTTCGTCGGCCAGCCAGAGCAGGGCTTCGATGCGGGAGAGAACGGGGTCGCGGCGGAGCGGTTCCGTAGTAGTCGTCGCCCGCTCGGTGCGGACGCGGTACGCGGCCGGCAACGGGGCGTTGCCGGGCCGGCGCGGGCCGAGTCGCATCAGTGGGTGTTTCAAGGCTTCTCCGGGCCGAAAGGCCGGCCGTCCGACGCCAGATTACGGCAATTTCCCGGCCCGCGGAAGGCCGAACAAAGCGCAACTCCGCCCAGCCTCCCCAGCCCCGCGCCGGTTGCCAGAAACCTATGCCGCCGATACGCTGTCAACCTACCGGATCGGTAGATTTCGACGCCTGACAGCACCCCCGGCCGAGGGTCACGCGCGTGGCATGGCTTTGGCAGGTTATCGAGGCCCTGTTGCCTCTCATCATCGCCCTGCTCGCCGCGGGTGCGCTGGTCACTTTCGTCGCCGTCTCGGCACTCGTCTTCATCTGGATGGAGCGGAAAGTCGCCGGGCGCATGCAGGACCGGCTGGGGCCCACCCGCGTCGGGGGCAAGTTCGGCTGGCTCCAGACGCTGGCCGACGGCGTGAAACTCCTGGTCAAGGAAGACACCATTCCGGCCGAGGCCGACGGCTTCCTGTTCCGCATGGCGCCGTACATCGCGTTCTGCGGGGCGTTCGTGGCGTTCGTGGCCCTGCCGTTCGGTAACGGACTCGTGGCCCAGGAAATCTCGGTCGCCGTGTTCTTCATGCTCGCCGTGATGAGCAGCGAAGTGTTCGGCGTCATCCTTGCGGGCTACGGGTCGGCCAGCAAGTGGTCGCTGTTCGGCGGCATCCGCGAGGCGGCCCAGGTCGTCAGCTACGAAGTGCCGCGGGCCATGTGCGTGCTGCTGCCCGTCATCCTCGCCGGCTCCCTGAGCCTCAACGAGATCACCAACAAACAGGCGGGCAGCCTGCTGAACTGGTACGTGTTCAACAACCCGTTCTCGTTCGTCGCCTGTTTCGTGTTCTTCATCTGCGGCACGGCCAGTTGCAAGCGGGCACCGTTCGACCTGGCTGAGGCCGAGAGTGAACTGGTGGCCGGCTTCCACACCGAATACTCGGGCCTCCGCTGGAGCCTGTTCTTCATGGCCGAGTACGGCTCGATGTTCGCCGTCGCGGCGATCGCGGTCACGCTGTTCTGCGGCGGTTGGCACACGGGCTTCCTCTGGTTCGAGCCCACCGACTACTTCGGCTTCTGGCTCGGCAACCTGTTCAACGCCGCCGTGTTTATCACCAAGGGCTACATCGGCGTGTTCGTGATGATGTGGGTGCGGTGGACGCTGCCCCGCCTGCGCATCGACCAGGTGATGACCACCTGCCTGAAATACCTTCTGCCCATCAGTTGCTTCCTGTTCCTCGGGCAGGTGCTCTGGATGCTGCTGGTCTCGCCGGAACTGAAGGGCCTTACCCGGTACGTC
>JAIBBI010000191.1 GCA_019694755.1 Gemmataceae bacterium
AGGTGAGCACCCGGCTCACGGGCGCGGCCGGGTCGCCGAGCAGCAGCCCGACGTTGTCCCACGACGCGGCCATGCCCGGCGGCGCGAACCGCTCGATGACAGTCCGGATATTCGCAACGGTAGTCTTCACGGGCACCCGGTGAGATGGAGTAATCGACGGCCACGCCGCGGATAGTGCCACGATAAGCCGCCACACCACGCCCGGCCACGCAAGCCGCGACCGGTCTTTGTCAGAAGTGCGTCATTTTGCGTCATTTTGCGTTAGCGGCTTGACAGCAAAACCACCTATCCTGGCCGCCGCCACCGCCGGGACCAACTGCGAGCATCGGATACGGACGGGCGGGCGTCAAGCGTGAAGAGTCACGCTCACGAAATGAAGAGCATTGCACGGGGCGGGAGTTGAACCCGCACACCTTTCGGTACTGGATCCTAAGTCCAGCGCGTCTGCCAGTTCCGCCACCCGTGCGTACTGAAAATCTAGCGGCCGGGCCGCCGACCGCCTATCGCAGAAACCCGTCGGCGAGGCCGCCGTCGACCGCGATGATCTGGCCCGTCGTTTTTGCCAGCCGGTCGCCGAGCAGGAGGTCGAGCGCCTCGGCCTGGTCGGCCGGGGTGATCGCCTGCTGGGTCAGCGTCCGCTTCGCGTAGAACGCCGCCAACTTGTCGCGCAACTGGTCGTCGCTCTCATCCTCGCTGAATGCGATGGCGTACTTGGCCAGCGACGCCCGGACGCGGTCGCGGGGGAACATCGCACTGCCCTGCACCACCGTGGCCGGCGCGACGCCGTTCACCCGGATCAGAGGGGACAACTCGATGGCGAGTTCGCGCACGAGGTGATTCGCGGCCGCCTTGCTCACGTCGTAGGCCACGCTGCCCTTTTTCGCGACGACGGCATTAGCGCTCGTCGTCAACACCATGGCGGCCGGGAGCCCCTGCTCTTTCCACAGTTTGCCCGTCTCGTCGGCGACGAGGTACGCGCCGGTGACGTTGACCGCGAACGTCTTCGCCCACTGCTCGTCCGGAATCCGGCCCACGAGGTCCGGTGGCACGAACACCCCGGCCGTCACGGCGACGGCATCGAGCCCGCCGTAGGCGAATGCAATCTGGTCGAGCATCGCGCGGATCGACGCCCGGCTGGTGATGTCGGCGGCGAGGCCGATCGCCGGCCCGCAGCCGCTCAGGCCCGAGCCGGCCACGCCGATGCCCGTGCCGAGCCTGGTCGTGATCTCCGTTGCGGTCGCTTCCGCGGCCGCGGCATTGGCATCGACGCAGACGACGGTCGCGCCGTCACGGCTGATGCGATGTGCGACCTCCCGGCCGATGCCGGAACCCGCGCCGACCACCGCGATCACCCGGCGGGCCAGCTCGCGCTCGGGCGGCATGCGCCGCAGCTTCGCTTCCTCGAGCAGCCAGTATTCGATGTCGAACGCTTCCTGCTGCGGCAGCGCGCGATATTTGCCGATCGCCTCGGCCCCGCGCATCACCTGGATCGCGCAGCCGTAGAACTCGGCCGTCACCCGCGACTCGCTCTTGTCCTTGCCGAATGCGATCATGCCGAGCCCGGGGATCAGGACGACCGTCGGGTTCGCGTCGCGGATCGCCGGCGAGTCGGGCCGTCGGCAGGTCTCGTAGTAGCGGGCGTAGTCGGCGCGGTACTGCGCGATGCCCGCCTGCAATCGCTCGCGCAGGTCGGCGAGGTCGCTCTTCGCGGGGTTCCAGTCGACGTAGAGCGGCTTGATCTTGGTGCGGAGGAAGTGGTCAGGGCAACTGGTGCCCACCTCGGCGAGGCGGGCGGCATCCGCGCTGTTGACGAACTCCAGCGTGGCCGGGTCGTCCTGCACCGTGGCGATCATCCGCGACTTCTGCGAAACGATGCCGCGGAGCCAGGGCAGCAGTTGCACCGTCATCGCCCGGCGAGTGGCCTCCTCCGGCCCGGCATACTTCGCGCCGCCGAAGGTCTTCGTTCCCTTGCTGCGGTCTTCGATGAACTGGGCGGCCTTCTCGATGAGGTCGAGCGAGAGGTAGTAGCACTCGCGGTCGTCGTCGGCCCAGTTGATGAGGCCGTGCTGGCCGAGGATCACGCCCCTGGCCTTCGGATGCTTCCGGCACGCTTCCTGGAGTTGCAGGCCGAGGTCGAAGCCGGGCCGCTGCCAGGGCAGCCAGACGATCTCGTCGCCGTAGATCTCGCGGGTGAGTTGCTCGCCGTTCTCCGCAGCCGCGACGGCGATCACGGCATTCGGGTGCGTGTGGTCGACGTGGCGGGCGGGCACGAAGGCGTGCAGGGGCGTATCGATCGAACTGGCCCGCGGGTTCAGGTTGAAGGTGCAGTGGTTGTACATCGCCACCATCGCGTCCTCGGCCGGGGTCTTCGGGCCGATACCGGTCCGGCGGGCGTAATTGTCTTGCAGCGCGATGAGCTTGCCGAGATCGAGCGAGGCAAAGTTCTCGCCTTTGCTCGTGCGCAGGTCGCCGCCGGAGCCTTTCACCCAGAGCACGTCGACGGGCTGACCGGTGAGCGCGTCGGTTTCGCGGATCTTCGACGAGGTGTTGCCGCCGCCGGTGTTGGTGATGCGCTGGTCGGAGCCGAGCAGGTTGGATCGGTAGACGAGACGGCCCAGCGGGTCGAGGCTGCGAGCTTTTTCATCGTCCCAGAGGTCGCGGACGTGCTTGTAATTCGGCATGGAACCCCACGCGGTGGGTGAAGGAGGTACAGAGGGAAAGTATAACGACGGGATGCGAACCGTACACAACCACATTGCCGGCCGGACGCAACCGCCCGCCTCCGGCACGTACCTCGACCGTGTGAACCCGGCCACCGGCCAGCCGCTGGTCAAGGTCGCGGACTCCGACGAGCGGGACGTATCAGCCGCGGTCGAGGCGGCCCGCGCGGCTTTCCCCGCATGGGCGGCGATGCCCGCGGAGGAGCGCGGCCGACGGATGAACCAACTCGCCGACCGTGTGGCCGACGAACTGGAACCGCTGGCCCTGCTCGAATGCGAAGACTCGGGTAAGCCGCTGAAGCGGGCCCGCGAGGCTGAAATCCCCCGGGCCGTCTCGAATCTGCGGTTCTTCGCCACGGCCATCCTGCACACGCAGACGGAGGCTTACCGCACCGACGGCGTCGCGTTCAACTACGTACTGCGTTCGCCGCGGGGCGTGGCCGGGCTGATCTCGCCGTGGAATCTGCCGCTCTATCTATTCACCTGGAAGATCGCCCCCGCGCTGGCGACCGGCAACACGGTGGTCGCGAAGCCCTCGGAGCTGACGCCGTCCACGGCCGCACGATTGGCCGAGTTGAGTGCCGACATTCTGCCGCCCGGCGTATTCAACGTGGTCCACGGTCTCGGCGCGAAGGCGGGCCTGCCCATCGTGACGCACCCGCGGGTGCCGACGCTGTCTTTCACCGGCGGCACGTCCACCGGCGCGGCCATCGCGTCGGCGGCCGCACCGATGTTCAAGCGGCTCGCGCTCGAACTCGGCGGCAAGAACCCGACAGTGGTCTGTGCCGACGCGGAACTCGACGGGGCCGTGGCCGGCGCGGTGCGGGCCGGCTTCGACAACCAGGGCGAGATTTGCCTGTGCGGCTCTCGGATCTTCGTCGAGGCCGCGATCTATGAATCGTTCGTCGAGAGGTTCATCGCGGCCGCGGGCAAGCTGAAGGTCGGCGACCCGCTGGAAGCCAACACCGATCAGGGCGCATTGATCTCCGCGGCCCACCGCGACAAGGTGGCGGCGGCGGTCGAGGCGGCGAAAGCCGAGGGGGCGACCGTACGACTCGGCGGAACAGTGCCGGCCGATCTGCCTGACCGCTGCCGGGGCGGATTCTTCTATCAGCCGACGGTGCTGACGGGCGCGGGGCCGCAGTGCCGGATCATGCAGGAGGAAGTGTTCGGCCCCGTGGTCACGATCACGCCGTTCCGCGACGAGGAGGAACTGCTCGCGCTGGCCAACGGAGTGCAGTACGGGTTGGCGGCGTCGGTCTGGACGCGCGACGTGACCCGGGCCCACCGGATCGCGGATCGGCTCGAAGCGGGAACGGTCTGGATCAATTGCTGGCTGCTGCGAGACCTGCGCGTGCCGTTCGGCGGGGTGAAGCAGTCGGGCGTCGGCCGGGAGGGCGGCAGCGAAGCCCTGCGATTCTTCACCGAGCCGAAGACGGTGTGCGTGAAATACTGATGGTTACTTCATCCGCCCGCAGCCAGGCGCGCCGCACGGCGGGCCGCTGCCGCACGTATTCGCCGACTTGACCACTGGTGCGGCCGGCAGGCTCAACTCGCGCTCGACGCGCTTGCTGTTGCACTCGGGGCACCGAACTGTCTCGCCGGCATTCACAAGTGTCTCGAACGTGTGCTTGCACTCGCGGCATGAATAGTCGAAGAGCGGCATGCTAGTCACTTCCGGCGCTGTTTGTACTTTTCGCTGGCCTTGAGCAGGATGCGATGCTCCTTGTCGGTGAGGCTCGATTTGCCGAGCCGGGCCACCTTCTCCAGCACCGAGTCCAATTGTTCTTCGAGTTCGTTGACTTCCTCGTGCCCGCCGTGCGCGAGGGCGGTGTCTTCCTCGGCCGGCTCGCGGTAGACCTTGAGGCGGGGGCGGTTGAACTTGCGCGGCCGCATGCTCATGCGCGAGGGCCACCAGTTCATGACCCGCCAGTGATACCGGAAGTAAAGGAAGCCGAAGGCCGCTCCACCGAGGTGGGCGGCAAAGGCAACGCTCTCGCCGGCCCGGCCGCCCATCAGCCCGATGGCATCCGCGACGACATACAGCGCGACCATCACGATGATCGGCACCGGAATCACGAAGAACAGGTAAACCGTCTGCGTGGGGTAGTGCATCGCGTAGATGACGAGCATCGCAGTGACCGCGCCGGACGCGCCGAGCGCGGCCGCGGGCTTGCCGGGATTCATGGTCCATTGCTGAATGCAGAAGGCGAGGCTGCTGACGGCCGCGGCAACGAGGTACGTCGCGAGGAACTCACGCGAGCCGTAAAGCTCTTCGACGGCCCGGCCGAACCACCAGAGAAACAGCATGTTGAAGACGATGTGCTGCCAGGCCTGATCGTGCAGAAATGCGGAGGTGATCAGCCGCCAGATTTCGCCGCGAATGACGCGATCGGGCTTGAGGTCGAGCCATTCGGTGACGGGGCCGGCGATGCCCAGTTGCGGGTTGTACCGGGTCACCAACTGGATGATGAAAACGGCGATGTTAATGCCGATGAGCCACTGGCAGACGCGGTTGGTAGGGACCCAACGTGCGAAGCCGCCCGGCTCGTTGCGATAGTAATCACGATCGTACACACCCATTGGGCGGCCCCCTCCGCCGGCCTCCTCATCCCGTTTTATCACACTTGCGACGCGTGAGGGAAGAGACTTCCCCGTGGCGGGACCGATCTGGCGAAAAACGGTCCGATTTCTCGCAGGAATCGCGGCCGGTCATACAATCGCCCTGTCCGACGTTCCGGTTTTTCCCCCGGATACCGACCAACCCGGCTCGCACGGGCCTCGATCATGACGACCGACGCTGTCACCCCGACCCCCATCACCACCTCGCTCTCGCCGGCCGACCTGTCGCGCATCGCCCAGGACCTGCAGCTCCGCAAAGTGCAGGTGGAGCACGTTGTGCAACTGCTCGACGCGGGGGAAAGCATCCCCTTCATTGCACGCTATCGCCGCGAGCGCACGGCCGGGCTGCCCGAGGCCCCGCTGAGGATGATCGCCGACCGGATCGCCCAGGTCCGCAATCACCACGAGCGGCGGAAGACGATCCTCAAGAGCATAGAAGCGCAAGGCAAGCTCACCGACGAGTTGAAGGCGGCCATCGAGGCGGCGGACCACCCGCGCCGGCTCGAAGACCTCTATCAGCCGTTCAAGCCGAAGAAGAAATCGATCGCCGCCGAGCCGCGCGAGAAGGGCCTGGAGGCGCTCGCCGCCGCGATCTGGATGGCCGACCCGGCCGTGGCCAAGCTCGAAGAAGTGCTGCCGGGCATGGTCGATGCCGAGAAGCAGCTTAACTCGACGGACGACATTCTCAACGGCGCGAAGCTGATCCTCGCCGAGTTGATTGGCGACACGGCCGACGTCCGCGGGGCCGCCCGCCGGGTGGTGTGGGATTCGGCCAAGGTCACGGCCGCGAAGCACGAGAAGCTGCCGGAAGGCAAAGGCCTCGAGTACAAGGATTACTTCAAGTTCACCGAGCCGGCCCAGAAGGTGCCGCCGCACCGCGTGCTCGCGCTGAACCGCGGCGAGCGGGAAAACGCGCTGACCGTGAAGCTCGAGTACGACGCGGGCGCGGTGAAGGAAGCGGCCTATGCCGCGCTGGCCAAACTCGTCGATCACCCGCACCGCGACTTTCTGGTGCAGTGCGTCGACGAAGCGCTGACGCGAATTGTCCTGCCGGCCGTCGAGCGCGAAATCCGCCGGGACATGACGGACCTGGCCCAGCGGCACGCGATCGACGTATTCGCGCGGAACCTGCGGGGCCTGTTGCTCGCACCGCCGCTGCCGAACACCCGCGTGCTCGCGATCGACCCGGGCATGCGGACGGGCTGCCGGGTCGTCGCCATCGACGAGCACGGCGCGCCGCTGGAAGATGCGACGGTCTACCCGCACATCCCGCAGAAGAAGATGGCGGAAGCGAAACTCGTCATCGAGAAGCTGATCCGCAAGCATCAGACGCCGGTGATCGCGGTCGGCAACGGTACGGCCTGCCGGGAGACCGAAGAACTGGTCGCCGGGCTGATCGTCTACTTCGACAAACGCCGCCGCGGCGAACTGCCCCCCGAACCGGAACCCGTGCCGGAGCCGACCCCGGAGCCGGTCGTCGAGCAAGCCGCGCCCGCGCCGGAACCGGTCGCGGAAGCAGCCCCCGCCGAAGCCGCGCCGACCGCTGAACCGGCCACCGAGACGCCCCCGGCCACCGAAGCACTCGCGGAAGGGTCGGCGGAGTTCGCTCCCGCGCCGCCGGCCGAGCCGAAGCCCGCGCCCTCGGTCGCGCAGAAGAAGAAATCGGAGGAAGAAGAAAAGGCGCGGATCGCCGCGCTGAAGGTCGAGTTGGAGACGCTGCCCGACGCGCCGGCCGACCTGGCCTACGTCATCGTCAACGAGGCGGGGGCGAGCGACTACTCCGCCAGCCCGATCGCCCGCGAAGAGTTCCCGACGCAGGACGCCTCGCTGCGCGGCGCCATCTCCATCGCCCGGCGCCTGCAAGACCCGCTCGCTGAACTGGTGAAG
>JAIBBI010000192.1 GCA_019694755.1 Gemmataceae bacterium
TGACGAGTTCGTTCACCGCGACGGCTGTCAGTGCGTTGTCGCGGAGTTGCTCCACGAGATCGGGCAATCGCGGGGCTGCAGGGGCCGGCGCGGCTGGGGCCGCCCCGCGCGGCACGTAGTCGGCAAACGTGTCGCCGAGGTAAGCCTGGATCGCCTGCGGGTCGTTGATGATCTCGGCCGGCGTGCCGTGCGCGAGCACCCGGCCGTCCTTGATCAGATAACTGCGGTGCGTGATCTTCAATACGTCGCGGACGTTGTGGTCGGTGAGCAGAATCGCGATACCCTGGCGGGCCAGGTCGACGATCACCTTCTGGATATCGCTGTTGGTGAGCGGGTCGACCGCCGCGAACGGCTCGTCGAGCAGGATCAGGTTCGGCTCGCAAACGAGACAGCGGGCGATCTCCAGTCGGCGACGCTCGCCGCCCGAGACCCGCGCCGCGGAGTTCTTGCGGATGTGGTCGAGGCCGAACTGCTTGAGCACCGCGTCGGTGCGCTCGTAGCGCTCAGCCTTTGTCAGCGGCCGGCCCAGCGACCGGCTCTGCGGCAGCGCTTCGAGGATCGCGAGGATGTTCTGCTCGACGGTCAGCTTGCGGAAGACCGACGACTCCTGCGTCAGGTAGCCCATGCCCAGTCGGGCCCGCTGGTACATCGGCCAGCCGGAGACGTCCTTGCCGTCGAACACGACCCGGCCGTCGTCGGCCACGATCTGGCCGGTGGTCATGCGGAAGCTGGTGGTCTTGCCCGCGCCGTTGGGGCCGAGCAGGCCGACGACCTCGCCCGCGTCGACGTTGAACGAAACGCCGTTGACGACCGGCCGCTTGCCGTAATGCTTGACCAATCCGCTGACTTCGAGGACTGCCATCCGTGGCTCCTTGTCGTCTCAAGTCGAAGGTGCGACCGGGTTTTACCCGCTTTCACCCGCCCGAACAAGCCGAGGAGACGTGTGCCGTCCTATCATCGGCAGGGGGAACTGCCGAACCGCGCAGGAATTCAGTCATGGCACGCTGGCTGTTCAAAGAAGAGCCCACGGAGTACTCGTTCGCCGATCTGGTGCGCGACGGGAAGACGACGTGGTCCGGGATCAGCAACGCTTTGGCCCTGAAGAACTTGCGGCAATGCCAGCCCGGCGACAAGGTGTTCTTCTACCACACGGGGAAGGAGAAGGCGGTCGTCGGGATCATGGTGGTCACCCGGGGCCACGAGCCGGAAGGTGATGGAGACAAGAATGTTACGGTGGAAGTCGAGCCGGTGAAGGCACTGAAGCATCCGGTGTCGCTGGCCCGGATCAAAAGTGAAAAGGGGCTGTCTGGGTGGGATTTAGTGAGAATGTCGCGTTTATCGGTTATGCCGGTTACGCCGGATCAATGGAAGATCGTCGAGGAATTAGCCCGGGAACCCGGGTGAGAGGCCATTCATTAAATCGCCGGCCGCCGCTTGGCGCAGTTGATTGCCTCCCGTAGGGTGTTGTGATCGACAAATCTGACCGCGGGCGACCGAAATGTCATCGGGGCCGGGGCGGCGGACGGCCTAGGGATATGGCTACTATGGCGCGCAGCGCCGACGACCCTGGCGGGGTTCGCCCCCACTCGGTCCCCGTTCATCGCCGGACGAAAACTTCCGACCGGTTTCTCGACGAGTTGAAAGACGCGACCCGCGTTACCTTCGTCAGCCACGTCCATCCGGACCCCGATGCTCTCGGCAGCATGATGGGTCTGGCGCACCTCGTCGAGACGTGCCTCTGCAAACCGACGCGCATCACCCGCGACGGCCCCATCGGCCGGGCGGAGAACCGCGCGCTCGTGGACACGCTCCACGTCGAACTCGATTCCGTGGAGATGCTGATCTGGGATCCCGGCGAAGCCGTGGTCATGGTCGACAGCCAGCCGAAGACGGGCCGGCACAGCTTCCCCCGCGCGATCCCCATCACTGCCGTGCTCGACCACCACGAGACGCCGGGCGACCTCACCGGCGTGCCGTTCGTCGACATCCGTCGCAACGTCGGCGCGACGTGCTCCATCGTCGCGAAGTACCTGATGGAGCAGGACATCGTGCCGCCGAAGGCGGTCGCGACCGCGCTGCTGTACGGCATCGAGACAGAGACCAACGGCTACCCGCGCGAGGCCAGCGCGCTCGACGACGAAGCGACGATCTTCCTGTACCCGGCCGCCGACAAGAACAAGCTCGCGAAGATCCGCAACGCCCGATTGCCGATCAGCCACTTCGAGACGCTGCTGCTTGCGCTGCAGAGCACGTTCATTTACGACCGCCTGATCGTCAGTTGGGCGAGCGAACTGCCCCAGCCGGACCTCGCGGCCGAGGTATGCGACTTCCTCATCCGCTTCGAGGAAGTGGACTGGGCAGTGTGTGCCGGGGTCCACGGCGACAATCTGATCCTTTCGGCACGCTCTGCGCTCAGCGACGCGAACGCCGGCGAGCTATTGCGGTCGGTGGTCGGGCGCATGGGCCGGGCGGGTGGCCACGACCGGCGGGCCGGCGGGTGCGTCAAGCTTGCGAGCACTGCGCCGAGTGCGGTGGAAGAAGTGCAGGCCGAGTTGCGCCGCCGGCTGCTCAAGGCGCTCAAGATCGACGAATGCCGGGGTCAACGGCTGGTGCCGCTCCGCGAACTGCTGCAGAACCTTCAGGGATGATGTCCGATGGCTCAAAACCCGCCGCTGTTGCCCAGCCCCAATAACCAGGCCGCCCCGAGTCGCGGCATCGGCTGCGGGACGGTCATGCTGTTCGTGGCCCTCGTGCTCTCGCTCGGCATCAACGTGCTGCTGTGTGCGGGGCAGATGCTGCCCGACATCTCGGCGCTCGGTCATGCGGAAACGCGCCTCGGCGAAAAGTTCCATTCGGGCACGCGGACCGCGGGCGACAAGGTTGCGATCGTCCGGGTCGAGGGCGCGATCATGGAAGGGATGCTGACCTACGCCCACGGCCAGATTGATCAGGCGGCCCGGGACTCGGACGTGAAGGCGATCGTGCTGCGGGTCGACAGCCCCGGCGGCTCGATCACTGCGAGCGATGACATGCTGCGGCGTCTGCAACAGTTGCGTGACGGCACGTCGCCCAAGCACCCCGGAAAGCCGAAGCCGATGGTCGTGTCGATGGGCTCGCTGTGTGCCTCGGGCGGGTATTACATCTCGATGGCCGCCGCCCAGGACCCGGCCAAGCCAGCGCCCAAGCTGTTCGCGGAGCGGAGCTGCATCACCGGCTCGATCGGTGTGTATGCCTCGTTGCCCAACGCTCGCGGCCTGGCCGACAAGGTCGGCGTGACGATGGAGATGATCAAGGCCGGCGACATCAAGGGTAGTGGGTCGCCGTTTCACGAACTGACGCCACAGGAACGCCAGCCCTGGCAGGACATGGTCGAAGTGGCTTACTCCCAGTTCGTCGGCGTCGTGGAAGCGGGCCGGCCCTCGCTCCAGGGGAAGCTCACGGAGCCGCTCTTCCCGTTGAAAGAGATTCCGCGCTACGACAACAAGGGAAATGTCATCGACAAGAAGGGCGGGGAGTACACGAGGCGACGGGCCGACGGCGGTATCTTCACGGCCAAGCAGGCGATGGACATCGGCCTGATCGATGCCGTGGGCCCGCTCGACGATGCGATCGCGGCCGTGGCGAAGGAAGCCGGCCTGACGGAGTGGCGGGCGGTCGGCTACGACAAGCCGCAGACGTTGATCTCGGCCCTCACCGGCGCGGACGCCGCGACACCCGCCTGGCCCGCCGCCGACCTGTCCCCGAAGCTGTGGTACATACTGCCGCAATCCGAACCGGCCGCTCGGGTGAAGTAGGGATTCCCATCAAGTAAATGTTGCCAGAGGTCTCGCGCGGAGCCGCAAAGGCGCGGAGAAGTGCATAAGGAGACCGGCGACGGTCGAGACCCGTCGAATCGTGGATCTGGACGATTTCCCTGCGGTCTATTGTGACTGTTAGTCAAACTGTCTTGAACATGTGCACTATCGCAACCACGACGCCCAAGAGGAGGACAATCGGTCCCCAGTACTCCAAAGGCACAAAGAACAGGCTGTGACTTGCGCCATAGGTTCGCCTTGCTCTGGACCGGGGTGCTTCGTTCATCGTGCGACCAAGGAACCAAATGGCGGTCGCCGCGACCATACTTGCGAGAACCGCGGGCCACGCTCTGGAAGCGTAATAACCTGGCTTCGTCACGGCATCCAAACATAATTGGGTCAATGCCAGGCATGCGATCCAGATGACTACGGCAAGGAGTCCCCAACCTTTCCAGATAACAATCACTGGCGATCATCCTTAACTCGACCGTTTTTTGTATTCTCCGCGTCTCCGCGTCTCCGCGTGAGACATCTTCCTGCCTACTTCTTCTCGCCGACGGAGCCGCCTACCGAGGGGCGTTCGGGTCGGACGCTGTTGTCGACGGGGGCGCCGCCGGTGACGCGCGGGCCGGTGTCCTCGCTCTTCGACGTCTTGGAGCCACAGCCGACGACCAACAGGGTCGCGATCAACAGGCCGGTTCGAATCATCGCTCGATCTCCTCGTGAATCAATCGACCCCGTCGAAGGTGACGCCGTCCTTGGTGCCGCTCAGGGCCCGCAGCACGGTGTATGCCGTCGTGTTGTATCGGGAAAGCCGGGTCAGAGCCCGGACCGAACCGTCGGCATACGCGAACTGGATGATGCCCGGGTGCCGGCTGGCGAATAGAGCCCAGTCGTCGGCATTGCCGTAGGCGCCTTCGCCGATTCCGAAGCTGGTATACGTCGGCCCGACGGCCCAGGAATACGACGACCAGGTGGCCGGATTGGGGATGTTGGTCGGGGACGGCGGGAACGGGATCGGGTTGAACGGGTCGCCGCCGCCACACGCTTCCCCGAAGAGGAAGGTGTTGCTCGATCCGTCTTCGATGCCAGTAATGCTCTGCTTCGACTTGTAGTAGAACGGGCCGCGGAAGCGGTACGCAATACCGGAATCGGATCGCCAGTCGCCGCCGTTGGCGAGGTAGTTGGTCCGGCCGAACACCTGCCGGGAGCCGGTGCCGGTGTCGTAATACACGGTCTGGGGGTTGGTGGGGGGCGGGTTGATCCCCGCAGGAAAGTCCTTCCCCTGTGTGCCGCAATAGATCGCGACACAGGCCGGGCCGGCCTTCATGTCCGGGGCCGACGGACAGAGGAACTGCTTGAAGTCGCCTTCCGCGCCGTAGCGTGACGGCGGCCGGGGGACCGTCGTCGAGCCGGGGCTGGGGCAATTCTTCGTGCTGTAAAACCAGAGCGTGCTCTTGAAGTCGAAGAGGGCAAACTGGGCGTCGGCCTCCACGTACGGCAGCAGGTAGGGCAGGGGCCCGATCGAGTTCTTATCCATGCCGGGCGGCAGGGAGCCGCGCTCGGATTCATAGCTGTGTGCCGCCAGGGCGATCTGCTTGATGTTGCTCGAGCACGAGGCCCGGGCCGCGGCATCGCGGACTTTCTGGACAGCGGGCAGCAGGAGCCCGATCAGGATCGCAATGATCGCGATGACGACGAGGAGTTCGATGAGCGTGAACGCGTTCCGCCGGGGAGCCATGACCGACCTCACAATCCGCCGCCCGCGTGTGCGAGTAGCAAACGAGTTTTGCGAGATGGACGGTAATTCGTGGATGAAAACCGGCACTGTGGAGCCAGATCGCCACCGGTTCCCATCTTTTCCTCACGAATCCTACACCGTTGCGCCCGGAAGAGCAACGGTGAATACTTAACAATCGAGCACGATCTTAGCCCCGGCGTTGCGCCCGGCGGCGATCAGGACCCGGGGGAACTCCGTCCGAAGCCTGTCGGCCAGGCGCTTCGCCTGATCCGGGTCGGCCGCCAGCCCCCACACCGCCGGGCCCCAAGACGACTGCCCCGCCCCGTGTGCCCCCAGTTCCGTCATGCGGGCTACGAGGGCCGCGGTGGCCGGCGACGAATACCGCCCACCCTGGACCGCGGCGAACGCGTCGCCGGCCTTCGCATTAAACTCCGCGAGGGCGGCACCGGACCGCACCACATCCCGGGCCGCGATGGCCGGCACGACGTGCTCCTCGGCCCACGGGCGCAGGTCGGCGGTGGCCGGCAGGGCGGCAAAGCCGCGGGCCTCGCGGTCGCCGGCCCACGTTTCCCCGGCCGGAATTACGATCACCATCCGCCAGTCCGCCGGCCAGTCCAAGCGCCGATCGACCCGCGCCACATCGTCGCCGGCCACGCGCCCGCCGTCGATCAGGAATCCGCCCTCGGCAAAAGCCCGCAGCCCGATGCCCGATCGGCGGCCGCGCCCGAGGATCTGCGCCAACTCATCGTCGCGCATCGCGGCGCCGGCCGCCCGCAGCGCGACCGCGGCAATGGCCAGCGAGCGCTGGGTACCCGTCCCGAATCCCGAGTGTTCGGGGGCGTCGCTCTCGATCAACCAGTTCAGTTCGGGGACGCAGACGTACGGCCGAAGCCGATCCACCACACCGGCCACGGCCTCTGGAACGTGTGAATTCGAGAACGAGTCGGCACGGACAGTGAGCGAGGGCGAATCGATCGCGAGGCCGAGACCACCGAAGAATCGCTCGCCCGTCGGCCAGGGTTCGGCCGGGGGCAGCCGGAACAATCCGAAATGCAGGCGCGACCCGGTCCGCACAGTCACAATCATCCCCGGTATCCTAGCGTCCCGCGGGGTGCGGGCCCTAGTGTCGGGCCGCGACCTGTGAGATAATCCCGGTTACACCGATTGGCGAAACCGGGCATGACGACGATTAGCGGAGCAGCTTTGGCCGGCAAGTTTCTTGCCGAATGGCGAGCGCTGGGTCGCGCCCTCACGCGGGTCGGCACCACGCGCAGCGCGCTGACGGAAGCCACGCATGACCTGCGAGTTTGTTCCCGCCGGACGCGCGAGGCCTATCGCTGGGCGAGACTCACGTGTCCGCGCGTCCGCGGCCTGAAGTCGTTTCTCCGCGACGCGCGGGCGGCGGCCGGGCCGTTCCGCGATGCGGACGTGATCGGACATCGGTTGATGGAATACACCGCGGCCAAGCCGACCGCGGGCTGGGGCATGCTGCTCGGCATCTGGGCGGCCGAGCGGGAGCGTGCCCTTGCGGGCTGGCTGCGCCGGGCGGCCCAACTCCCGAAAATGTACAGTGCGTGGAACAAAA
>JAIBBI010000193.1 GCA_019694755.1 Gemmataceae bacterium
CTGGCTCGGACGATTCCGCCGGCTCGCCCGCGATTATGAACGGCTCCCCGAAACACTCGCCGGCTGGCATTGGGTCGCAGCCATCGCCCTCATGCTCACACAACTCGGACTTCAAAGTTCATAACAGACTCTAACGGACTCCCGCAATTGGCGAGCGAAAGAAACCAGTCGCCAAGTTCGGGCCTTTGCGCAATGGGCTTCCTCCTCCCGCCGCGATTTTCGTGTTTCCTCTGCGGACTGTGTGCTGCGTAGTAAAAGTGCGGGACGGGGAGGCGGCGGCACGGAAAAGTGCAGCGTACAACCGTGCCCTGCTTTCGTCTGCAAGGATAGGGAACAGCCCGTCATCCAGCCGCAGGAGGCACCGAGGTGGACGCGAACATGGAGCAATGAAGCGAGATCCGACGCCGGGTTCTGACCGGCCCAAGCAAGCGTCAGGCGTGCGAGCGGTATCGGATTCATGGGAAGACGCTGGCCAGGATCCTGACCCACGACGAATCGCCGGGGTGACGACGGATGTGGCCCGCCCGGCGTCGGACAATAATGCGACAATTCAAGGGACCATCATGCAGCGGATGCCGAACCTTGGTCCACTCGAAAAACCGTGACTACACCGACTGCAGGAACCGCAGCCGGAACTGCAGGAAGTCGCTGCTGTCCACGGTGCCGTTGCCGTTGAAGTCGAAGATCGCACTCGAGCTCAGGAACGCCAGGCGGAAGGCGAGGAAGTCGCTGGAAGTGACCTGCCCGCTGCCGTCGACGTCGCCGAAGAGGCGGAAGAGCTTATTAGTGGGGTTGCCGACGAGCGTGTAGTCGTCGCCAGGCGTGCCGTCGCCGTTGCCGTCGAAGCCGCCGCCGGCGAATTGACTGGCGAGAACGCCTAGCGTGTACCGGCCGTCGGCGAGGCTTTTTCCGTTGACCGCGCCGCCAGTAAAGGAGAGCGTTACTTCGTTGCCCGAAACCGCAGCCGCCAGCGCGACGCTTGCACCATCCGAGATTCGAGTCAGCGTGAACGCGCTGGCCGGCGAGCCCGTGAACGTCACCGCCGAATCGAAGGTGACTTTGATCGAAGTCACCGTCGATCGCTGGGCGGTACCGTCTCCCACGACAAGGCCTGCGACTTTGGCTGGCAACGCATGGATCACATTGTAACTCTCGCCCAGGAATGGGAGGCCAGTGATCGCATTTCCTGCCAGGTCAGCCGCGCCCGTCGAGTTCGCGAAGTCGAGCCGAAGCGTCCCATTGCCCGATCCGGTGTTGACGTCGACGGCGTAGACCAGTGGGCCGCCGGTCACGGTGACGATCGATGCCCCGGAAAGCCCCGTGGTGTTCAACGCAAAGTTTCCGGTGTCGAGTCCGCCGGCGTCCTGGCTCAGCGTTACGGTGTATTTTACCGTCGCCGCCGACGTAGGATTGGCGTCGGCCCGTTTGATACTAACGACCGAAGGATTGAGTGTGTCGATGTCGAACAGGTCGCCGACTTGGAATGACGACTGCACGTTGCCGACGACGTCCGAGCCGCCGGTCACTCTGACATCAATGTCGCTGAGTTCAACGCCCAGATCGCTGACGGCGAAGTTGGCCCGGAAGGTCTTCGCGTCCAGCCATTGGCCCGAAGCAAACGTAAGCGACGGGGCGGGATTCTCGATCGGGAAGCTGACCGTCGGATTGACCGACTGGTTCATCGGCTCGTTGTACTGGATGGTTATCTGGAACCCGTTCATTCCTGCATTCGCATCGGCAACGAGGAGCGTATTGGCGTTGAGCTTCGCCGCCTGCGGGGCGATGTGATCGACGTTGTATGCGGGGCCGATGACGGGCAAGCCGGCCAAAGGGTTGCCTGCACCGTCAGTTACGCCGGACGTCGAATTGACGTACAGGCTGAGCGTGCCCTCGCCACCGCCAGTGCCGGCTTTGACAGTCCAGGTTGTGCCGACACCGGTTACAGACGTGATCGCGGGGCTGCCGCTCAGGCCGCCGTTGAACAACGTGAAAGTGCCGGCGGTTACTCCCGCGACAGGCTCGCTGAAGGTCACGGTCCAGCCCACTTCGGGCAAACCGGTCGAGTTGGGGTCATCTCGCGTTATCAGGAGGACGATCGGATTCTGCGTGTCGAGGTCGATCAGGTCAGCCGACACCACGCTTCCAAAAGTGTTTCGCCAGGTTCTTGCCGCCGGTGACGCGGACGTCTATGTCCGGCAGGCTGACGTTCAGATCGGCGACGTTGTACTTGGCCTGAAAAACGGTCGGACTTACCCACGACCCGCCCGCGAATCCGAACGAGAGCCCCGGATTCTCGACCGGGAAATCGAATGCGGGCGTGCTGGTCGGGTCCATCACATTGTTAACGTGGCCGAGAGCGTCAGCGTCGCCGGTCCGACTTGGGCGTCGCCGATGCTGCTCAAGTTCGTCGCGATCGTCGCCGTGATCGGCGCGAGAAGCACGGAGAAAACTTCGCCGACGAACGGTACGAAGGCCAGCGGGTTGCCGACGGAATCGAGAACCGGTGGACTGGTCGAGACGAAGTCGAGTCCGAGCGTGCCCGTACCGGACCCGGTACTGGCCGTCACTGTGCGAGTGGCACCGGAGCCTGTGACGGAAGTGATTGTCGGCGAGCCGCCCAGTCCCACAACGCTAAGAGCGAAGTTGCCCGCATCCACACCGGTGACCGGCTCCGAGAAGGTCACCAGCCATTGGACGGAGCCCGACGATGTCGGATTACTACCGGATCGAGAGATGCTGCTGACCAGCGGATTCTGCATTTCAATGCCGAAGACGTCGGCAACTGCCGACGGAGCCTGCGTATTGCCGATGGCGTCCTGTCCGCCGCTAACGGAGACATCGATCTTCGACAGGGCAATGTTGTTGTCGGCCACAGCGTGGGTGGCGCGATACGTCTTAGCATCCACCCAGAAACCCGACGTCGCTGCGAGAGTCGTGCCGGGGTTCTCCACCGGGAATGCGACCATCGGAGCGATGGCGGTGTTCATCGGCTCGTTGAATTCCACTGTTAACAGGAGGCCGGCGGGGCCTGTTTGAGCGTCGGTGACGGTCGCGACGCTCGGCGTAATCTGTGTCACTTGCGGTACCGTGCGATCGATGGTGTATGCGGGACCGATGACGGGCAACATTGCGGTGGTATTGCCGGCCATGTCGGTCAGACCCGCTCCACCGATGACGTAGAGCGACAGGGTTCCCGCGCCGTCGCCGGTGCCGGAAGTCACCGTCCAGGTCGTGCCGCTGCCGACGACGCCGGTGACGGCCGGCGGCGCGCCGAGCCCGGTCGGGACGACCAGAAACGCCGCCGCGGCTGCCGAACTCATCGGTTCGCTGAATGTGACGGTCCAGGCGACGCTGGCGGCATTGGTAGGATTGGCATTCGCGCGGATAACCGAGGTCACCGTCGGCGCCTTGGTGTCGATGGTGAACAGGTCGGTCGCGTCGGTGGCGACGTGGCTGTTTCCCGCCAAATCCGCGCCGCCCGACACACGGACGTCGATGTTGGGTTGCTCCAGATTGATGTCGAAGAGGTCGTAAACAAATCGATAGGTGTTTGCGTTTTTCCACCCTGCCGAAATGAATGGAAGGCTGATCCCCGGATTCTCGACTGGGAAACTAATGGTGGGCAGGACGGACGGGTTCATCGGCTCGTTGAACGTCGCGAGGATCTCGAAGCTCGAAAAGCCGACCGCGCCCTCGTTAGCCGATCCGGGATTCGTCGAGAGGACCGGGACAGGCGCGACTTTGTCGATGGAGTACGCCTCGCCGGCCAGACTGCCCGTTATCAGGGCGTTTCCCACGCCATCGACGATGCCGGTGGGATTTGCCAGGTCGAGGCGGAGAGTTCCCTGCCCCGTCCCGGTCGAGGCGGAGATGGTTCGCGTGGAACCGGTACCGGAGATGCCGGTAATGGTCGGGCTGCCTCCGAGCCCGGTAAACGAGAGCGAGAAGTTGGACAGTGAGATGCCCCCGACCTGCTCGGAAAAGGCGACCACCCAACTGACGCTCGCCGCGTTCGTCGGGTCGGAGTCGAGTCGGGTGATTGAAACCAACTGGGGCATGGTCCTATCGATGGTGTAGCCGGGAACCGAAGTGGGGTTGGATATCGGCAAAGCGGGGTTGGGGTCCGATATGATCGTCAACCCCAAGGCGCCGTCCGCTCCGGTGCCGGCGGTCACGGTCCAGGTCGTGCCGCCGCCGGCCACGCCCGTGATGGTCGCCCCGGTCGCGCCCGCACCCACCAGTTGAAGGTGCGAAGCCGTGAGCGATGCAACGGGCTGGGAGAACGTCAGTTGCCAGCGGACCGTCGCGAGGTTGTTGGTGGCCGGGTCCAGTAGGCTGGTCGAGATGATTGAGTTGGTCGGCAGTTCGACCGCGCCGATGTCGGTGGCGGTATCGAGCGATCGCGGGTAGCCCGCGCCGCGCTGGTCGTTCGCCAGGCCGCCGGGGTTCGATCCGCGATTGATCAATGGGCTGGTCGGGGCGGGCAACATCGTGAGAGTCGGCCCGCCGTTGTCGGCGAGGGAGCCGAGCAGGAGCGAAGACCCGGGCAATTTCAGGTTTCCGCCGCCGAGAAGGGTCCAGAAATCGACACTATCGTACGCACAATTGGTCAGTTGCGCCAGCGAGTAGGTGAAATTCTGCCCGATGTCTGCCTCTTTACTGGCGGTGTTGCCCGAGACCACGGTACTTTCGAACGTGATCGTCGAGTTACTCCCAAACGAACCAGCCAGATAGACTCCGCCGCCGGCATTGCCCGCGACGTTTCCGGTCAGCGTGGAGTTTGTAACCGTACCCGATGAACCCTGGCCGGCTTGCTGCCAGATCGCGCCGCCCCGAGTACTGGCAGAATTACCGAACAAGGTTGAGTTGCGGAGGGAATAGCTGCCGGGCGTACCAAAGATCCAGAGGCCGCCGCCGTCGGTGGCCGAGGTGTTGAAGGCGAAGAGCGAATCCCGAATGCTGATAGTCGCATCGGAGTAGACTGCCAGCGCGCCGCCTCCGGAGCCGCCCGCCGCACGGTTATTGGTGAATGAACTGCGGTTGATGGCGAGAGTGGCGGTGGGAGATACCCGCATGTTGATCGCCCCACCACTGTCGGAGGCTGTGTTGCCCGTAAACGCGCAGTCGTCGATTGTGACCCGTGCATCTCCGAGCAGAATTGCACCGCCTTGCCCCGCAGCCGAACCGCCGGCGAATGTCAAACCACTTAGGGTGATCGACGAGGCCGCCACGGCGGTGGACGCGTTCAAAATGCGCGACACTCCACCACCGCTGATGGTCGCCGACTTGGCCCCCGGGCCCACGATCGCAATCCCTTCCGTGATGGCGATCTCGCCAGTAGTGAGGGTGATGGTGCCGTCGGTGGCGGCGAAAGCCAACGCATCGAATGTGATGGTCTGGGGGCCGGGCAGGGAATTTGCGTCGAGGATCTGCTGCCTCAAGCTGCCCGGTCCCGAGTCGAAGTCGTTGCGCACGACAAAATCGGGATTCGCCTCGGTCGCGCCGATATCCACTCGGCCGTTCCAGACGCGGGCGGAACCCCGCTGGTCGGTGGTCAGGCCGCCCGGATTAGAGCCGGCTTCGCGCGCCGGGCTGTCACTCGCGGGCAGGTGCGTCGGCGTGGGGCCGCCGTTGTTGGCGAGCGCTCCCAGTTTGGCGTTGATCGGGCTCGCCTTTGTCCCGACCATGTTGAACTTCGCGAAAGTGATGACTGTGCCGTCGTTCGACCCGATGAGGCAGTAATATCCCTGACTGATCGGGCCCGCGAAGTCTGCACCGGAAGTCACAGCCGTGTTTTGGGCGAGGATCGAGCTTTCGATGTTGACAGTGCCGGACGACCGGCTGACTCCGCCGCCCTGGGAGCCCGCGCTGTTCTGAACCAGGGTGCAGTTACGGATTGTCAGCGTTGCCGTGCTCTGAAACCGGACGCCACCGCCGGTCGCGCTGGCGCCGGTTGCGGAATTCGCGGAGAGGGTACTGTTGACGAGGCTGACGGTGGCCGCGCCGGCCGCCCGCAGGCCACCGCCATTGGCCGCCGAATTGCCGCTCAGCGTCGATCGGACAATCGTCGCGGATCCGTTTTCGACGTTGACCCCGCCTCCGCCGGCACCCGAAGAGTTGCCGAAGAGCCAACTGTCCTGGATCGTGATGGAGCCGGTGGACAGGTTGGCGATTCCGCCACCGTTGCCAGTTGCTTTGTTGTTGGCGAGGGTGACCCGATCCAGGGTAATGGTGCCGGCCAGACTGTTGACCAGCCCGCCTCCGCTCCCGGTACTGGTTCCTGCAACAATGGACAGCGACGATATGACCACACTCACGGCTGCATTGACGTTGAACACCCGGCTGGCGTTGTTGCCGCTGATCGCGAGTTGGCCCGCGCCCGGGCCGGTGATGACGACTCCATCGGAAAGGGTGATTTCTCCCGAAGTCAGGGTGATGGTCGACGACGAGAATCCCGTCGTGTCGAATCCAATGACATCGATACCCGGGAGCGTGCCTGCATCGGCGACGGCCTGCCGGAGCGAACCCGCGCCGCTGTTGTTGTTGTTGACCACTACGAATCGGACCGCTTCAACAGCGCCGATATCCACCCCGCCACTAAATGCCCGCGAGAACGAGCCACCCCGCTGGTCGGTGGTCAGCCCGGCAGGATTGCTCCCGGCATTGACGACCGGGCTGTCCCAGGCCGGAAGCAGTGTGGGGTTGGCCGAGCCGGAGGTAGCGAGGGAGCCGAGTTTCAGTGCGGCACCGATCGGCAGGTTGCCCCCGAGGTCGTTGACCGGGCTGCTCGTGCCGGTGAGAGTCCCAATCGCACTGTTCTTGTAACTCAAGGCCTTGCCGTTGTTTTCGACATCGGGCGAGGTGCCGCCCGAGGTGTCAACATTGCCGGAGAGAACGACGCTTTCCAGGCTGATCGTGCCGGAGCCGCTGAATCGATTGATACCGCCGCCATTTCCTGACGCAGTATTGCCGAAGATCGTGGAGTTCTGGATGGTCAGGGGGTTGTTCGTGAGGAAGAGACGAATCGCGCCACCATCGGACGCGAGGTTATTGGCGATCGTGGAATTGCGGACGAGCAGATTCGTGCCAC
>JAIBBI010000045.1 GCA_019694755.1 Gemmataceae bacterium
CGGGCCGGGTGACACGCGGGTGGGCGGACCCGCGGCACGCGACCGGATTTGCGCCGCGGCGGGCGCGACCGTGGTGCCGGCGCGGGGCGCTCGCGCCGCCGACGGATCAACGCCGCCCTCGCTCGGGCGGTGTCACGAAACGCTGAACAAGCGTTGGTGTGGGTACAGGAATCGAACCTGTAACTCCCGGTTCCTAAGACCGGTGCTCTTACCGTTTGAGCTAACCCAGGGTGTTTCGAACGCAATTCCCAGTTCAGAACCCGTTACGGGACGTGCCGAAAGCGATGGGACAACCCGGCCCGGCACGCCGTGCGGCCTGAAAACAGCGGCGAAGTAGGAACACGGACAAGAGGGCGACTGCAAGGTTCGTTTCTGGTTGACGGTGCAAATTCGGCTCGTATCGGCCGTATGCCGGTCTGCACGATTGAGTCACCGATACATTAACTCCATGACCACCCTGCGCATTACCAACGGCCGAGTCATCGACCCCGCTACGTCTTTCGACGCTGTCGCTGATCTCTGGATTGCCGACGGCAAGGTACTTCATGTCGGGGCCCGGCCCGATTTGCGTGCCGACCGGACGATCGACGCAGCGGGCTGCATCGTCTCGCCCGGCTGGATTGACATGCATGTCCACTTGCGCGAGCCCGGCCGGGAGGAAGACGAGACAATCGCCACCGGTTCCGCGGCCGCGATCGCTGGAGGCGTGACGAGCGTTGCGTGCATGCCGAATACGGAGCCGGCAATCGACACGCAGGCCGCCGCCGAGTTCGTATACCTTCAGGCCGAGCGGGCCAACCTGGCAAACGTCTTTCCCATCGGCGCGATCACCAAGGGCCGGCGCGGCGAAGAACTTGCCGAGATGGGCGGCCTCGTCGACGGCGGCGCGGTCGCCTTCACCGACGACGGCTCACCGGTGGTCAACGCCGACATCATGCGACGTGCCCTCGAATATTCGCGCATGTTCGACAAGTGCATCCTCAGCCACTGCGAAGACGTCGACCTGACCAAAGGCGGGGTCATGCACGAGGGGCTGGTGAGCCTCAGGCTCGGCGTCCGCGGCATGCCGTCGGTCGCCGAGGAGTTGCACGTCTATCGCGACATCGAATTGGCCGCGCTGACCGGCGGACGGGTGCACATCCTGCATGTCAGTACTGTGGAAGCGGTGGAACTGATCCGACGGGGGAAGAAAAAGGCCCGCGTCACCGGCGAAGCGTGCCCGCACCATTGGCTGCTGACGGATGAACACGTCGCGACGCTCGACAGCAACTACAAGATGGCCCCGCCCCTGCGGGCGAAGGACGACGTGGCCGCGATCCTCGCCGGGCTGAAAGACGACACTCTCGATGTGATTTGCACCGACCACGCGCCGCACGCCGCCGAGAAAAAGGCCCGCGAGTTCGATCAGTGCCCGAACGGTATCCTTGGCGTCGAAACTTTGCTTCCGTTGTGTGTGACGACGCTGATTGAGCCGAGCCATCTCACCTGGCCGCAGTTGATCGCGAAGCTGACGATCAACCCGGCCCGGGTGCTGAGTATCGATCGCGGGACCCTCAAGCCCGGTGTACTGGCCGATGTCACGATTATCGATCCGAAGGCGGAGTGGACGATCGACGTGAATCAATTCAAGTCGAAGAGCCGGAACAGCCCCTTTCATGGTTGGAAAGTCAGGGGCCGGGCGAAGTGGGTGATCGTCGAAGGGGTCGTGAAGGCCGGCTGACGCGGGATCACGGCTTGCGGTTCGGATTGGAGGGGTCGTCGCCGTCGACGTTGGTCCGCAATGCGATGTCGGATTCGAAGGCCAGGAACGCGAACACGTTGACGAAATCGCGAAGCGGCATCGTGAACCGGCCATTCACCGTCGGGTAGCCGGACTTCAGCCCCGGGTCGCTCGCGGGCGTGAACTGGTTGCCGTGCGGGTTCCAGATCGTCACGACGTCTTTGTCGAAGCCGAGGATGGTATAGGCGTGGGTAGGATGGATTCCCGGCGGCAGGCCGCGGGCCGAGGTGCCTGCAATGGCGATCTTTCTTTTGCGCTGGCAGTCGGCCAGGATCTTCCCGACTCGGCCGGTCGCTTCAGCGACTTGCGCCGGTGTCAAGTCTCCCGAACGGATTACTTCGATGTACGCCTCGTAGGCAGTCATGAGGCGGATCGTCTGAACGGGGTTACCGCCCGAGGCGATCGCATCCACGGAGATTCCGAAATCGCTTGCCGGGAAGTTGGCTCGCATGATCGAGCCAAACGCTTTTTCGAGCGTGTTGATCCAGAGCCCCTGCTGCCCGGCGAACGAGGTCATGGCAATTTCCCCGTCGGTGAGCGGATTGACCATAGACGTCGCACCGAGTGGGAAGGAGACACGGACGGTTTTGTCGGATTGTGGTTGGAACCATTTTCGGACGAGTGCCGGGTCGCGCTGTGTCACCGCGCCGACAACGGAGACGAAGTAACAGTCGCCGATGTGGCCCTGACGGATGCCGTCCCGAGCGGGAGCGCCAGGCCCGAACAACTCGCGACGGCTGTTCTCGATGCGGGCGAGTCCGTCGCGGTAGCGGGGTTCGAAGGCGGGTCGCACCACCAGAGCAGTATCCCGCGTGGCCTCTCGCATCAGGAAATCGCGCGAAACGGGCCGTCGCTGGCCCACGGCATCGCCTTGGAAACTCCGGATCGCAGCCAGCGCGGCCGCCGACCGACCCGTGGTTTTCAGATCAGCCAGCAGCCGTTCGACCTCTTCGTAAGCCAGTTGTCCGTTGCGGTCTCGGTCCCACGTGTCAAAGTACTGGCCGACCACGGCAGCGAACCCGACCGGCGCGGGTTCCTGTGCATATGCAAAGGCCTGAGCCAATGCCAACAAGGCCGCGACGACAATTCGCATCATGTTTGTCACAGCGAATGACCTATTCGTAGCTGGCTTGCTTCGGGGACGGCGCCCGGGTTCGAATCAGGTGTCTTTTTTACTTCGGAGTCATGCCCGAGGGAATGCCTTCGTCATGCGAGGTTAGAAGTCGTACCCCGCGATCAATCCGACGCCGTTGATCCAAAACTGGCCGAGTTGGTTCGGCGCGTCACGCCGCTCCAAAATGTAGTTCATCTGCAACTTCATATTCGGATTCAAAAACCAGTTGAGCCCGAGTGTCATGTCGTAAACCTTACCGCCGTCGATTCCCTTGTCGGTCAGATCGGCGTAACTGAACCGCGCGCCCGCCTGCCACGCGCCGAAGGTCCGGCTGTCATCGTGCCGCGTCACGTGGAAATTGTTTCGCGGCATCACTCGGCCGAACGCGCCGTCGGTGCGGGAGTACGCCTGGTGTTCGCCCGTCAGGAAGTACAGGGCCTGTACGTAACCGCCATGATAATAGACCGTCCCCTGGCTTTGCCCGGCCTGAACAACCTGGGTGACATACTGCCCGGCATATTCCGCCTGCAATGTCCAGGGGCCGTACACCACCGCGAGTTCGGGCGCGATGATCGCTTGATGACTTGCCGACACGGTTCCGGTATCCACCAGCACCGGTACGGCAAAGCCCGGTCCGTTGCGGAGTATTGTCCGGGCGCGGACGCGGATTTGGTCCTGGGGCAGGTTGGAGATCCAAGTTCCGATGCCCAGGTGGACGAGGCGTTGTCCCTCATCCTCGTCCATCGGCAGGCCGGTGATGCGCCCACCCACCGCCCATTTATTGAGCGCGACGCCGAACGAATTGACCGCGGGCTGATAGATGCCGACCTGGCCTGTCATTCGCTCCGACTCGGTAACATGGCGACTGGTAACACCGAGCGCAAAGCCGTTATCGAACGGGGCGTAGAACGCGTCCATGTTGTCGGCTCGCTCGACGAACGGGAGCATGGTCTGCGGCGTATTGTTAGTGAAGCCGATTGGTTTCACCTGATTGCCTAACCGCACCGTACCAAAAACCGGCAAGTCGCGGACCTGCATCCAGACGTTGCAGGGTACCGGCGCGCTTGTCAGGTTGTTGAAGGTCGGCTCCTGAATTCCGTCATTTTCGTTGGCGGCATTGGCAAAATCGTACTCGATTGCGTAGTCGAATTGCGACCAGATACTTCCATCCATTCGCAATCGAATTCGGCGAAAGAAGGTGCCCTGGCTGTTGCCGATACCGCTCGTCTGACCATTACTGCCAACAAAAGCACTGTCGGGTCCGATCAGCCAGGTGGTCGCCAACTGGGCATTTCCGCCGATGTGCAGGCGAAACTGGCCGTCTGACGAGGCGAGATGGTAGCCGTTTTCCCAGTACGATTCGAGCCCGACGCGGTTGGGCGTGGTCGGCAGCACGGCATCGAGCCCGCCGTTGGCCTCGGCGGGCGCGTCCGCACTGGCATTCCGCGTCGTCAGAAGCGCGAATGCAAGGGCGATCGTGAATCGCAAGATCCGGCGCATTATTGCTTGACCGGCGGAAGAGTCTGGGCCGGTGCTCCGAGCGATGCGGGTATCGGCGTTGCCGCACACGATGTACACGGCTCGCTTACGCAAGTCTCTCGCGTCCGGCACCCGCCGCCGAACTTGATGTTCAAGCCGACGACGATCGCGTCGTAGCGTGAATCAACGGATGTGTTCGCGCCAACCGCCTGGAAGACCGTCCCACTCACGGTGTTCTCGAAGCCACGGGCGTAGCCGAGCGACATCGTGATCGTTTCGTTGATCTGGTACGCCGCGCCGAGCGTAAGCGTGTTAGTCGTGATGCACGGCAGCTGCGTATTGAACAACGTAAGGTTGCCCGGAATGGGATTCTGGTTGTACAGGTAGCCCCCCTGGACGGAGAGGCGGTCGGTCAGCTGGTAATTCGCACCGAGCGAAACGGCCCAGATGCTGCTCCAGCCCGCACCGCCCTCGGGGACCGATTGGCCGAGCAGTTTGGTTGTGCTGTAGTCGAACCAGCGGAGGTCGGCAGCGAGCAGCAACCGCTCGATGCCGCAGTAGGCGACGCCGGCCGAGAAGATCTGTGGCAGGCTGAACTGCGTCGAGAACTTCTGGGCGTTACCGTTGGCGTCGCGGGCATTGAACTCCCAAGTTTCAAACCACTGCGGACTGGTGTAGGAGACACCCGTGGTCACCGATTCGGTGAGTCGGTATGTGAGACCGCCACGGAAACCGCCTCCCCAGAACGGCCGCGAATGCGCACCGGAAGGAAACTGCCGGGGTGCAAGTGGGTTTGCCTGACTGGTGGGACCGAAAAAGGCGGGGTCAAATGATACAGCTGCAACATCGATAATCGCGCCGCCACCGACCGCGAGGCAGTCGTTGACCTGGTAGCTCATCGTCGGCGTTATCGAGAGGATCGAGAGCGAACCGGCCTGCGGCCCGAGAATGAACTGGTTCAGCGGCCCGGTGGGCGCGAGAACGGGGTTATTGGCATCACCCGGGAAGTTCACGCCGCCGGCCGCGACCGACGCGATGCTCATGCCGTACGACACTCGCGAGTCGTCGGCCCGATAGACGAATGCCATGGCGGTGGTCGGCACGAGGCCGGCGTCGGAGTTCGTCCGCCCGGTGATAGTGTCAATTGGCCCGAGAGGTCCGAACGTGCCGGCCGGAATCGTACCGGTCACACCGACGTGCGGAATGATCAGGTTAGACCCGATGGACACTTCGTTTTGACGCAGTCCACTGATGACGGCGGGGTTCCAGAACATCGCGCCGACCGCGTCGAGGCCGACTGCCGATGAGGTGCCAGCCATGTTGCCGCCAATCGACCCGCCGTTGGGTAGTAACAGACCCTGAGCGGACGCGACGGAGGCGCCGAGCGTTGCAGCCAGACCGGACGCAAACAGTGACTGCCAGCGAAAACGCATGATCGGACTCCGGAGCGTCAAGCCGCACAGTCTGGGAAGACGGCGCGGCAAAATGAAACGGTTCGCGCGGTTGTAACGAGCCCCGGACCACCATCGGCAGAATCGTCGCGGAATCTTCACAGAAATGAGCGGGAATTGACGACGTGTGGCAATCCCGCCTTGCAGTACCTCGAACCCCGAGGTATCGTCCCGGCCATGAGGAAGCGACGATCGAACCCGGCGTATCTTAACGGCGTGCCGGAGTTACTGGTCCTGCAATTGCTCGACCGCCGGCCGATGTACGGTTACGAACTCGTGCAGGCGATCCGCGCGGCGAGCGGCTGCGTGTTCGAGTTCGGCGAAGGGTGCATCTACCCGATCCTTCACCGTCTCGAAGCGGACGGGCTTCTGAAGGCCAGCGAACAGGCGTCGGCCGGGCGGACCCGGCTCGTCTATCGCGTGACGAAGGCCGGACAAAAGCAGCTCGCCGAGGCCGCTTCGGCATGGCAAAAGGTCGTCGCAACGGTTCAACAGGTCATCCAGGGAGGGAGTCATGGACAACCGGCAATGGCTTGAAGCCTGTGGCAAGCAGCTCGACAGGCATGGAGTCCCCGAGTGGCACCGTGCCCGGCTCCTGGCCGAGTTCGAGATTCACCTCGACGAAGCCGGCTCGCCCGCGGATTTGGGCGATCCCGCTGAAGTTGCGCAACGCTCGGCCAGGGAGTTTGAGGGCCGGCGATTTCTCCAGCGTCATCCCGAAGTACGCCGGCTGGCTGTGCCTTCGATACTCGTAGCACTGTTTGCCGGGTTGAGTCTGATCCTGGCACCCGGCACGGCGTTCGCCGGCGAGTACATCGTCTCGGCCCGCCTCGTCGATTCGAAAGCGGGCACGACACGCTCCGCGCCGCCCATCCGCATCGTGTCGAATCAGGAGGGTGTTATCACCATTCAGGTTCATCACATGGATTGTCACATGGAATTTCGGCTGACCGCAAAGGCGGGCAACGACGGCGAGTCGGCCACGCACACGATTGAATTCGTCGTGACGCGCTCCGGCTCGGACGGCAAGAAAGAACAGCTTTGCGCCCCGCGCATCATCGTCCCGTCGGACAAGGATGCGAGCATCGAGATCCCCGGCCTGTCGCTGCATGTTCGAGTCAGCGCGGTGAAGTAGTTCTCAGACCATTTGAAGATAGTTCAGCCGGAAGCGGAGGAAGTCGCCGGCGTCAACCGAACCGTTGGCGTCGGCGTCAAATGTCGAGTCGGCCGTCAGGAATGCAAGGCGGAATGCAAGGAAGTCTGCGCCTCCGACTGTTCCATTACCGTCCGCATCACCGAATAGGCGGAATAGTTTGTTCAACAGGTTGCCGGTCAGCACGAAGTCGTCGCCGGCAGTTCCGTTTCCGTTGCCGTCGAGTTCGCCGAGTGGATTAGTGACCGATTGCGCGTCGATGGTGAGCGTGTAGCGCCCGTCAGCAAGAGAGCCGGCTTCGACGGCCCCTCCGACGAAAGTCAAAGTCACCGTGCGCCCGCTAACTGCCGCGTTGACCGTGACCGCGGCATTGTCGGATTGCCGGCGTAATTGAAACGCCGAGCTCGCCGAACCGGAATACGTCACCGGTTGATCGAAGGTGATGTCCAGGCGGGTGACTCGCGACCGCTGGGTTTGCCCGCCGTTGATGGTAAGCGATTCCACCTGAGGCGGCTCGAGTCGGAAGACCCTCACGGCACCCTGACTGACGTTTTGCACGGAATCACCCGGTGCGCCGACAATCAAAAGGTCGGAGGTTACCGCGATTGCCCTTCCGAACAGCGCGAAGTAGTCAGGGGCCGGGTTCGACGCACTGGTGATCGTCGTGGTGGGCAATCCCCAAACGGTATCGAAGACATAAACGGAACTGCTAACTACCGACGCGGAGTCCGCTCCGTCGCCGGAGACGACGAGATTTGTGCCGTTCAGGCGGACTGCCGTGCCGAAATTTTCGTGAGCCGCCGCCGAGGGGTTGTTGAGCGTGAGTGTCGGAGTTGTCGGCGTGGCCGACGACAACTGATACACGAAAGCCGCCCCGGCACCGGAGGCTCCGATATCAACTTCGGGCGCGCCGATCACCAGTCTCAACCCGCCGAGATCGACTGCCGCCCCAAACATATCATTGCCGACTCCGTTCGGATTGGTGAATGTGTACTGTGGGGTGGTCGGCGTCGGTAGAGACCGGTCGAACAAATACGCCGTCCCTGTCGGGCCCTGTCCGATGATCACCGTGCCCCCCAATGGCGCGCCGACGGCAATCCGATTGCCCGACAACGCAATGGCCATGCCGAAATCGTTGTTACTGTTTATTCCCAGGGGATTGTTGATTACCAGGGTCGGCGCCGTCGGCGTCGCGGACTTCAGGTCGTGAAGGAATACGATGCCCGATCCGATGTCGCTCAAATTGATCTTGCCGTTGGGCGCGCCGATAAGGAGGTCGTTGCCGGCCAACGCGAGAGTTGTGCCGAAGTTGTCTTGCGGATAAGGTGTCGACCGGCCGATGGTGAGAATGGGTACTTCAGGAGTCGGGGACAGCAAGTCGTAAACGTACACCAGGCCTGCATTAATTGCACCGGAATCGTCAAAGGGCGAGCCGATGGCCACTGTCTGTCCGGAAATCGCCACCGCTGTGCCGAACCGATCGTCCTTGGCCGGGCTCGGATTGTTTAACGTCAGGATGGGAATCAACGGGGTCGGGGAGAGCAGGTCATACACGAACGCCCGCCCGGTCCGAACGATGCCCGCGTCCCCGTCGCTGGGCGCGCCGACCACGACATATCGACCATCGGCGGCCACTGAGCCTCCGAATGACTCTCCTGCCGCGGTCGTCGCGTTGATCAGGCTGCCCAAAGGCACGGTGGGTGTGGCCGAGGTTCGGTCGAATACGTGAACGGCATTATCGCTCGTCGCGTACGCACCGGAGGTACTTTCAGACGATCCGATCAGCACATATTTGCCGGCCACCGCCGCGGAATGACCGAACTGACTATCGAACGTGCCCGCGGGGTTGTTCAACGTAACAGTCGGAACGGTCGGAGTACCGGACAAGAGGTCGTAATAGTAGGCTGCCCCCTGATCTGTACCGATGGAATCCTCGCCCGGTGCCCCGACGATCACGGTGGTGCCGACCACGGCGACTGACTTCCCAAAGTAGTCAAACTGGGACGGTGCGGGATTATCGATGGATGCCAACGGTATCGTGGGAGTCGCGGAGGTCAGGTCGTACACGAAGGCAGAACCGGCTGATGTCGCACCGGCGTTGTTACGAAACGCACCTACGACGACGTAGTTTCCGGCAATCGCCAACGACTCGGCGAATGCCGTACTGACCCCGGTGAAGGGGATCGGGCTGGCCAACATGGCGACTTGAGACGAGCCGGCGGGCAGGGCGATGTCGTAGACGTAGGCCGCCCCGTAGTTGTCGAGGTCGCCCGACCCGATGGCGACCCGGGTGCCGGCCGCCGCCAGCGTACGGCCGAAATAGTCCGACGATTGCGGCGTCGGGTTATTGATGGTCCGAAACGGTGTTGTTGTCGATACGGTCAGATCGTACACGAACACCGATCCGGAGTTAGTCGCGGCGCTGTCGCGACCTATCGCGCTGATGAAAGCGTACTTTCCGGACAGTGCGACTGAGTACCCGAACTGGTCGCCGCTGATCAATGTCGGCGCATTGAGCACGGCGATTGGCGTCGTCTTGTTGGCTGCGTTCATGTCGTAAAGGAAAGCCGAGCCGACATTGGAAACACTCCCGGCGTCGTCTTGATACGCACCGACGAGGACGAGGCTCCCCGCCACTGCCACGGAATTGCCGTAATAGTCATTGGCACTTGGGTATGGGTTGGGAAGCGACGCCACAAGCGACCGCGTAGCGGCGTCATACACGAGCGCTTCGCCGCAATCGTAGTCGCCCGATAGGTCGGACCGCGGCGCGCCGACGGCATAGTATTGCGATCCCGCAGCTAGCGCGGCACCGAACAGTGAGTAGTCCTGCGGACCGGTCAAATCCGGCGGGAAAAGTGAACCCACCAGAGTGGCTGGCAGCGCCCTCTGCTCCAGTACATTCAGTCTCAGGCACCGGTGTTTTCGATTTGCCATGGCCTGTGTCTCGGACTCATGTCTTCTTTTTCTTCGCCTTGCCGGCCGGTTTCGACTTGGTGGGCGTCTGCTTGATCGGCACCGCCTTTTCTTCCACCGGGCGGAGGCGCTCCGGTCGCCGACCTGCCTTCAACTCCATGTTCACAATGTGATACCGGACGAGGACCATCAGTTCCTCGTCCCACTCCACGTCGAGCCGCAGGTGCATTTCTCCAGGGCGAACGGCGATGTTGCTGACGCTGATTTTCGCTTCACCGATGAAGCACTCGATGCCGTGGAAGAACCGCGGGTCGCCCGTCGCCTTGAATTCCGTGGCCGTGGCGTAAACCTGCGAGATCACGGAGTCGTCCCATCGAATGTCCGGATTCCGGACGACGATCCGGGCGGAGCCGCTCTGGCGCACGGCGAAGTCGCCATAGATCATCTCGGCCGGGTAGTGGCGGTGCGAAACCAACATGATGTCAAGACTCAACGGAGAAATTGGAAAGCCGATTTGCAGGCGATGATACCGCTCCGTCGAGTCGAATGCAATCAAGTGGGCGGGGAATCAGGTGTTTTCGGGCCCGCGCAACCGGGCCGCCCTCTTGTTCACGTACGTGATACCGGTGACCAGGCAGACGGTATGAATACCCCAGAAGGCGATCTGAAACCAAGGCGACGTAAACAGCCAATACTCGAAGAACGACACGTAGAGATAGAGTCCGGTCCATAGCGTCACGAGGATCCAGGTCCACCAGGCGCATTTGACCATAAACGCGCGCTCGGCGGGCGTTTTCGTATTGCGGATGCTCATGGCAGTGCCGAACGCGCCGCCAGCGACTCCAAGTACGCTTCCTGCGACGCCGCCGGCGACGCCGAGTGCGGCACTCGAGATGAACGGCGCCACCCCGCCGACGGCTAGTCCGCCGGCGGCAGTAGCGGTGCCCGCGCCGGCGTCGAGTGCGGCCAGCACACCTGCGGTGAATGCCGCCTTGGGACCCGTTTGCCGTAATGCCGCCTCGATGCGGCCGGTGAGCGATTCGCGCAGCATGTCCCGGCCACGGGCCAGTCGCTGCTTCACAGCATCCTGTGATAGTTCCATGGCCTCGGCCACCTCCGATACGGATTGGTGTTCCCGGTAATACAGCACCAGCGGTTCGCGGTACTGTTCCGGCAAGCGGCCGAGCGACTCCCAGATGATCGCGGCTTCCTCGCGGCGGGCGGCTTCGTCCTCGGGCGAAGTCTGAGCGGCGACAGGCTCCAGGCTCAGTGGTTCCGGTGAAGTGTGCCGGCCTTCCGAGCGGGCCGTGTTCCGCACGATCCCCGCCAGCCAGGCCCGCAGTTTGTCCGGTTCTCGCAATAAGGAGAGGTTGCGCCACGCGACGAGAAACGCCTGCTGGGCGGCGTCTTCGCTGGCAGCGAGGTCACCGAGCCGGCTGTACGCCACAGCACACGCCATGCCTTGGTACCGCTCGACGATGGCGGCAAAGGCGGAGCGGTCGCCCCGCAGGCAGTCTGACACCAGAGTCGCGTCGGTCGCTTGCATACCCCGGAGTGCCGCGCCGAAGCCGCGCGGTGACAGAAAAATGCGTCAGGCGACGAATTTCATCGGCTCGATGGCCGACTTCTTCTTGTTCGAACGGGCCTTGAGCCAGGCAATGAACATCGGCGAGACGGAAATGAGAACTATTACGACGCTTACCTCCAACATGTGTTTGCGGATAGTGAAGTCTGCGCCAAGAAACAGCCGGAAGAAGGGATCGAAGACACTTTCGAGAAAGTAGCCGAGAAGGACCATGCTGCAGACCCACCCAACACCGCCGAGAACGTTGAATGCGACGAACCGACCGTATTCCATGCGAGCCGCTCCCGCAACGACAGGAGCGAACGTGCGGATGAGTGGCATGAATCGTGCAAGGACGATTGTCTTTCCGCCGTGCCGAGCGTAAAAGTCTTGGGCTGCTTGCAAGTGTGATTTGTGGAAGAACAGCGAGTTCGGTCGTGAATAGAGTGACGGACCCAACCTGCGCCCGATTGCGTAGCCGACGGTGTCTCCGATTATGGCCGCGAGGCAAAGTGTGACGAGAAGTATCGAAATCGGCCAGTTGGCTCCTCGTGCGGCGTTGCCTGCGACTACAAGGAGTGAATCGCCCGGCAGAAAGAACCCCACCAGAAGTCCTGTCTCCGTGAATATGATCATGTTTAAGGCGACAAACGACGCCAGCATCATCTGGGGTTGTCCCAGAATTTTCATCAATTCGTCAGAACGGAACAGGTTCAGGAATACATCCTTGATCTGGTCAAACAACTCGCCCATAGCGCGCGGTCTCCCCTGACGTTCGCTCAGCGTAACGGACCCTGCCCGGCCCGCCTAGGCCAGTCTGCCCGGGGTGGACAGCGGTGCGGCCGGGCCGTTACAGTGCGAGCATCGCCCTAATCAGGACGGCAGGGGACACGGATGGCCGAACTCAGTCTCGTCACCGGCGGCGCGGGCTTCATCGGCTCGCACCTCACCGAGGCGATCGCCCGGGCCGGCGGGCCCGTGCGCGTGTTTGACAACTTTAGCACCGGCCTCCGCGACAACCTGGCCCACCTCAAGGAAGTCGAAATCGTCACCGGTGACCTCACCGACCCGGAATCCGTCACCCGCGCCGTGAAAGGTTGCGGTGTTGTTTATCACCTCGGCGCGCTCGCCTCCGTCGCACGCAGTGTCGAGACGCCCCTGGTTTCCCACGCCGCCTGCTGCACCGCGACGGTCAACGTTCTCGATGCGGCCCGGCGCGAGGGTGTCCGCCGGGTCGTCTACGCGGCCAGTTCCAGCGCTTACGGCGGGCTGTCGAATCCCGACGGGCAATCCGAATACGCCCACACCCGGCCGCTGTCACCGTACGCCGCCGCCAAACTGGCTGGCGAGTTGTATATGCAGGCGTTTGCTGCGACCTATGGCATCGAGACCGTCGCCGTGCGGTTTTTCAACATTTTCGGACCACGGCAGCGGGCCGATAGTCCGTACTCCGGAGTGATCGCGCTCTTTATCAAAGCCATGAGTGAGGGGCGGGCCCCGGTCGTCCACGGCGACGGTTTACAATCGCGGGACTTCACGTACGTCGCCAACGCCGTCCAGGCCCTTCGTCGCGCGGCCTCGACTCCGGGCGTCTCGGGTAACGTCTACAACGTCGGGACGGGAGCCAGCATCACTGTTCTCGATCTCGTCGACGCCCTGAACGGGCTGCTGGGCACGCGATTGATCCCATCACACGAGTCACCGCGGGTCGGCGACGTGCGATTCTCCCGCGCCGACATTCGGCGTATCCGCGCGGACCTCGGCTATCAACCGGACGTCACGTTCGCCGACGGGTTGGCCCGGACGCTGGAGTGGTATCGAACCACGCGCCGGGCAGCCTGAACGACGTACAATACCCGGCGCCTTAACTGCGGAGGTGCCGAGACATGCGACTTCAGATGTTCGCGCTGGTCGTGTTCGTGTTGCCGGTGACGGCTCGGGCCGACGATCCGCCCAAGGCCCCCGCGCCGCAAAAAAAGGCCCGGAGAGTCATCGAGACCTACACCGATCCCGCCAAAGCCGGGCCGGACTTTGCTCTGCAGGGCGAGTATCGGGGTGAGAAGGCCGGCGGTCAGATCATTGCCGACGGAGAGGGGCAGTTTACCCTTCGACTGTTCACAGGCGGCCTGCCCGGCGACGGGTGGGCCGGCGGTTCGACATTTCGCTTTAAGGCCCGGGCTCACGATAACAAGATCAAGTTTCTGGGCAACGGGTTCGAGGCCGTACTCGATTCCGGCAAGCTGACCGTCACCCGTGACGGGACCGCGACCGTCCTGGATCGCGTCGAACGAAAGAGCCCGACCGCCGGGCTTGAACCACCCAGTGGGGCCCGCGTGTTGTTCGACGGCAAATCAGCCGACCTGTGGAAGAAGGGAAAGGTCGTCGAAGATAATCTGCTCCTGAGCGGCTGCACCAGCGTCGAAGAGTTCAAAGACTTCACCCTGCATCTCGAATTCCGAACGCCGTTCATGCCTAAGGCGACGGGACAGGGGCGGGGTAACTCCGGGGTCTATCTCCAGGGCCGGTATGAAGTACAGATCCTCGACAGCTTCGGTCTCGACGGCAAGGACAACGAATGCGGCGGTATTTATCAGTGTGGTGCGCCGAAGGTGAACATGTGCTTTCCGCCGCTGAGTTGGCAGACGTACGACATCGACTTCACCGCCGCCCGTTACGACGAGTCCGGCAAGAAGACCGCGAACGCCGTCGTCAATGTGAAGCACAACGGTGTTCTGGTACAGGATCGGCTCAGCGTGAAGGGGTGCACGGGTGGCAGCCAGAGGGAAGAGGCACCGACCCCTGGCCCGATCTACCTGCAGGACCACGGCAACCCGGTGGTCTTCCGGAACATCTGGCTCGTCGAGAAGAAGTAATCGCAACGCCGGGCCGGCGCGGGGCTTGCATCGGCCGGCCGGGCGTTTCACAATGACAGAGTCGGCCCGTTTCCCCGGCTCGCCGGGCGGCTCCCCGCCGCTCCTGTGCCTGAATCCCCCGACAACTGCCCTGTTCGGTGTCCCCGGAGAGTGAGTAATGGCCAAGGCGCGCGGCGACTATTCCGAGATTCTGGTCAATCGCCGGCTTATCAGTCCGGATCAGGTCGAGGAAGCCAAGGGGCTGGCGGGCGCGACCGGCGTCAAACTCCAGGACGCCCTGATCAAGCTGAACTACGTCACCGCCAAGGACATCATCAGCGCGATCGCCGAGTTTCACAACATGGCGTTCGTGGAGCTGACCGACACCCAGATCCCGGCTTCGGTGATCGAAATGGTGCCGGAGTCGGTCGCCCGCGAAAACGCCGTCATTCCGCTGTCGCACGAGAACAACGCACTCCAGATCGTGATTTCCAACCCCGAGGACATCGAAACTCTCGACAAGCTGCGGTTCATTCTCAACAAGGACATCCAGCCCGTCCTTTCCGACCGCGAGCAAATCCAGGAAGCGATCAATCGGCACTACGGCCAGAGCGAGTCGGAATCGGTCGACTCCATGTTGGCCGAGTTTACGGACACGCAGATCGACTTCACGGAGACGGAACAGACCCGCAACGCGGCCAACGACGAGGGGGAGAACGCCGCCCCGGTGGTGAAACTGTGCAACCTGATCATCCAGGAGGCCGTTAAACTCCGGGCGAGCGACATTCACATCGAGCCGTTCGCCGACCGTGTCCGGATTCGGTACCGGATCGACGGCATTCTGACGGAGCGAGACACGCCGCCCCGCCGGCTCCTGGCCCCCATGCTGAGCCGGTTGAAAATCATGTCGTCGATCGACATTTCGGAGAAGCGCCGCCCCCAGGACGGGCGGATCAAACTGGCCCTCGGCGGCAACCACTACGACTTGCGGGTCAGCCTGTTGCCGACCGTCCACGGTCAGTCCGCGGTCATGCGTATTCTCGACCGCGGCAATATACAAGTGTCCATTAAGGACCTCGGGTTTCACGAGGACGACTATCGTCGGTTTCAGTCGATCATCAAGCGCCCGAACGGAATCTTCCTGGTCACCGGGCCGACCGGTTCGGGCAAGACCACAACACTGTACGCCGCCCTGAACGAACTCAATCGACCTGATCGGAAGATCATTACCGCGGAAGACCCTGTCGAGTATTACCTCCCCGGTATCAACCAAGTCGAGGTGAAGCACAACATCGGGCTCGACTTCGCCCGCATCATTCGGGCCATGCTCCGTCAGGCCCCCAACATCATCCTAGTTGGAGAAATCCGCGACAAGGAGACAGCCGAGATCGCCGTACAAGCCTCTCTCACTGGACACTTGGTTTTCAGTACACTGCATACGAACGATGCGCCCTCCGCTATTACACGTCTGGGTGATATTGGAGTTCCGCCGTTCCTGATCGCAAGTTCAGTAATCGCGATCATGGCACAGCGGCTTGTCCGGGTAATTTGCCCCAAGTGCAAGGAGTCCTATATGCCGCCGGAGAGCGAGATCGTGGCGGCCCGGATCACACCCGAACAGCTCAAGACGGCCCAGTTCGCAAGGGGCAAAGGTTGCAAGAACTGCAACAACACCGGGTATCGCGGTCGACGCGGTATCTTCGAGATGTTGGCTATGAATTCCAAGCTTCGCGAGATGACGTTCCAGCGCGAGCCGACCCAGACCATTCGTAAAGTCGCCCGCCAGACGGGCATGCGAACGCTTCTGGATGACGGGGTCTACAAGGCGCTCAAGGGATTAACGACGCTCGATGAGGTCATGAGCATCTGCCACCACGATTCGGTGTCGGGCCACTAGTCCGAACTCGTCTCGCTCCAATCGGTGGAACTGTTCGCAAGTTCACATCTCCGAAAAAGGTCGGTGATGCCCGGGGTGGCGAATCGACCGAAATCGTTGACCGGTCAGGTCGACCGGCGATAATGGTGCGGGGCAAAATCCCGTCTGAGTCCATTCCGCGCAGCCGGTCGGTCGGCGCGGGGGCCGCCCCCGTGAGGATGATTCCTTGGCGACGCAAACCGTTCTCATCGACAAGCTGCTGACGACCGTCATCCAGCTCAAGGCCAGCGACCTGCACATCTCGTGCGGTCAGCCGCCGGTCATCCGCCTGCACGGTCGCATGCGGAAACTCGACGCCAAGATCCTGGATTCCGACGACACCACCGGCCTGATGAAGGCCATCACCCCGGACCGCTGCCAGCAGGAACTTCAGGAACGTGGCGGCTCGGACTTCGCCATCGAGTTTACCGACGGCGTGCGGTTTCGTGTGGCCGTCTACAAACAGAAAGGGACGATCGGGATGGTGCTCCGGCGCATTCCGAGTACGTTCCTCACGTTCGAGCAGATCGGTATGCCGGACGCGATGCGGGCTCTCATCGTCCAGCCCCGCGGGCTGATCCTTGTCACCGGGCCGACCGGCTCGGGGAAGACGACCAGCCTCGCGTCAATGATCAACTTCCTCAATCACAACTACGACCGCCACGTCATCACGCTGGAAGACCCGATCGAGTACTACCACAAGCACAACAAGTGCACGGTGAATCAGCGCGAGATCGGCGTCGACGTCCCCGACTTCAAAGAGGGCATCCGCCGGGCCCTCCGTATGGACCCCGATATCATCCTCGTCGGCGAAATGCGTGACCTCGCGACAATCCACGCGGCCATCGAGGCGGCCGAAACCGGCCACTTGGTGTTCGGCACCCTGCACACCTCAGGCGCTGCCAGCACGATCAACCGTATTATCGACGTGTTCCCGAAGGACCAGCAGGATCAGGTGCGGACGCAGCTCTCGACCGCGCTGATCGGCGTGCTTTCGCAAGGCATTCTGCCGCGGAAGCCGGACGGCCTCGTCGCTGCGTTCGAGATGATGGTGGTCACGCCTGCCATCCGCAACCTGGTCCGTGAGAACAAGACCTACCGAATCGACTCCTCGATTCAGACCGGGCGCAAGCACGGCATGTTCCTTCTTGACGAAAGCCTCTTCAAGTTGTGGAAGGACGGGCTCTGCGACAAGGAAGAAGTGCTTCTGAAATCGAGCAAGCCGGCCGAGCTGGCCGCCCGCATCGCCGCCGCCGAGAAGGGGATCTTCGAGGACGACGACGAGGAATATGACGACGAGGACTACGAAGAGGTCGACGACGACGAAGAGGACGAGGCGCCCCGCGGCAAACGGAAGTGACCCGATAGCTTCCGGCTGTGGCCCGTCGGCCCGCGATTCGCCCGTGTGAACGTCATGTGATAGAGCGCCCGGACGCCCCGTGGCCCAATGAGTAAGGACCCACTCCATCGCTATGCCGCCGACCCCTAACAAGCCAGACCCGAAGAAGACCGTTCCTACGGCCAAAGGTGTTGCGCCGGGCAAGACGCCCGCCAAGCCCGCGCCGAAGAAGCCGGTCGAGAAGCCGAATGCCGCGCCGAAGGGTGGCTGGTCGGGCAGTGAGGCCGGTACCCGCAAGTTCGGCCAGGTGCTCGTTGACCTCGGGTTCCTCGACGAGGCTCAGCTCGACGAGCTGATGTTCGAGGTCCGCTCGTCCGAAATGCCCCTCGAGCAGCTTGCCCTCGACCGCGGACTGATCAACTCCGAGCAGATCCTGCAGGCCAAGGCCGAGCAGCACGGCTTGAAGGTCGTGAACCTCGATGAGGCCAAGCCGACCCCCGAAGCGCTCAAGCTCGTTCCGGAAAACATGGCCCAGGTCTACAAGGTGCTGCCGCTCAGCTTCGAGGGCGACACGCTGACCGTGGTCATGAACGACCCGGGAAACCTCGCCGCCCTCGACGACCTGCGGAATTTCCTCGGCGTCAAGTCGGTCACGGCCGTGCTCGCCCCGCAGTACCAGATCGACGAGCACACCAAGGAGGCTTACACCGGCAAGCCGCAGGAGAGCATTGTCGACCTGCTCGCCTCGCTCGAAGACACCGGCGGAAAGGGCCGGCAGCGCGAGACCTCGATCGACCTCGGCGACCTGATGGAAATCGCCGATTCCGCCCCCGTGCGCAAGCTGATCAACATGATCCTGCTCACGGCCATCCGCGACCGGGCCTCCGACATTCACTTCGAGCCGTTCGAAGAGGAGTACAAGGTCCGGGCCCGCTGCGACGGCGTGCTCATGGAGCTGATCCCGCCACCGCGTCACCTGGAGCGGGCCATCAGCAGCCGCATCAAGGTCATGTCGAATCTCGACATCGCCGAGCGGCGCATGCCCCAGGACGGCCGGATCGAGCTGAACGTCGGCGGCAACCAGATCGACCTCCGCGTCAGCATCCTGCCCACCATGTTCGGCGAGAGCGTAGTTATCCGCGTGCTCGACCGCACGGTCGTCAACCTCGACCTCGACCGGCTCGGCATGGACCCGGCGGTTCTCGTCCCGTTCCGCGAGCTGATCCACAAGCCCAACGGCATCGTGCTCGTCACCGGGCCGACCGGAGCAGGCAAGACTACCACGCTCTATTCCGCCCTCAATGAGCTGAACCAGATCACCGAGAAGATCATCACCACCGAAGACCCGGTGGAGTACGAAATCGACGGCATCGTACAGTGCCAGATCCACCATGAGATCGACCTGACTTTCGCGAGCGCATTGCGGTCGATCCTCCGGCAGGACCCGGACATCATCCTCGTCGGCGAAATCCGCGACCTCGAGACCGCCCAGATCGCCGTACAGGCGTCGCTGACCGGGCACATGGTGTTCAGCACGCTGCACACCAACGACGCGTCGAGCACCATCACCCGCATGCGGGACATGGGCGTCGAGCCGTTCCTCATCACCGCGACGGTCGAGGGTATCATCGCCCAGCGGCTGGTCCGCAAGATCTGCAACAACTGCCGGCAGGAATACGATCCGGGCCCGGAACAGCTCATGGAGCTGAACATCACGGCCAAGGATCTCGCGGGTCGGAAGTTCTTCTACGGTGCGGGCTGCGACAAGTGCAATAACCTCGGTTTCAAAGGCCGGTGCGGCCTTTACGAAATGATCGTGATGGACGACGACCTCCGCGACATGATCTCGTCCGGCGCGTCGACCGACCTGCTCCGCAAGGCATCGCGCGACAAGGGCTTCGCGACCCTCCGCGACGCGGGCCTGGCGGCTTTGTACGGCGGAGTCACCACGCTCGACGAGGTGGTGCGGGAGACGGTGCTGGAAGACGAAGCGTGACGCCCATTTGGGATTTTCGATTTGCGGTTCCGGATTTCCGGACGGGAGCTGGAATCGCAGGCGAGGGCAGAGCGAAACGTGGATGAGCCTTCTTGGATTGCCAATCGCAATTCCAAAATCGCAAATCCAAAATGAGACCCGGGAGGGCTGAAGGTGCCAACCTACAAATTCGAAGCGCTCGACACGGCCGGGTCCGAGGTCAAGGACCAGATCGACGCGCTCAACGAGGAAGAGGCGCAACAGAAAATCCGCCAGATGGGCTACTTCGTGACCAAGCTCACGGCGGCGGCCCAGGCCAAGAAGGGCGGCAAGAAGGGTGGGCCCAAGGGCAAGAAGAAGAAGACGCGCACGATCTCCATCGGCGGCGTCTCCTCGAAGCAACTCTGTACCTTCACCCGGCAGTTTTCCACGCTCCAGGACGCCGGCCTGCCCGTGCTCCGCAGCCTGAAGATTCTCGAACACCAGATGAAGCCGGGCATCCTCAAGAACGCCCTCATCGACGTCGTCGAAGACGTCGAGTCCGGAACCGCGCTCTCCGATTCGCTGGGCAAGCACCCGAAGTGTTTCGACCGCCTCTACGTCAACATGGTCCGGGCCGGCGAGGCGGGCGGTGCACTCGAAGTCATCCTCCAGCGCCTCGCCGACTTCAAGGAAAAGTCGCAGTCGCTCAAGCGCAAGATCATCGGCGCGATGGTGTACCCCGTCGTGGTCATCCTCGTGGCCGTCAGCATTCTCGGCTTCATCATGGTGGTGGTCATCCCGAAGTTCAAGAAGATCTTCGAGGACTTCAAACTGCCGCTGCCCGTGCCGACCGTCATCCTCATCAGCACCTCGATGTGGTTCGCCCGGTACTGGTGGGTCTTACCCCTGTTCCCGCTCGGGATGATCTTGCTGAACAAGTTGATCCGGCTGAGCAGGGCGGGGGCGTACGCGCTCGACAAGATGAAGCTCTGGGTGCCGCTCACCGGCAAGATCCTGGAGAAATCGATCGTCGCCCGGACAATGCGGACGCTGGGCACGCTGGTCGCGTCGGGCGTACCGATTCTCGAATCGCTGGCCATCGTCCGCGAGACGTCCGACAACCTGGTGTTCGAGCGGATGTATCAGCGGGTTTACGAGTCGATCCGCGAGGGCGAGACGATCGCCGAGCCGATGCGGCAATCCCGGCTGGTCGACGACATGGTCGTGAACATGATCGAGGTCGGCGAAGAGACCGGCGACCTCGACAGCATGCTCTACAAGATCAGCGATTTCTACGACGAGGAAGTCGATACCGCGGTGAAGAGCCTCATCAGTACGCTCGAGCCGCTCATGATCGTGATCCTCGGTCTCATCATCGGCGGCATCGTGATCTCACTGTTCCTGCCGCTCGTGAGTCTGATCGAAGGATTGAGCAAGTAAAGAAGAATCATCCCCGCGTCCCGCGGCCCGGGACGCGGGAGCCCCGTACTGAGGAGCGAGTCATGGTCCGATCATCCGTTCATCGCCGGGCCGGCTTCACGCTGGTGGAAGCCCTGGTCGTCGTGTCGATCATTGTCATCCTCGCGAGCCTGACCACCGCGGCGGTCGTGCGGGCCCTGCAGTCGGCCGAAGACGCCCGCGTCGTCGCCGAGATCAAGCAACTCGAAAACGCAATCGCGGCGTTCAAGAGTGAATTCGGCGTCGACTATGTGCCGGGCCACGTCAAACTTTTCAACAACTTGAACAACTACAACGCCGCGAACCTCAAGACGACCGATCCGGTGGCCTTCGAGACCAAGCAGTTTCTCGCCACTATGTTTCCCCGGTTGCCCTTCGCCGGCACGATTGCCTGGAGCGGTTCTGGTTCCGGCACCTATGAGCTGTTTGGGCCGGAGTGCCTCGTGTTCTTCCTCGGCGGCCGCAACGGTCTCGACGGCTTCTCCAAGAATCAGACCGACCCTTGGAACGGAGCAGGCAGCCGCAACAAGCCTTTCTTCGAGTTCGACCAGAAGCGGCTCAAGCTGATGGCTTGGAATACGAGCTTCCCCGCCTACCTCGACCCGTACAACAGCGGCGCGGCCGAAGACCAGCCGTACTACTACTTCACATCGAAGAAGGGCGGTGACTACTCCGCGCTCGACACGTTCGTTCCGTCTCCGGGCGCATACGGCACGATCAGGATCGCGCCGTTCCGCGACACCTCCAACCGGTTCATCAACCCGAACGGCTTCCAGATTCTCTCGGCCGGGCGCGACAAGCGGATCGGCAACTTCACGCTCACGACAGCGGAGCCGTTCGTGAAGTGGAGCAATGGCACGTTTACCTCGGCCGCATCCCCGGGCAACGAGCCGCAGGACAACCTGGCGAACTTCCACCCGGTCAAGCTCGGTATCCCGCAGTGAGGACGATCATGCCACGCATACGACTGCGCCGGTCGGGCTTCACGGCCATCGAGCTCCTGATCGTCGTGACCATTCTGGGCATCATCGCCGCGCTGACCGCCGGCGCGGTTGTCCGGGTGATGGCGTCGGCGGAAAAGAGCGCGACCGAAACGACTCTGACCAAGCTCGCCAGCGTGCTCGACATCCACTGGAAGGCCGTCATTGACTCCGCGAAGAAGGAGTATGACGGCCTGCCATCGGGCATCAAGGCGAATCTGCTCGCCCTGGCAGACAACCAGGCCAACACGCCGGCGACACCGAAGCCGCACCCGCGCCGCGACGACCGTGCTCGGCTGCTGTACGTGAAGTTCCGGCTGAAGCAGGAGTTTCCGACATCATTCGCGGCGGCCGCGGACCCCGCCCCGAACTACCTGCCCGCTCAGTCGGTACCGCCGATCGCAGGACTGTACACGGGCAAGCCGGCGTACATCAAGGCGATCAACGGCAAGACGATCGGCCTCGGCAAGGAGTCAGCTGCGTTGCTGGTCCTCGCCCTGCAGCAATCGCGGGCTGGCGTGGCCTCGACGCCGATCGAGCAACTCGTCGGCGGGTCATTTCTCCGCCAGGAAAACGGTCTGAGCTATCTCGTCGACAGTTGGGGCTCGCCGCTTCAACTGTTCATCTTCCCGACCGCAGCCACCGCGGGCACAACCGACCTGAATGCGGGCAACGACCCGCAGGACCCCGAGGGGCTGCTCAAAACCGTCGCCGTCAGCAAGTGGCAGGCATTGCCGATCTTCGCAACGCTGCTGCACCCGCAGATCGATTCCCGCCGGCTGGTTCCGGTGATCGTGTCCGCCGGGCCCGACCGGCTACTCGGCGGCTCGGGATCGCAAAGCAACCCCACGATGAATCTGACCAGCCCGGATGCCGACGACAACATCTACAGCTATCGCCTGCGCCAGTCCGGCGCTCGGGGGGATTGAGCCATGAATCGACATTCGCGGCAAGGTCTCACACTCATTGAGTTGCTCGTGGTCATGGCGATCATGGGCATCCTCGGCGGCATTGTCGCCGTCGTCGCGCCGAAGTTCGCACAGTCGTCGCGGGTCGCCGAAGGGTCGCGCCAGCTGACCAACTGGCTTTCTCTGGCCCGCCAGCGGGCCCAGCGCGACAAGGCGCCGCGCGGTATCCGCTTCGCCGGCACGCTGCCAACCAGCGTTTCCCGGCAGCAGGAGCTTTACAGCTCTTTCGTTTACGTCGAACAACCGGAAGACCTGGCAGTCGATGTCCGCGAAATCGATCTGGTGCCGCAGAACCAACTCGCCAACCGGCGCGTTGCTTTCCGCACCCAGGCGTTCAGCAATCTGCAGTTCGGGATCAGCGACCCGGCACAAAAGTACACGGCGACGCAGAAGACCAAGTTCCAGACGTATCGCAACGCCCTCGATCCGGCCAACACGGCCAACGTGAACAGTTGGCTCTATCTGTTGTGGTTCGCCAACCGGAATCTGGCCGTCGCACCCGGATCACCGGCCGCGAGCCAGGTCATCCGCGACGGCGACATCGTGCAGTTCGGCAACGCCCGATACACGGTCGTGTACGAACCGATTGTCGACCCCGCGGGCACTGGCAGCTTCGTGATCCTGAATCGGCCGCGCGACGAATTCCGGTATCAGGTCCCGGAAATGACTGCCCCATTGCCGCCGGCCCGGATCATCCGGTCGCCCCGGCCCATCGCCGGCGAAGCCGAGTTGACCCTGCCGCGTGACGTGGCGGTGGACATTCTCTGGACCAACAAGTCGGCCGGCGTGAACTACGCTCGAACATTACCCGCTCCGGACGTCAACGACCCGCCTGGGTCGCAGTTCTTCGACGTGATGTTCGCTCCCTCGGGCGAGGTGGTCGGCGGGCTGGGTGGTTACGGCCGGCTGGTCTTCTGGCTCCGCGACACGTCCCTGAAAGATTCGGGCGGCGGCACGCTGCCCCAGGGCGAGAACCGCCTGATCGTCGTCCATTGCCGGACCGGCCAGATTACGTCGCACCCGGTCGCCATCGACCCGTCGGGCAATCCCAGCGACGCCTACCAGTTCATCCGCGACGGCAAGTCGTCGGCGAATGAGGATTGAGGCACGCCATGAAACGCCACGGCACCACACTCATCGAAGTCCTCGCCGCGATCTTCATCCTCGCGCTCGGACTCGTAGCGCTCATGACGCTCTTCCCGCTCGGGGCAGCCCAGATGGCCCGCTCGATTCAGGACGAGCGCGCCGCCCAGATTGCGGGTAACGCCGCCAGTTACTTCCGCTGGTACTGGCGCTCGCAGTGCGAGCCGGACATGATGAACCGGACCGGCGACAAGATGCTGTACGAATCAGTCAACCCGTCGTGGTACGGCGCGGCCCTCGACGATCCGAATGCCGGCGTACCCAACGCTTACGTCAAGACAGCCACCAACATCTTCCCGGCACCGGCCAATACGGCGGCGAACATCTCCGCGCGGTCGCGTTCGTCGCTCCCCAGCTATCCCGTCTTTATCGACCCTGTCGGGTGGATGGCGGCCGGCGCGTCGGTGGACCAATACTGGGTCGGAGAGAAATCACCGACCGTGCCCCCGGCCGGCTACATCCACGCCCCGATTCCGCGCCGGACTATCGTCGGCATGACCACGCTGCCCCAGGTGCTGCGGATGTTTTCGATGCTCGACGACATGGGCTTCGACACCAGCGGCGTCAGCAATGTGAATGAACGGAGCAGCCAATACAGCTACGCCTGGCTGCTGCGCCGCAACAACAGCAGCCTCCGCCAGGAAGTGAACCTGACGGTCGTCGTGTACTTCCGACGGTCGCTGGCGACGCTCGCTCAGGAGGCGAACTACGTGGCTACTGTGAACGCCCCGGCTACGACCGACGGCACGACCAACACCGTGACCCTGCACTACACCGGCGAACGCCCGTCCATCCGCCGGGGTTCGTGGATCCTGGACGCATCGATGGGCAACATCGCCACCGGCGTAGTTCCCCAGGGCTTCTACTACCGCGTGACCGAAGTGGGCGAGCCGCAGGTGGTCGGCAGCGAAAACACGATCGACTTGCAGGTGGAGACGCCGCTGAAGTTCGGCCCCTCGGGCGCGAAGTCGCGGGTGTTCGTCGTACAGGATCGCGTGCTGGAAGTGTTCGACAAGGGCACGATCGATATGACCTCGCCGCCGCGGGTGAACTGAACAGGGTGATGCCATGACACGACAGAACCGACGCCGCGGTCTGACCCTGGTCGAGATGCTGGTCGCGACCGCGCTGATCATTTTCGTAATGACGATCCTGGCGAGCGTGTTCACGTCGGGCATCGGCGCGCTGCGCTCGCTCCGCGGTGTAGGGCACCTGCAGGACAATCTGCGGACGGCCACGAACATCCTTCGGCGGGATCTCGCCGCTCCGCACTTCGGGCGCGACGTTTCGCCGACGGCGGGGCCGTACCTCAGCCAGCAGCGGCTCGACCTCGCCGACTGGATTCCACCTTCGGAAGGCTTCTTCCGCGTCGTTCAGGGCTCGATCTCCACGGCCGAGGGGTTCGACGGCGACGGTATCCCGTCTTACCGGGCGACGAATCACGCGCTGCACTTCAGCGTCCGGATGGAGCCGAATGCGATCGAGGGCGGCGGCCGGGACCGCATGTTCACAACCCGCGACATCCCGTCTTCGATGATGGCGGGGATGATGATGCCGGGCTCGACCACCGACTGGCGGCTCGCGCCGACGCAGATGAGTTACATGATGAACGACGACAATCCGCGCTACGCCAGCCGGTGGGCCGAAGTGGCCTACTTCCTGGCGGCGAGCGGTCAGTCGGCCGGGGATACGCCGCTCTACACGCTGTACCGCCGGCGACGCGTACTGCTCGACGGGCGCACGCCCAACGACGATTTCTCCGCGATCACCGTGAACCCGCTGCAACTGCCCCAACAGACCGCAGACCTGCGGACCGACGCCAGTCTGTTCTCCAACCCGACCACCGGCACGGCGTTTTACAACACCGCGGCCGACGCTGCCAATCCGATGCGGCGCTACGGCGTAACGGCCACGGCCAAGGCGATCACCGCCCAGCAGACGGGCACGATGACCGGCCTCGCCGCCGCCGACCAGATCGCGCTCGCGGGCCTCGCGACCTATACCCCGATCAACCAGACCAATGCCAGCGACGCCGCGACGACCAACACTCTGCGGACCAATGCAGGCGGTGACGACATCCTGATGGAGAACGTGATCTCCTTCGAGGTGCGGGTGAACTGGGATGTGCCAAACGTCACGTCAACCACGCTCGCAACCGGGGCAGCCAATCCAACCTATGCCCCGACCCTGGCGGCCGCGCTCGTCCGGTCGCCGCGGAACACGCTGGCCAGTGACTACCCGTTCGACATTCTGCCGGAATCGCCGGCGGCGTTCGGCAATCCGGTCTACGCCAGCGCGGCCGGGCCGTTCGTGTTTGATACGTGGAGCTCGCGCAATTCCTATCAGGCGATCGGCACCGGTCAAAGCCCCATGAACATTCCCCTCCGCATTCGCGTCAAGGCGATTCAGATCCGCCTGCGGGTGTGGGACATCAAAACACAGCAGGCCCGCCAGGTGACCCTGGTGCAGGACATGTAAATCGACCACGAGGGCGGGAGATGGCCATCGGATAAACGCGGGGCAGGCCGATCGTACGCCACCGGGCGACTATTCATACCCCGGCCGCCGCCGCCAGTTCATCCGGAGTCTGTCACCTGCCGTCATTTCATTCGGAGGTGTCATCATGTTACTTCGCAGCCGCGAGCCACGCCGGGGGATCATCCTCGTCGTCGTGGTCTCCATGCTCGCCCTGTTTGCCGTCATCGGCCTGGGGTACGTCATCTACTCCGAGTCCGCGGCCACGTCGAGCCGCATCAGTCGCGAGACGCAGGTCGTCATCGACGACCGCGCGGTCATTGAACCCGAGCTGGCGCTCAACCAGGCCCTCGGCACGCTGATCTACGACAAGCCCGACGACGCCACCGGCGTGTACTGCGCCCTGCGCGGCCACAGCCTCGCGCGGAGCATGTACGGCTGGAACCCGCCGGCCAACACCCTCAATGTGAACAGCAACCAGGTGCCCTACAACGGCACGGGCCGGCTGAAGTACACCGACCTGTTCTCCAATCTGCCTTCCGAGCAGATCATCAACTTCACGACCTTCCCGGGCGATCAGGTGATCCGCAGCCCGGAAAAGTACCCGATCGATCCGACCAACGCCTCGAGCTACGCCCGGCCCGGCTCGGACCCGACGCGCTACTTCGGCGGGTACAACGTGCCGTACACGTACCCCGACCTCAACAACGTGTTCCTTGCCGCGGTCCGCGCGACGGACGGCCAGGTGCTTATCCCGTCGTTCCACCGCCCGTATCTGTTTCGCCAAGGCGGTAACGCCAATCAGCCGGTCGATTACAGTTTCCTCACGAACTCGACACACCCGGATTGGTATCGCCCCAGCGGCCGGCTCAAGCTGCTGCGCCCCCGGCCGGTCGATCAGCTCACCGCCGCCCAGGTCCAGGCGGCCGGCGTCCCGTACCCGATCCAGGAAAACATCACTCCGGGTCAGATCAATCAACTGCGAAACACTATCGTCGCGCTCCAGGCTGCGGGTAAGCTGCTCCAGTATCCGAATGACCCGGGCGGCGACGTGAAGAACCTGCCCGGCAGCCCGGGCGGCAACGACAGCGTGTGGGTCGATATCGGCCTGCCCGTCCGCACCACCCGGTCCGGCAAGAAGTTCAAGCCTATGGTCGCCTTTCTCATCCGCGACCTCGACGGGCTCATCAACATCAATGCCGCGGGCAACATCTCCGGCGTGAACCAGTCGCATGTCAGCAATCAGGGCCTGGGCCGGCACGAGATCAGCATTGAAAAGCTGCTCGGCACCGAGGCGAAAAACCTGTTCCAGGGCAACGCTGCCGTGAAGCAGCCGGGGCGTTACACTGCGTCGGCGACGGCGAGCTATCCCCTGACGACACCGGCCAACCTGCTGCCGTCGTTCCTCCAACCGCCGACCACGCCGAACGGCGTGAACATCACGCCGCAGGCCCCGCGCCCGGCCAACGAATTGACCTTCGGGCCGACCTACCTGCCGGTCGATGTGGACGCGGGCCGGTACGACCCCAGCGTCGGCACCGGGCTTTTCCGCAGCTTCGCGGCCCAGGCGTACACGTTTTCGAATCAGGTACCGCTCACGCTCAGCAGCTATCCGGACCTTTACACCGTTCCGATGCGCACGCCGCCGATCCCCTCGACGGGCTACGACGGCGACGTGGCCGGCGAACGGTTGAACCACCCCCTGCTGTTCAACACGATGCGGCCGACGGGCAACTCCCGACTGCTCGACGGGAAGGAAATGCACCGGCTGCAGGGGCGCTATAGCAGCCCGCTCGATTGGCAGGACAGCATTCTGAGCAAGCTGATCCCGGTGACGGCCCAGTCGGCCGTGGCCCGGCACGCGATCACGCTGTTCAGCGCGGACTTGGCCCGGCCGGGGCTCACGCCGCAAACCTTCCGGCTCGACCCGACCAACCCGCCGAACCAGTACACGATCGATACGTCGAACCCGAACCAGACCATGCCGTGGGCGGCGCAGGGCGAGCAATTCCCGCCGTTGAGTGTCGTCCCGGCCGCGGGCACGCCGCCGCAGACGATGGACAGCGACTTTCTCGGCAACCCGTTCTACTACTTCGCGCCGGTGGCCACGACCGCGAGCAGCCCGGCGGGTGTGAAACTGCCGGTTACTTCGCCGCCGTCCACGAGCCCGATTCTCCTGCACGACGGCCGGAGCTTCATGGCCGGCGTCCGCGAGCGGATCGACCTCAATCGGCCGCTCAAGCAGTACCCGCCGGTCGTCGCCAATGGCTCGGGCAAGGGGCAGTTCTTCAACACGGCCGACCCGAACTTCGCGACGCAGTTCACCGCGGCGGAGCAGGATCGCCAGGCGTTCTGCAAAGATATCTTCGACGTGTTGGTGAAGGCGACGGGCGTACCTGCGCCGTCGGCGACGCTCGCGCCCGGCACGCCGGACTTCCTGACCCTGAAGTATCTCGCACAACTTGCCGTGAACATCGTCGACGATATTGACGAGGACGACGTGATGACCGTGTTCCGCTGGACCACGGAGTCAAGTGTCCCGCCGACCGAGGCGTTCGTGTACGGCGTCGAGATGCCGAAGGTGGTCATCAACGAAGCGTACGTCGAACAGACAAACGGGCCGCAGGGCGACCCGATGTACGTGAAGCCGGCAACGATGTCAATGCCGCCGATGGCGCTCAAATATCAGGTCAACACGTTTGTCGAATTGCACAACACGATGACGCCGCCGTTCCTGAACGAGGAGAACGGCAGCCAGGCGACGCTGAACTACAACGCCTTCGTCGCCCGCCACTCGCAATGGCTGTACAATGCCCCTCAGACATCTCCCTCGTATTCCGCTTACAGGCTCTACGTCGCGAAGGCGACCACGGTGCCAGAAGATTCGGCTCTCGTTGGCGATCCTCCGGCCACTGCAAAAGGGCTAGATGATCAAGCAGTCAAATACGTACTGTTCGCCGACGACCCGATGAGCGTCAAGGACCACATCAAGCCGGTGGATACCTCAGTGGTGTCCGGTCCTTCGGGGCCGTGCAGTTATCGCTGCAAGACCGGCGTGAAGAACGGCGGGTTCTTTGTGATTGGTCCGGACCAAATCAGCAATCTTGTAGCTCCCGGTTGGACGTTTTCAACGCCAGGCTCGACTGTTGAAAGCGCGAATATGCGGTTTGACGTACCGGCGGGGCAGCCAGTCCTCCCTCCGATAATAGTCTTGCAACGATTGGCGAATCCGTACATTCCGGAACAGCCGAATCCTGCTGGACCGGCTTATAACCCATATGTCGCAGTTGATGTCATGGATCTCAGGTCACAAACAGTTCCGCAGGCTTTGGGAGTTCCCACTCCGCCTCCCGGCGGAGCGAACAACAACGCGACGTTCATGCGGCGCCAGCCTTTCAGTGGCGAAAAGTCACTCATTCGCCAGAGCACCGCGCCAGATCCCAGCGGGAGCGGGCCTAAGAACACGTTCTTCTCCCACAATGCCAGCACAGGATCGACGGCTCCGACGCAATTGCCTGAGCCAGGTACCGGACTCGAGCGTTTTGATTGGTACATCCACCACGACCGCAAGCTCACGAGCCCGGCCGAGCTGATCCATGTTGCCGGCGTGACGCCGTGGTTCGTCACCCGTCGGTTCATGTACGAAGACGTGACAAATCCTGGACGCATTGTCCGCCAGGGTCATACGGCCGCCTGGACGGACGAGCGCGAGATCATCGACCCGATGTCAGGTAAGTTCGGGAAAAAGATACCGCTGCAAGACGTCTCCCCGACGCCTACGACGCCGGGCAATCCGCCCACACTGAGCGCACGGCTTTACCGCACGCTCGAAATGTTCCGCACCGGCGACCGCACCATCGAGATGGGCTTCGGCGGGCGGGATGTGGGCAAGGTCAACATCAACACGATCTGGGACAAGGTGGTCTTCGACGCCGTGTGCGACGGCGTGGCCAAGAGTGTCACGGTCGGCAGCACGCCAGTTTACCTGCCCGATGCCGCCTACGGCTTCACGCAAATGGACGTCGACAGTGCGTGGATCGCCCTGACAACGAATGTCAATCTGACGGCGCGGACGCCGAACCTGAACACGCTTTACACCGTGTCCGGTTTGCCGATGGGCACCCCGCCGGGCATCGGGCTGGCGACCAGCCCGTCGGCATTCCCGGGGCAGCCGTACACGCAGATCGGCGAACAGGATATGCCGTTCTGGGGCATGGGCGCGCCGCACGCGCTCCAGAGTCCCGCGAACGCGCAGTACCCGATAATGCCCACCGGGGCGACCGCGCCGGCCTGGCAGTTCGTCCAGAATCAGGGCATTGAGGCGACGCTGTTCCGCAGCTTGGTGCCGCGCGTGCCCAACGACCCGCGGTTCCAGCGGACCAAGGTCTTCGATGCCGAGAGTCAGTATCTCGTGACACCTGCCGGCTCCAGCTCGCCGCTGGTGCCGGGTGTGCCGACCTCGGTGAATCCCGAGCCGGCGGTCCGGCATCCGTTCCTCGAGAAGTCGATGATCACAAAGATCTTCGAGCACTTCACCACGCGGTCGAACGTGTTCGCAGTGTATATGACCGTCGGCTACTTCGAAGTGATCAACGACAGCTCCAAGCCTGAGCTGTTGGGCGACGAGATCGGCGTGATCCGCGATTCGACAGGGGCCGTGGCGGAAAACAAGACGACCCGCCACCGCATGTTCGCGATCATCGACCGGACCAACCTCGCGTTCCAGTCCGGCAGCTACGACTACACCAACTCCAACAACGCCACCATCGTCGGCGACGACCAGATGAAGCAGGGCGAATCGCCGTTCTACTACACCAGCCAGGTCGAGCTCTGGCCGAGCGGTCCGTACGCGGGCGCGTGGACCGTGACTTTGCCCGCGACCTCGACGAGCGGCAACCTGCCCGGCGGGTTCGTGCAATCGGCGACCGGCACCTGCAACGGCGTCGGCTGGCGCCTCCAGGCCGTATCGAATGCCACGACGTCGGCATCGCTTCTGTACGTCAACACAGGCTCTTCTGAGCAGCGGCTTGCGGTGCGGGCGATCCGCCCGGCCGGCGCGGGCTTCGTCCATGTGCTGCTCGGCAACCCGCCGAAGCAGTCGCCGCTCAACCCCTCAAGCTGGCCCAGCCTCGGGGCCGCACCCTTGGCCCCGATCCGGATTACCAACGGCATCGCGGGCAACCCCGGCCCCCAGCCGGACTTCGACCACAAACTGCCTAACTACCGCGGCGTAGTCCTCTACTCCGTGATCCTCGACTGACGGGAATTCGAATCACGAAAGCACGAAAAGACGGAAGCACGAAACGGAAGGGCTCCGGTCGCCCTTACTCGTGCTTTCGTCTTTTCGTGGTGAGTCTTGCCTTCGGGGAGACGACGCGATGGGCCATCAGTTCGAGGAATTGTCGAGCCTGATCCTCGCGGCTGCTGTCGAGGTCCACAAGTCGTTGGGGCCGGGATTTCTCGAGCCCATCTATCATCGAGCCATGGAGGTCGCCCTAGAACATCGAGGAGTACCATTTCTGACGGAAAAAAAGGTTCACATCTTCTTCGAGGGAGTTGAAGTCGGAATCCACCGACTGGACCTGATTATCGATTCCCGGATCGTCGTGGAACTCAAAGCGATCAAGGCGTTCGAAGACATCCATTTCGCTCAGGTCCGGTCCTACCTGAAGGCCACCGGCCTGCACACGGGCTTGCTGCTCAATTTCAACGCCCCGACTCTTGCCATCAAGCGAATCGTGCTGTGACCAAGGGCGGATCACGATAGCACGAAACGGAAGGGCCGATCTATTGCCTTCCTTTTCGTGCTTTCGGACTTTCGTGATTTCGTGATCCGGTTCTCCTACAACTAAATGGGATTCGCGACTTCGGGCCGGCGGCAACTGCCAGCCAATCAATGACTTACAGCGGGAAGTGTGCCGAACGGCAACAGAAGAGAAGAGGCCTCGGGCGGATTCGAACCGCCGTATGACGGTTTTGCAAACCGTTGCCTTACCACTTGGCGACGAGGCCGTGACGAGCTTAGGGATAATATCGGTCGTTCGGGGTGCCGTCAATGAGGCGAAATGGGGACTCCGGGCGAAAGGACGGCCCGGCCGGGCGGCGGGTTCGCGCCCGGCTACAATAAGACCTTCGCCCCACCGTCGGAGGGTCACGCCGTGCGGATGCTCGTTACTGCCGGGAATACCCAGGTCCAGATCGACCGGGTCCGCAGCATCACGAACATTTTCACCGGCAAGACCGGCGGGCGGATCGCGCTGGCCGCCCACGAAGCCGGGCATGCCGTGACCCTGCTCACATCCCACCCCGAGGTTCTCCACGAACTCGGGACGATCCCCCGCGACGATCGCTGGACGCTTCACCCTTACCGCACTTTTGACGACCTCGAAGGGCTGCTCGAGTCGCACGTCCGCACGGGAAACTACGACGCGATCGTGCATGTGGCGGCCGTGAGCGACTACCGCTCGGCGGGGGTCTATCGCTGGCAGCCCGGGGCAGCCGAGCCGACGCTACTCGACCGCGCGATCGGCAAGATCAAGTCCGACGAACCGGAGCTCTGGCTGCGTCTGGTGCGCACGCCGAAGCTCGTTGACCAGATGCGGACGGTGTGGGGGTTTGCCGGCATCCTCGTGAAGTTCAAGCTCGAAGTCGGGCTCGACGACCTGGAACTGCTTGCCGTCGCGGAGAAGTCGCGGGCCCACTCGCAGGCCGACCTGATGGTCGCCAACACGCTCGACGGTGCGGACGCGTGGGCGTACCTCGGTCCCTTCGAAGGGCGGTACGACCGCATCACGCGGGCGGAGCTTCCGGCCCGGCTGCTGGCCGCCATCGACGGGCTGGGGAAAAAGTAACTCCGGGCGATCGAGTCATCGAGCCAGCGAAAGTCCTGAATGGCCAAGATACTCCTGGGTGTGACGGGTTCGGTCGCGGCAGTCCGCACGCCGCTGCTGGTGCGCGAGTTGCTCGCCGAGCGGCACGCCGTGAAAGTGGCCGCCACCGAATCGAGCCTGCATTTCTTCGATCCCGCGGAATTGCCTGCGGGCGTGCTGCATCGTGATTCCGACGAATGGCCGGCCGGGCGGTATCAGCGCGGCGACCCCGTCCTGCACATTGAACTGCGGAACTGGGCCGACCTGTTTCTCATCGCGCCGCTGGATGCCCACACGCTGGCCAAGCTCGCGCTCGGGCTGTGCGACAACCTGCCGACGTGCGTCGCCCGGGCCTGGCCGGGCGACAAGCCGCTCGCGCTCGCGCCGGCCATGAACACGCTGATGTGGGAGCAGCCCGTGACGGCCCGGCACCTGGCGCAGATCAGCGACGACCGGCAGGGCCGACTGGCGGTGATCGGCGCCATCGCCGAGGAACTGGCGCGCGGCGACGTGCGCGTCGGCGGCATGACCGAAGTGCCCGACATCGTCGCGGCCGTCGGCCGAC
>JAIBBI010000194.1 GCA_019694755.1 Gemmataceae bacterium
TTGTCGAGGAAGGCCTTCCAGAACACGTCGTTGATCTTGAGGCCCGAACCACGACCGAGCTTCCGCGGCACCGTCGTGATCGCCGAGAGGTCATCGTTGATGATGTCGCGGCGGTCGATGGAGAGCATCAGGCCGTAGGTGTCGGCCTTGTTCGAGTAGGTTTCGTTGCCCAAGGTCCCGTGCTTGATCTCGCCGCCGGGAGCGACCAGTTCGTACTGATCCTTGCCGATCAGCCGGTAGCTGGTGACGGTTTTGAAGTCCGACACGTTGCGGACGGCGCAGATGTTGCGCCAGACCTGCTCGACCGAGAAGAAGCCTTCGAGCAGGAACTTGTTGGCGACGTTCGAGAGGATGCCGCCGATGTCAACGGTCGACCAGCCGGCCTCGATACCGTGGCCGAACGCATAACGCAGCACGCTGCGGGTGTCGCGGAAGTTGCGGCCGGTGTAACCGTTGGCCCAGGCCGCTTCGAGCAGCAGTTCCTGCAGCGACAGGCTCCCCCGGAAGCGTTCGTGAGCAGCGGTGAGCGTCGGCTCGTCGTAGTGCCGTTCCAGACCGCCGAGCTTGGCCGTCATCAGACAGGCCGCTTCGAGCATGCGCTGGGTCGAGACGCCGTCGTGCGAACCGGCACCGGAGGTGCGCGGGCGGCTGGTACGGAGGATCTCCAATTCCGTGCGCTGGGCATCCCACCCGTCGCGGATCGCCTGGGCTTCAATCTCCGCATGGCGGCCGGCACAGAGCCGACGCACCGCCGTGATGCGATTGGTCTCGGCCAGAGCCTGAGCCCGGACCTCGTCCGAAGTGATCGCATGCACCGGGGAACCGGCGACCGGCGGCGTCAGCGTCATGGAGGGCTCCGTGCTGGGGGGAGTCAGAGCCGGCGTCGGTTCGCCCGACGGCGTCCCGTTCTGGGCGGCGACGCTCGCGGTCGTGCGGCCATCGGCTCCGAGGTCGACGAAGCTGATCTCGCCGAGCGTCGCCTTGCGGATGACATTCAGCGGGCCGGTGTAGCTCTGTCCGTTGACGAGCACCTGCTGGCCTTCCTTGACGAATTCGTACTCTTCCACGCCCGCTCCCACCGAGGCCTGCCAGGGGAAGCCGTTCTTCGCGGAGGCCACGACTTCGCGGGCCGCCGGCGTGTCGCGGGAGATGATGCCCGTGGCCGCGAGTTGGCCGTTCTCGACGCGGATCGTGTCCGAGTGGCCCACGCCCGCGAGCGGATCGTGGCCGAAGCGGATCGGCCGGGCCTGCGAGGGAATCGCCAAGCCCGCGAGGTCGAGAACGACCGGATGCCGCCAGCCCGCCACGCGCATCGGCACGCCGGTGTAGGCGACCATGCGGAAGCGCGGCAGCGTGCTGCCCGACGCTTCGCCCGCTTCGAGGTCGATGTGGGCCTGTGCGGTCAGTTGCAGTTGGGCCTGCTCAGGCGGCGGCGCGGCCGGCCGGTTCGTCTTCGGCATCGGGATTCTCCTCATCGGATGACGGATTCACGGACGCGGGCACGAGCCCGAGTTCCGACATGAGAGCCAGTTCCTTGGCCCGCTGGCGCAGAGCGTCTTCCCAGTCACGCCCCTGGCGGGCGTACTCGAAGGCGAGGGTTGTGGTGTGGTTGGTCAGGCGGGTCGCCTGGGCGTTGGCTTCCTTGGCCGGGTCGACGTGTTCGTGCCCGTCCCAGAACCAGGTGTGTTCGAGCGCAATGATCGGACCGAGGTCCGCGGGCAAGAGACCGGGAATCAAAGCCGCCTCATCGAACCATGCGGCCAGCAAGCGGTCGAGGATCAGGTCTTCAATGTGGGACTGCTCAACACGGATCGCCTTGAAGTACGTCTGGTGATCGAGCCGTCCGGACGCATAGTTGTAGGAGGACGAATTGCCCGCCGCGACGTTGAACGGCATGTTGAGGCAGCGGGCGATCTCGTTGAGGATCTCGCGCTTAAACTCGGCGTAGGTCGTCGCGGGCTGCTCCGCCTGAATCTGCGACATCTTCCAGCCGCCGGGCATCGTCACGAGTGCCCGCTTCTCGAGTTCGATCGGCTCGAACGGTTCCGCGGCGTCCGCTTCACCCGAGGCCGGGGCGTCGGTGTAAAGGATGCCGGCAAAATCGGCGGCGGTCTCGGCAGCGGCGAGGACCGCGAGCGTGAAGCGCCGGAGTTGGGCGAACAGCGGCAGCGCCGGCGTGATGTCCGGGATGCCGCGAGCCTGGCCGGGGCGGTCGATGCGATACCAGTGCAGCATCGCCGACGCTGGGATGCGGTCGAACGCCAGACCCCGGCGATAGGCGTTCGCCCCGGGATGTTCCCGCAAGACGTGGTACTCGACCGGGTTGCCTGCCGTGTCGAGGACGATGCCGTCGACCGGAACGTCGAGACGCGGGTCGGGCGTAGTCACTTGATCGGCCTCAACCAGGCGCAGATCAAGTTGCACGTCGAGCGGCAGCTTCGGGTTGCTGGTCAACAGAGCAAAAGATTCGCCATCCGTGGCGCGAGCACCCCGCATCGTGCGGAGCTTTTCGGCGAGGCGGATCGCCGTCGTCCAGCGGGCAAACTCCCGCTCGATCCGACGGTTGGCCTCGGGACTCTCGGTGAGCATTTGCAGGCGGGGGCCGGTGCCGACGACATCGTGGGCCAGCGTGAGGACGATTCCCTTGGCGTAACTGTTGTTAGCGACCTCGTACCGGGCACGGTTCCGCAGGATGCGACGCACTTCGGCACTGTTGGCGGAATTCGCCGACATACCGTCGGCCGCCGCCCAGTGCCGACGGTTGTCGTCGTTCGTCACGGCCGCGTCGTAGCGAGCCCGGACGATCCGCATCGGAGTGCTCCGCACGGATCGCCGGTTCGAACCGGCCACCAGCTTGTGCATCCAGCGGAACATTCAATCGGCCCCCGGGGGAACGATCTTGTTGAAGCGCAGGCCGCGTTTGGGTTGCTTGGCGGCTTCTTTGGCCGCGAGAAACTTCGCCGCCTCGATCTGATCCGGCAGCGGGTGCTGCTCGACCGAACCGGCGTCCCCCGAGGCCTTAGCCGGCCCCTTCGCGTTCTGTTCGATGGTGTCGTCGAGTTCGTCGGGCATTCCGTTCTCACTCAGTGCCTACTGGTGAGCTACCGGAAGCCGCGGATCGACCGGAAAAGAATTTCGGAGTGCCAGAATCAGACGTGTCTTCTCTTTTGCATGTCAGCGAAACTCACTCGCCCTCGCTTCGCCGGTTGACGGCCATCCGTTCCCGGCAGCACAGCGCCCTGGATGGAGGCCGCGACGGCGCAGCCCACCAAACCATCAAGCCAGTGGTTGTCGCTCCGTTCGGGACGCATCTTCCATTCATCCACGGTGCGGCCGCGTCCTTCGGTCTTCACGCGGTACTCGGCAGTGAGGTGCTCCGCGATGAGCCGGTGCGTTTCGGAAGCGTCGCCGAAGAGTGAGAGGCAGCCGCGATCCCCCATCGCCACGGCCAGGCGAGCGTGGACGAAGCTCTTCCAGAAGTTGGTGTCGAAGAGCACGTGCCGCACGGCGCGTTTGCCCTGCACGTTCGGCATCCGCCAATTGAAGCCGACCCGGTCGCCGGTGCGTTTCTTGTAATCGCTGAACGGCTGGCTCGACGCGCCGACGAAACGCCCGTGTGAGGGCAGCACGATCCCGGCATGAGCCGACTGTCGGCAGAACTGGTAGACCACGTCCGTCGAGGAACCCCAGTTGGCGTCGATCAAACAGCGTTCAATGCGGAGGTCGGCTCCGTCGTCCCGCCGCCAAGCTCGGCCCAGCAGATCGGTGGTGAGGCGTTCGAGCCCGGCGTAGATGCTCCCTTCCAAGCCACCGGAGGCCGCGACCGTGGACAGTGTCAGGCGTGCATCGCGGAGGGTGAAGTAATTTCGTTTCTGATCGGGGAAGGTACCGTAATCGAGCACGTAGCCGGTGAAGTCGTCCTCCCAGGCCGTCACGACCCAGTAGAGCAGATTGGCTTGCACGTCGATGAACGCGGTCACGTGGTTACATCCCACGGCCACTTCGCCCCGGCTCATGCGATTGAACTTGCCCGCGATCTGATCCGCCGTCAATTCGTCGTCGCTGGCGGTCTCCGCGGGGAGCGGCTCGTTCTGGTACTCGGCGAAGAACGCCGCTTCATCCTGCAGTTTCAGGTTCATCGCGTGCTGGATCGCACTCAACTCGTCGTGGTTGAACCGCTCCGGCCAGGCAATGACCGCCCCAATATCCATCGCCTCGCGGTGGGTGCGGTAGAACTCGGTCGCCTCGTCGCCGCCGTTGCCGGCCCGCATACTCTCCGCCCGGATCTCGGCATAACGCTGCCAGAGCTTCTCGTCCGTGGGGAAGGCGTAGACCATCTTGGTCCGCTCACCGTTCCACTCCGGATGCTTGTCGCGGTCGAGGATCACATCAGCCATGTCACCGGGGCGGATCACCGTGCACGGCATGATGCCGGAGATTTTGCTTCCAGGGCCGGCGAGTCCGAGCACTGCGCCGGCGAGCACGCTCTCGCGCGTGGCACACTGGCTCAGGCTCCGCGCACTCTCATCCGTTTGCGGATCATCAATCAAGACCAGGGTCGGCCGCACGGTTTTGCCGTCGGCCCGTTTGTACTTCATGCCGCGAATGCGACCGGTGATTCCGGCAACCTTGATAATTGCCCCGCTCCCGAGCGAGGAACCGTCGGGACGAACGAACTCCCGCATGGCGGCATCGGCCTCCCAGCCCTTGGGCCGGAGTGTCGGCAACACCACATCGCGCGCGGTCCAGCCGATATGCGTGCGTTCCCCCTGGTAAAGTTGCCCGTTGCAGCGGTTGGCGATGCCGTCGAGCGCCTGGATCGGCTGGACGACCTCGGGGTAGTCTTCGAGCAAGAGATCGTTGCCATCCAGTTCCATCTTGATCGAATCGAGCATGTCCATCGCATGGCCTTCGTCACTGCCGATCAGGCAGACGAACTCCCGGTGGCCGTTGAGCACCGCCCAGATGCAAGCGCACTCGCAGACCGTGGTCTTGCCCGAACCGCGAGGCATCGCCATTGCATACAGCCCGCCGCGCATGACCGCCTGTTCGATGCGGCCAATGACTTTCAGGTGATCTGGCGACCACGGCAGGTGGAACGTCAACGGAAAGTAGCTGTCGCAGAAGAACCGGAAATCGACAGCCGCCCGCCGACGACGGGCGGGGTTGACCACATTTGGGATGTCGCCGAGGTCGCGCCCCGCCAGTGAGATGGCGAGATTGCGGGCGCGGGCCTTGGTCTTCACCGTCTCATAGGGATCGTCATCGCGTTCCGGTTTCGGAGTGTGACGCACCTGCACCAGCCAGGCGACGTAGCGCAGCAAGTCGACATGACGGGCGTCGCCAATCCGCGTCCCCGCGCGCGTGCGATGGCGATGCAGCTGCCGCTCGTTGATCACTTCGCCCAGCGGGGTCGAGTTGAGCAAGCGGCAGAGTTCGCTCGGGCGCAGTTTCCGCGGGTCACTCGCCACGCGCCATCTCCTTCACCAGGAACGCCGCATAGTGCACGAGGTTGATCGTGCCGTTCGGGTTGGTCGGAGCGCCCGCCGCCACGTCCGCTTCCACCATCGCCGACGTGACCGGGCTCGTTCCGGCGCGGGTCAGCAACCGCGCCACCTGGGCGACGGTGAGTGCGTTCGGATTGACCTGTTCTTCGGCCACGCAGAATCTCCCGGAATCCCTTCAAAAAGCAGCGTTTTCCGCTTCCATGCTGGCGGCACCGGCTCTAACTGTGTCATCGCGTAACTGTACACGCGAACATTACACCGGAGCCAACCCATGCCGACCACCGCCGAACCCGCCGCCACCCCCACCGACCCGACCGCCGAACACCTCACCTTCGGCGTCGAGATCGAAACCATCGCCCCCGACAGCGCCCTTGCGGATGGCCTACGGATCGGATCCTACCGCCACGGGATTCAGGTGCCGTACCTGCCGACGGGTTGGACCGCCGAGAGCGACGGCTCGATTGACGCGAGCGGCGGCGGACGCGCCTGCGAGATCGTCAGCCCGGTCCTTCGCGGAGCGGAAGGCCTGGCTCAGGTGGTTCAGGTGCTCGAGGCCTTGAACGCCCGCGGGCACCGGGTCAACGCCTCGACCGGGGTGCATGTCCACATCGGCTGGAAGCGCGAATGGTCGAGCGACGCCCTGGCCCGCCTGGTGACGATTGTCGCCTACGTCGAGAAGGGCCTGTACGCGATCACCGGCACCAAGGCCCGCGAACGGGGCCGGTATTGTGGCGGGGTCCGACGCTACGGGAACCAGGAACACGCCAAGAACCGAGTCGAACAAGGCCGCTACCACGCCCTGAACCTGACCAACCTCGCCCACGGCACCAAGGACACGGTCGAGTTCCGGGTCTTCAGCGGATCGCTCTCGCCGGTGAAGGTGGTCGGCTGGATTCAGGTCTGCCTGGGCCTGGTGCAGCGGGCCTTGGCCGCGAAACGGATGCCGAGCTTCAGCCCGAAACCCCTCTCGGGCGGATGGAAGAAGGCGGGCGAAGGCCAGAGCGAAGCCGAGCGGCTGATGGGCTACCTCGCCTGGGGTGCGGGCTACGCCCGCCTGCACGGCGGCCGCTCCTTCGGCTGGCTTGGCACCGCCTTCGACCAGGACGCGATCAAGACCGAGTTCCGCCGCCTCGCCAAGAAGTACGACGCGCAAATCTGAACCACCACCACGGAGACCACCATGTGCGGATTGTTTGGTTTCATCTCGAAGACCCGCCGGCCCGACCTGGGCCGCTTGCGGGCCATCGCCCTGGAAACGCAACAGCGCGGAGCCCACGCCTTCGGACTGGCGTGGATTGACCGCGACGGCCGGTTGCACGCCTTCAAACGCCCCGGGCCGATTTCCATGTACCTCGACGAACTCGACCGTTGCCGCGACGCCCCCGTGCTCGTCGGCCATTGCCGCTACGCCACGCACGGGCACC
>JAIBBI010000046.1 GCA_019694755.1 Gemmataceae bacterium
TGACGATGTCGGCCGGCCTGCTGACCACGCCCGGTGGCTCCCTCGACGGTAACGCCGATGGCACGGGCGGCGACGACGCGACTTTCGACCTGCACCGGCTCTACGGCGACGCGACCGGCGACCGGCAGGTCGACGCCGCCGACTTCCTTGCGTTCCGCCTCGCCTACCTCGGCGTCAACCTGGCCACCTACGACTACGACGGCGATGGCGTCGTCAACTCGAACGACTTCCTCCAATTCCGCACACGCTTTCTCACGGTCTTCGTGTGAAGCATGTCGGATACAAGAACGGAGTCATTTCACTATTCACTGGCCCGCAAGGGACCCGATCGCGACGCGGAATACCAGAACGACACCTTAAATGGTCTTCAGGAAGTTGAGGCGGAAGGCGAGGAAGTCGGAGCTGCTGACGGTGCCGCTGTTGTCGAAGTCGAACGTCGGGTTGGGCGACAGGAATGCCAGGCGGAAGGCGAGGAAGTCGCTCGAGGTGACCTGCCCGTTGCCGTCCGCGTCGCCGAGCAAGCGGAACAGACGGGGCGCGGTCGCCGGGTTGCCGACCAGCGTGTAGTCGTCGCCCCCGGTGCCGTTGCCGTCGCCATCGAGACCGTCGCCGTTCAACTGACTGGCCAGAATGCCCAGAGTGTACCGGCCGTCCGCCAGCGATCCGAACTGCGTGGGTCCGCCGGTGAAGGTAATGGTCGCGGTCGTGCCCGTCGGGTCCATCGCCACGGCCAGGTCGACCGTTGCGTTGTCGCTCTGCCGCCGGAGTGTGAAGGCGTCGGCCGGCGAACCGGCGAACGTCACCGGGGCCTCGAAGGTGACGACCAACTGCCGCACCGTCGATCGCTGATTGGTCCCGTCGCCGACGACGACCGACGCGACCCGGGCGGCCGGTTGAGTCTCATACGCACCGATGTCGACGGTCGGCCCGGAGAGGCGGGGTTGGCCGCGCTGATCGGTGGTCAGCCCGCCGGAATTACTGCCGGCGTTGATCAGCGGGCTGCCGGGCAGCGGCCGCATGGTCAGCGTCCGACCGCCATTGTTCTTCAGGGCGTCCAGCATCGGGTCGATGGGGGAGGAGGCCGTGCCGATCAGGTTGCCCGGGCCGAACGTCATGTTGGTGCCCGGGTCGTTCACGCCGATGAAGTTGTTCGCGCCCGATACCGGGATCAGGCCGATCGTCGCGAGATCCGACAGGGGCAGCTTCGAGGGGATCGCAGAGTTGCCGGCAATGACCGTGCTCTCGAGTTGCAGCGTCGCGGGTCCGGCCGAATTCACGACGCCGAGCCCGCCCGAATCGACCGCGGAATTGCCGACGATAGTGCTGTTGCGGATCGTCATCGCGGTGCCACCCGGGCCCGCGACCGACAGGATGCCGCCACCGCTGCCGTGAGTGGTGTTGCCGGCAAAGATCGTGGTATTCGACGCGATGGTGGTGTTCTCGATCAGAGTGGGCGACACTTGATAAAGAAACATACCGCCGCCGCCGATCGCGGGCTGGGCGGTGGCCGCGCTGTTGCCGGTGATGCTGCTGGATCGGACGACGAGAGTCCCGTTCTGTACCCAAATGCCACCGGCCCTCTCACCCGCTCGGTTGTCTTGCACGACCGAGTTCGTCAGGACGACGTTGAGGTTTTGTAGCGCGAGCCCGCCCCCCGCACTCGTCGCAGTATTGTTGAGAATCAGGCAGTTGCTGATGGTGAGGGTCCTGGCCGGGACAAACAACTGGAAGATTCCGAACGCACTGCCGAATACGCCGGTATTGAATGTCGCGGTACAGTCGTCGATGACTGCGTCGGACAGGAGATTGAAGGCCGTCAGTCCACCGGGATTGTTCGAGCCACACGTGTTGCCGGTGATCAGGCTGGATTCCAGGATCAGGGACCGCTCGACGTAGATGCCGCCGGACGCAAAATCGCAGGTATTGGAGCTGACTTCGCTCCGTCGCACGACGAGCCCGGCCTGCGTGAAGACGCCCCCGCCGAACGACGACGCGCGGTTGCCGGCGATGCGGGTATCGAGGATCGTGATCGGGGTCGTAAGCAGGAAGTCGCCTCCGATTCCCCCGCCCTGGCTCGCCGAGTTATTGCTGACGACGCAGCGGTCGATCGTGACGGTGCCCGAGCGCACGTAAATGCCTCCGCCGACCTCAACGGTCGCGCTGCCGCGCGTTATCGTCAGGCCGCGAATGGTGACCGGAGAAGCCGGTGCGGCGTCGACGGCCAGCACACGGCTCTTGAGGTCGCCGTCGATCGTCGCACGAGCCGCACCGGGTCCATCGACCACGACGGCGTCGGCAATCGAAAGCGGCCCCGATGTCAGTGTGATCGTCCGCGGGACGGCGAAGAACACCGGGTCGAACGTCACCGACTGCGCGCCGGCCACGGTATTGGCCTCGTCGAGCGCCCGGCGGAGCGACCCCGGGCCGGCATTGGCGGCGTTGGTCACCACGAGCGATTGGACCTCGGTCGCGCCGATTTCGATACTGCCGACCACGCGGTCGAACCCGCGCTGGTCGGTCGTCAGGCCGTCCGGGTTCGAGCCGCTGCCGATCAGCGGGCTGGTGACGGCCGGCATCATCGTCGACGTCGGCCCGCCGTTGTCCCGTAGCGGCCCCAACTGCGGGTCGAGTCCGAGCAACGCGAGACTCGCACCGGAGAACACCGGCGTATCTATCCCCGACGCACTGCCGAGCAGGCAATCGGCCAGACTCGTCGGCACCTGAGAAGAAATGTCCGGGCCGACCGGCGAACTGTTGTTCGAAATCACCGTGCTGGCCAGTGAAATGGCGGACGTCCCGAACGTACCGCTCCGCAAGATGCCGCCGCCCTCCGTTGTCGCGGTGTTGTTGACGATGGTGCAATTCTGAATCGACAGAGTCCCGGTGAAGAACGTCACCAGGCAGATGCCACCGCCGAGGGTGGCGGCCGAGTTGCCCGCAATGGTGCTGTTGCGGATGATCGCGGGACTGGCAAACGTGTTCTCGAGTTGAATGCCTCCGCCGTTGCCGGAGATCGCCTTGTTGCCCGATACGGTACACGATTCGACGAGCAGCGATTCGAGTACGCCGAAGCCGCCAATGAGATTGGCCGTGTTGCCCGCGACCGTCGACCGGATCACGACCGCGCCGCCGATGCCGACGAAGCCGCCGCCAATGGTCGCGACGTTGTTCGCGACCCGCGAGTCGATCACGGTCAGCAGGCCGCCCGCCTCGACGGCAATCGCCCCGCCCAGGTTGCTCGCCGAGTTCTGCGTCAACACGCAACCCTGCAGCGTGAGGTTCTCGCCGACAGACAGGACGGCCCCGCCGTTACCCGTGGCTTTGCCCCGCGTCAGCGTCACTCCTTCGATCGTGACATCGATCAGGCCAGGCCCGCCGATGTTGAAGATCCGACTCTGCAGGTTCGCGTCGATGGTGACCAGATCGGATCCCGGCCCGTCGATCGTCACCAGTTCGTTGACGGCCATTTCGCCCGTCGTGAGCAGGATCGTCTTCGCCGTGGCAAAGACGTTGGTGTCGAAGCCGATGGTCTGCGCGCCGGGCAGTGCATTCGCGTCGAGAATCGCCTGCCGCAGGCTGTCCGGCCCGGCGTCGTTGGTGTTGCGGACGAGCAGGTCGGTGGCCCGCTCGACCGCGCCGATGTCCACGAATAGATTCCAGACCCGCGGTGATTCCCGCTGATCCAGTGAGATCGTCGGCGTCGGGTTGACCCCGACATCCAGGAGCGGGCTGAATTTGCCCGGCAACATCGTGAGCGTCGCGCCGCCGTTGTCGGCGAGTGGCCCCAGCAGCAGGTTCGCGAACGGGCCGACGACGTTGCCGCCGAGGTCCGTCGTTCCCACGGCATTCTGAAACGCCGAGGCCTTCACTGTGACCGGGACGCCGACCGTGCTGATGTCGTCGGCTCCGTTGCCGGCGACGATGGTGCTTTCGATAGCGACACTCGCGCCAGCACCGGACAGTACCGCGACACCGCCCGAGGAATTCGTGGCAATCGTGCTGTTCTGAATCGCCAGGCTACCGGTGAGGCCGGCGAGGGCGACGCCCCCGCCCGGGCCACCGGCCGAGTTGCCCGCGATCGTACTGATGCGAATGTTCGTACCGCTGATCGGCCCGTCGAGGTGCAACCCGCCTCCCGCGCCGACCGCCTGATTGCCGGAAACGGTGCTGGCGTAGAGCAGCGTGGCCGCACCGACCGACGCGATGCCGCCCCCATCAGCGGCCGCGGAGTTGTTGACGATCGTCGATGCGGCCACCGGCGCGTACGTCGCGCCGGTGATGAACAGGCCGCCCCCGGTGTTCGCCGAGTTACCCGCGACGCGCGTGCCGGAGATGTTCAGCTCACCCGCGCCGGCAAAGTGAATGCCCCCGCCCGACCCGCCGGCGACGTTGTCGAGAACGTAGCTGACGGCGAGGGACACCTTGTGCCCGCCGGCCGAGGTGACGGCGATACCGCCACCGTCGCCGCTCGCCGAGTTGGCTGATATCTCGCAGGTGGCCAGCGACAGATTTTCATCATCGACCAGGATGCCGCCCCCGGAGCCGACCACCTGACCGCCGGTGATCCGCAGGTTGAACATCGCGATACTGGTCCCGGCCGAGGCGCCGGTGGTGTCGAAAACCCGATGGCCGGCCAGCGTGTTCTTGATCGTCGTGAAACTCGGGTTGTCGCTGCGCAGGTCCAGATCATCGGTGATCGCGAGCGTGCCCGTCGTGAGAGTGATGGTCTGATCGGTTCCGAACAGGGCCGGATCGAACGTGATCGTGCTGGGCGAGTTCGCGCCGCCGATGCGGTCGGTGTTCGCGTCGGCGATCCACTGGCGCAGCGAGCCCGGGCCGGTATCGGAGGTGTTGATCACCGCCGCGGTCACGGGCGCTTCGACCGCGCCGATATCGGCCGCTAAGCCCCAGACCCGGGTCACGCCGCGGATGTCGGTGGTGAGATTTCCCGAGTTGCTGCCCGCATCGATCAGCGGGCTGTCGTTGGCGGGCCGGTAGGTGTCGAACGGCCCGCCGTTGTTCGTCAGCGGCCCCAACTTGAGCTGGCCGAACGTGGCGACGACGTTGTTCACCGAGTTGGTGATTCCCATCGCCTGCGAGTAGGCCGACTTCGTCACATTCAGCGTACCCGTCGTGTTTCGGATGTCGGCATTGCCGGTCGCCGAATTCCCGCTGATCAGCGTACCATCGACGGCGACCGTGCCGCCGTAGATCTGATCCATGGACAATCCGCCGGCGACGACGGCCGAGTTGCCGGTCAGGGTGCAGTTCTGGATCGCCAGTTGGCTCGTGCCGAGGTAGACGGCGACGCCGCCGCCCAGAGCGGCGGCCGTGTTGCCAGATACGATCGAGCCGCGAATGACGCCGCCGCCGAGCGATCCCTGGAAGGCCAGCCCGCCGCCATTGGCCGCCTTGTTGTTGAGGATTCGCGACGCCGTCATCGTGAGCTTGCTGGCATCCAGATCGATCCCGCCGCCGCTGCCGGACGCCTGATTGCTCTGGAACAGGCAGGAATCCAGCGACACGGTCGACGACACGGCCGCGATCGCGCCGCCGACGCCCGTCGCCGCCTTGTTCCCGCTGAAGGTCGAATTCAAGACCGTCAGTTGGCCAGTTGACGTGGTGAAGATGGCCCCGCCCCGGCCCGCGCCGGCCAGGTTGTTTGTGAACCGACAGTTGGTGATCGTCAGTAATTCGCCGTCGTTGCGAATCGCCCCGCCACCGCCGAAGCTGGCGTTGCCGTTGCTCAGCACAAGTTCGTCGATCGACACGTCCAGCAACGATCCGCCGTCAAAGACGGTGAACAACCGCGAGCCGCTGCCGCTGATTGTGATGTCGAGTGCGCTCGGGCCGTCGATCGACAGCGAGCCGGTGATGACAATCTCGCTGCCGAGGGCGATCGTGCCGCCGCCGGGGATGGCGAAATTGATCGTGTCGGCACCGACGCCGTTGCTGTTGGCGTCGATCACGGCCTGCCGCAACGACCCCGCGATGGCCAGATCGCTAAGATTGCTGACCGTGAAGGTCGCGGGCACCTCGCGCGACTCCAGTCGTTGCAGGCCGATCCGCGGCCGGCGATGCGAGCGGGATCGCGCAGGACCGGACAGCCACCGACGCAGGAGTAGACGAATCATGGTTGGGGGCCCAGGGAGGTGGGAAATCGGAGGGCAGGGATCGTCGAGCCGACGCCCGGGCAAACCGACGCCGCAGAGCCCGGATACCACTAATTGCCGCCCGTCGGACAAACTGAGACAGCCGACCGGAAAAAATCTGAAGGTGGGCCGGCCAGCGGGATCATTCTACTACTCGCCGTCCCGCGAAAGCAGTGCGGAACATCACAATGACTCCTTTACGCGCCCCCACTCAAGTCGACTTCGGGGGTCTGCCGCGCCAGCGGAATCAGCCCCGCACAAGGCGACCCCCGATGTCTAACGCGCCGCACCACGGCGACAACAAAGTAGATTGACCTTGTTGTTCTTCGACCTGCACCGGCTCTACGGCGACGCGACCGGCGACCGGCAGGTCGACGCCGCCGACTTCCTTGCGTTCCGCCTCGCCTACCTCGGCGTCAACCTGGCCACCTACGACTACGACGGCGACGGCGTCGTCAACTCGAACGACTTCCTCCAATTCCGTACGCGCTTCCTCACGGTGTTCGTGTGACAGCCGGCCGGCCCGCGCGAGCCGCATTCGGGCGGCGCGGACGTAGAATGGCTCCGAGGCCGGATGAGGAGCGTGTCGACGTGACAGTTGCCGAGCGAGTTGTGCTTCGTGCGATCCGGCCGGACGACCTGCCGCGAATGTTCGACTTGCAAAGCGACCCGGAATCCAACCGCGTGGCGGTCACGATTCCGCGAACTCGTGAGGCTTTCGACGCACTTTGGGCTAAGGCGCTCGCCGACCCGGACTGCTGCGCGAAAGCAATACTCGTGGGCGTGGAGTTCGCCGGTTTCATTTCCTGCTTCGTGATGGACGGCGAGGATCACGTCGGCTACTGGATCGCCCGTGAATCCTGGGGCAAAGGGATCGCCAGCCGGGCCTTGCAGCTCCTGCTGAGGGAAGTCACCCGACGTCCACTGATCGCCACGGCCGCCACGAGCAATCTTGCGTCTCTCCGGGTCCTTCAGAAGTGCGGCTTCATCGTCGAACGGGTTCACCTCTCACCCGCGAGCGAGCGATACCCCGAAAGCGAGGTCGCGGTACACGCCTTAAGGTGATCATCTACTTTTTTGGCATCGCCGCCGGGGGACCAACATCACTTCACAACCGGCGTAACCCGCAGGTCGTCGAACGCGGTCCGGGCGTCGGCTTTGGTCCACAGGCCGACCCGGCCCGCATTCGGCAGCGTGGAATCCTTCGCCTCGAACATCTTCTTGCCATCGAGCGAGCACACGATGGCGTCGCCGACGTGGCGGACCGTGATCGTGTGCCATTCCTCCATCGGCACCTTGAGCCCTTCCCTGGTGGCGATCTGCGTCCGCTTGCCGGCTACGACGTGGTACAGTCGAAAGTTGTCTTCGAGCGGGTTCATCCGGGCGACGTAGTAGTTGTCGGCATCGATGTACCGCCAGAGCACGCCGCCGCCCTGATCGATCTCGCCGCGGAGCGCCTTGAAGGCGACGTGGATCTCGAGGTCCGCGAGTTTCGGCTCGTCGGCCACGCAGAGATTGAACATCGCACTCGGCCCGACGGCGACCTGGGCGAGCGCGTTCGGCCCCTTCGCGCCGACCTTGTCGATCACGATCTTCCAGACGCTGCCCTCGCCCTTGCCGGTCTTCGCGGCCGTCCAGCCACGCGGCAGTTGCCCGGGCGTCGCGTCCTCGAAGTCCCACGTGCGCGGCTTGGCCTCGTCGCCCGCCAGGACCAGCGGGGCGGCTAGAAGGATGACGACGAGCGCTCGCATGACGCGCCTCCTACTCCGGTTGATCGACTGTTGATTCGGGCTTATCCGCCTGCTGGTACTCGGAGCACCGCGCCACGGGCTGGGGCGGGTACTTGGGCCAGTCGTCCCGGGCGAGGCCGACCTGGCACAGGAGAAACCGCGACCCCCGCCCCGAGGTGACCTCGCGCAGGTGCCGGCAGGTTTCGCAAAGGCTGGCCGGTATCGGTGTCATTTAGACAACAAGCAGAAAGCGGACCTGGTTGTTGAAGCGAACTCCGAAGATTCTACCGGCCACCAGAACGGCGGGAATCGCCAGACGCGACTTTGCGGGCCTGCGCGCGCCGCTCAAACAACAGGGTCGAGGGACAGTGCGCCCAGGGTCCCGGCAGGAATCTTCTCTAGACCGGCCAATCGTCTCAGGTTATTCGCTTCCTCGGCCGACCCCGTTACCGAATGACGGGACCGGGCCGCGATTCGGGAGTTGACAGGATGTTGAGTTCGTTCCGTTCATGGCTCCAGGGCCGAACCCTTGCACTTCTTTGTTGCGCTGGTTTTGCGGCTCTGGGACTCGGACTATCGGCGTACTACTGGGTCGCGTGGGGAACGCCGGCCTTGCGAATGAGCGCCGGGCCGGTCTCGACGCGTCGTCACGCGATTGCCGAATATCTCCGCGAGAAGGCGGTCAGGAATCAGCTCGCCATCGACCTTGTGCCGAATGCCGGTTCCGAGGAGTGTCTGGAGCAACTGAAAGCCGGCCGATTGGACGTTGCACTGGTCAACAACGGGGTTGTCGTACCGGATCGCAAGAAAGTCACGGTTCTGGCCGCGCTCCAACCGGAGGTCGTGCACGTACTGGTCCGCCGTGAACTGTCCGGGGATACACGCCTCGCCCAGCGTATTCAGGGAAAGCGGGTGAACCTCGGCGAGAAGGGGAGCACCGATTGGCTACTCGCCCGGGAGTTGCTCGCCTTCGGCCGGCTGAAACTGCCTTCACCGGAGAGTAAGGGCGACATCATCCCGACGGAGCTGGGAAAAGCCGAACTTGCGGAAAGGGCCCGCGCGATCCTGCGGGCCGATGCGGCACACAAGCAAGCGCTGATCGACGAACTGCCCGACTGTCTGGTGCTCGTGGTCTCGCTTCCTTCGACGGTCGTCCAGCTTCTGGTCGAGGCGGCCGACTACCGGATCGAACCCCTGCCGGGCGCACGGGCCTTTCTGATGGACAACCTGCGGGAGGGCAACGCGAAGTCGACGATCATCGACCGCGAGTTCCTCGAGCCGGCGGTCGTGCCGGCCAACTGCTACTTCACCCAGCAGGCCCTTCCGGCCGCCGACTGCGAGACGATCGGACTGCGGTTGCTGGTGGTCGCTCGCAAAGGGGCGCCGGACCGGGCCATTGCCCCGCTGATGCGGTCGCTCTACGAGAGTGAATTCACCCACGTGACCAAGCCCAAATCGCCGCGCGACGTCGCCACACCGTACGCCCTGCACACGGCCGCCGTCGCTTATCTGGACCGGGACAAGCCGCTGCCGATCAAGGAATTCATGAACTGGATCAGCCAGGGTCTCAGCGTGTTCGGTGCGTTTACCGCCGGGGCCCTTTCGCTCTACGGCCTCTTGCGCTGGAAGAAGGTCCGCAAGCCGGCCGACTACTTCGGAGAGATCCGCCGGGTGGAACAACTCGCCAAGCTCGGGGCGCAGAGGTCGGACGCAGGACAACCAGGCGAAGACCCGGCCGAGTGTCTCATGAAACTGCGGGAGGAACTGATCGAGGACATCTGCGAGGGCCGGATCAAGGGCGATCAAGTCATCGCGAACATACTCCTGCTCCTGAAAGACACGCGAAACAGTCTGCCAAAGCGCGAGACAGCGAACGAACACTTACCGTCCCTGCTGCTGCATCAGCGATCAACCGCCAACGCGGCCTGACGGGTGCGTTAAGGGGTCATTCTACTTTCCGTCCCCCGCGCGGCTGCCTACCATTCCCGCATGGCACGTACAGCACGAGCGTCGGCGGGCGGGGTGTGTTACCACGTCATCAATCGCGGCAACGCCCGGGCGGAGGTGTTTCACACTGCCGACGACTATGCCGCGTTCGTCCGCCTGCTCCGCGAAGCCGACGAACGGCTGCCGATCCGGTTGATCGGATACTGCCTGATGCCCAATCACTTCCACCTCGTCGTCTGGCCGCGGGCTGACGGCGACCTGAGCCGGTGGATGCAGTGGCTCATGACCAGCCACGTCCGCCGGTACCACCGCGTGTACGAGTCCAGCGGGCACATCTGGCAGGGCCGGTTCAAGGCGTTCCCGATCCAGGCCGACGAGCACCTGCTGTCCGTGCTGCGGTACGTGGAGAGCAACCCGATCCGCGCCCGCGGCCTGCGCGTCCGCCGGGCGGAGAACTGGCTGTGGTCGTCGGCATCGAAAAAGCCGGCCGCCGACGGCCCGGACCTCTCGCCCGGCCCCACGCCCCGGCCCGCCAAATGGTCAGCTTTGCTTAACGACGGGCAGGACGACGCGACGCTGTCGGCCCTCCGGCAGAGCGTGAACCGCGGCACGCCGTTCGGCAGCGATCGCTGGAAAAAGAGCACGGCGAAGCGACTCGGTCTGGACTCGACCATGCGGCCGCGCGGCCGGCCGCGGACCCGGCACGAAGGGACGGGAAAGTAGAATGAACCCGTTTCCATCGACCGACGAGCCGTACCCGCTGCCGGGCTTTCCGCAGGTGGGCTTCCTGAAGCCGCTGGTCAGGAACCCCAATATCGTGGTCGGCGACTACACCTATTACGACGATCCGGACGGCCCCGAGCATTTCGAGTCGCGGTGCGTCCTGTACCACTTTCCTTTCGTCGGTGACAAGCTGGTGATCGGCAAATACTGTGCCCTCGCCCGGGGTGTGCGCTTCATCATGAACGGGGCGAACCACAAGATCAGCGGCTTCTCGACGTTCCCGTTCTACATCTTCGGGCACGGCTGGGAGGCGGTGATGCCGCAACCCGACGAGTTGCCGTACAAGGGCGACACGGTGGTCTGCAACGACGTGTGGCTGGGCTACGAATCGCTCGTCATGCCCGGCGTCCGCATCGGCGACGGAGCGATCGTCGCGAGTCGATCGGTCGTGGTCGGCGACGTACCGGCCTACGCCGTCGTCGGCGGTAACCCGGCCGGGTCGTCCGGCAGCGATTCCCGGACGAGGTCGTCGCCGAACTGCTCGCGATCCGCTGGTGGGACTGGCCGGCCGACAAGGTCACGCGAAACCTGCCGGCCATCGTGGGTGCCGACCTGACCCGCTTGCGCGATGCGGTCTGACGCAATCAAAGTAGAATGTCCCCATTGAAGCGACCTATTGGAGCGAGCATGGCGAGTCTGTTTCAGGAATACCGGCTGAAGGATGTGACGCTGCGGAACCGCATCGCGGTCTCGCCGATGTGTCAGTATTCGTCGGACGACGGCTTTCCGAACGACTGGCACTTCGTTCACCTCTGCTCGCGCGCCGTCGGTGGCGCGGGGCTCGTCATCGTCGAGGCGACGGCCGTGTCGCCGGAGGGCCGAATCAGCCCGGCCGACAGCGGCATCTATCACGATGCCCATGTCGAGCCGTTCGCCCGCATCGTCCGGTTCATGAAGCAGCACGGCGCGGCCGCCGGCATCCAGTTGGCGCACGCCGGCCGGAAGGCCAGCGCGAACAAGCCGTGGGAGGGCGACGACCACATCGATACCGACAAGGGCGGCTGGGAAACCATCGCGCCGTCGGCCATCCCGTTCGGCGGCACCCTGCCGAAGACGCCGCGCGCGATGACCGTGCAGGACATCGCCCGAGTCCGCGACGACTTCGTGTCCTCGGCGAAGCGGGCGCGGGCCGCGGGCTTCGAGTGGCTCGAGTTGCACTTCGCCCACGGCTACCTGGCCCACGAGTTCTACTCGCCGCTCTCCAACCACCGGACAGACAACTACGGCGGCAGCTTCGACAACCGCATCCGATTCCTGATGGAGACGTTCACCGCCGTGCGCAAGGTCTGGCCCGAGCGGCTGCCGCTGACCGCGCGACTCTCCGTCACCGACTGGGTGGCTGGCGGCGTGACGGTCGAGGAGTCCGTCGAACTCGCGCGTCGCCTGAAGGCGGAAGGGCTCGACCTGCTCGACGTGAGCCACGGGTTCAACACGCCCGATATCTCGAAGATTCCGTGGGCCCCCGGATTCATGATCCCGATCACGGGTCGCATCCGCAAAGAGGCGGGCGTGGCGACGGCCGCGGGCTGGATGATCACCGAGCCCAAGCAGGCCGACGACGCCATCCGCGACGAACACGCGGATATCGTCATGCTCGCCCGCGAACTGCTCCGCGACCCCTACTGGCCCTACCACGCGGCCGAGGCGCTGGGAGTGGAAGGTGCGTCCAACATCCTGCCGGTGCAATACGCGCGGTCAGTGAGGCGGCGGTGATCGGCGGACGAATTCTGGGTGGATTAACTCGCTATAGGACGGATCCGTCCGGCTCACGGTCCCGCCCTCAGTGAGGCGAGCACGTCCCGCCATGGTCGGCCTTCCCCCGGACTGGCCTCGGCGTCGGCACGCCGCTTCGCCAGTTCCACCAGGTGCCACTCCGGCACGTCCTGCGGCGAGACCGCCTCCGGGAGGCTGTCCCAAATCTGATCAATCAACTCGAGGCGCTCCCGGACGCTGAGTTGGTCAATTCCAAACGATGTGAGCGAATGCGCCATGGTCCAATCTCCGTGAACGAGACCCTGCTTCCAATGTAGCAGACCGGGTTGCGGCGTTGCGATTGCCGTACTCTGGCGAATACGGCTACGAGAATAGCAGGAACACATTTTTCGCAACAGATCGGCCGACCGGGACGCATTGATACCGGCAGCGTCGCCCCAATCCCGCCCGGGAGTGCCCGATCATGGCCCGCCGAAACCGCCTGTCCCGCCCGTCCGCCATGCTCCTGGACGATCGCATCGTCCCCGCCGTCATGAGCTGGACAGGCGGGCCGCTCGGCCTCGGCACCAACTGGTTCGATGCCGGCAACTGGGATATCGTGGGCACGGTCCCCGTGCAGCACGCCGTGCCGGGCTTGGGCGACGACGCCATCCTCAGCGCGGAAAACCCCGGCGGACCTTCGACGGTGTTCGTGAATGGGGCGGCCGGCGTCCGCTCGCTGAATCTGGTCCGCAACCTGAGCATCACCGGCTCATTCACCATGGGTGGCGGGCTTTTCAATTATGGCCACTATCAACTCAACGGAGGCACCCTCGACATCCTCAACGGGTCAAGTTTGCAAAACCTGACGATCACCGGCTCCGACACGCAGACGATTGAGGCCGGCCGGACCGTCAGCCTGTATGCCACGTCGATCAGCCTCCCGCTCACCAACTACGGCACGGTCGTCTCGCCATTCATCGACTCCATCTCCGGATTCACGATCAAATCGACCATGACCAACGCCCCGTCCGGTACGGTCTGGATGCAGGGCGGGACGGCCCTCATCGAGGGCAAATTCACGAATCAGGGACTGCTGCGGCTCGAAGCCACGGCCGGCGTCGGCCCGACCCACGAAATCTCCTTCGGTATGAGTTCCGATTCGTCCAACGCCGCCGGCGCGACCATCCTCGCCCAGCCCGGAACGGGTGGCCGCCGCAAGCTCGACATCCGCAGCGATGCGACGTTTACAAACTCCGGCGCGATTCAGACCAGCGGCATCGACCTTTCGATCGCGTCCGGCTCACTGAACCCGACCTTCGTCAACACCGGTGCGCTGAACATCGGCACGGGAACGACCCTGGTCAACGGCTACTTCATGAACATCGATTACCAGGGCGGGCCGGTCTCGGGCGGCGGCACGTGGGACTGGTCCGGCCAATCTACCAAGGTGAAACTCACCGCCAATCTGACCAACGCCAACTTCGACATCAAACTGAATTCGGGCACGATCATCAACGGCCCCGCAACGCTGACCAACGCCGCCGGGCGGACGATCTCCGGACCCGCGCCGACGCTCAACGCCCCCGTCGTCAATCAAGCCGGGGCGATCTGGCAAGTGCTTGCCGGCCCGACGCAGGTCAACGGAACGTTTACCAATAGCGGTACGATCGAGTTGACCAGTGTCGTAAATTCCGATTCCACGCTCGACCTGCATTCCCTGCTGACCAACCTCCCGGGCGGCGTGGTGAGAAGCCTCGCCGGGGCGGGCGGCAACCGCACGATCCGCCTGTTCGACGGCACCACGTTCGACAACCAGGGCACCCTTTCCGTCGACACCGTCAACCTGTCGATCACCTCCGGCAACAGCCCGGCCCCGACCTTCAAAACCAGCGGCACGCTCTCCATCAGCCCCGGCAGAACGCTCTCCACCGGTTATTTCATGAACGTCGACTACGGGGGCGGCACCACCACCGGTGGCGGCACCTGGTCGGTGGGTTCGTCATTCACCACGCTTACTTTGAATGCCAACCTCACCGTCAGTGGCATCGTACTGTCACTCGTTTCGGGCCTGACCGCCAACGGTACCGGTCAACTTGTCATCGCTGCGGGCGGGATCGTGTCGACGACGGGCACAACGCTTAATGTCCCGGTCGTCAATTCCGGGACCTTTCTGCAAACGCAAGGCTACACGAAGTGCGGGGCCTTCACCAATCTCGCCGGCGCGACTTTGTCGCTCCAGCATAAACTGAACAGCGGCGTCGACACCGAAGTAAATGGCACCATTTCCAATAGTGGCACGATCACATTTTCCGGCCCGAGCGCGGGTGCGCCGGGATACACGAATCTCCATCTGTACGGGGGTTTCGTCAATCTGCCGGGCGGTGTTGTCACCACGAGCGCGAGCGCGACCGGCGCGGAGATCCGCTCTTATTCCGGAACGGGCTTCGACAATCAGGGCCTGATCACACTCGCCGGGGCGAACTTCCGGTTCCGTAACTTCGGCGCGCCCGCGTTTCAAAACTCCGGCCGGATCACTGTCCCCGCCGGCAACACCTTCACCTGCGAGGCGCCGATCGTCAACTCCGGCACCGGGCAGATCACCGGGGCCGGTAGCGTCGTCGGCGCGGTCTCCGGCACCGGCACGCTCAGCCCCGGGGCGTCACCCGGACTGCTGACCGTCACCGGTAACGTCAGCCTCGGCGGCCTCGCCGTCGAATTGAACGGCACGACGGCCGGGAGCCAGTACGACCAACTTGTCGTCAACGGCACCGTGACGCTCAGCGGGCCACTCACTCGCGGGCTCGGCTTCCCGGCCAAGGTCGGCGACGTCTTCCGCATCATCGACAACGACGGCAGCGATACGATCACCGGCACCTTCACCGGCCTGGCCGAGGGCGCGACCGTCTCGTTTCTCGGCGGAGCGACGGCCGGCATCAGCTACAAAGGCGGCACGGGCAATGATGTCACGCTGACGATGCTCACCGTACCCACCCTGACGGCCCCGAAGATCACCGGCATCCAGGTCAACGACGGCTCGGCCCAGCGGTCGCGAGTCACGTCGGTCACCGTCAACTTCGACAGCCTGGTGAACGTACCGTTCGACCCGGCCAGCGCGTTTACGCTGGTCCGTCAATCCGACGGGCTGCCGGTCGCGCTCCAAGCCGTGTACAACCAGGGCACGACGACGAAAGCGACTCTGACGTTTACCGGCGGCGCGGTCGATGCCGGCTCGCTGGCCGACGGCCGGTATACGCTGACCGCGCTTGCGAGTCAGCTCAATAACCCGGGCGGCAGCCTCGACGGCGACGCCAACGGAATCGCCGGCGATGACTACACGCTGGTCGGCAACACAACCAACAAGCTCTTCCGGCTCTACGGCGATGCCGACGGCTCGGGGCAGGTCGACTCGAGTGACTTCCTCGCGTTCCGCCTGGCGTTCCTGTCGGCGAGCCCGGCGTTCGATGCCGACGGCTCGGGCCAGGTGGACTCGAGCGACTTCCTCCGCTTCCGGTTGAACTTCCTGAAGACGGTGTGAAGAACAACGTCGTAGCGGCATTCGCCAGAATGCCGATGAGCCCGCGCTCGCTGAATCCCGCAGGCCGTAGTCTGGCAGAACCGTAGCGGCATTCGCCAGAATGCCGATCAGCCCACGCTCGCTGAATCCCGCAGGCCGTAGTCTGGCGAATACGGCTACGACGACGCCTCGCCCTGCTTGCGGTGCTGGCGCATATCTGTCTGATGTGCCTCGGCGAGCAACTGCTTTACCGTCTCCATCGTGGCCGGGCCCGGGTTCAGCACGCAGACCCAGTACATCTTGCCGTAGACCGGGTGCGGCATCAGGCGGTCGAGCGCGGTATAGTCGTGTTCCGCCGGGCCGGGGAACAACTCCGCAAACCGCTGCTTGCTGACGCCGATGTTCAGCCGGTAAACGCCCGGCCGGTTGAGGTCCGACACCTGATCGTGGGCGTCGCTGGTCACGAGCGTGGCAAACGGGAACATCTTCTCCGGGTCGGTGAAGAAGTAGCTGTCGCCCGCCGCGTCGGTGACGCCGATGTCGGGAAACGTGGTCACGATGTACTCGCGGATCGCCGACTCGTTCATCCACAAGCCCTCCCCGGCCAGACAAGCCGATCTCCGGCGCGACGGGGCGTTGCCGGGCACTCCGGTCAACCTACACGCCCCGCGGATCAGGTGCAGCGCAGATTTCCGCGGCTGCCGCCCCGCAACGGCCCGGTCGCCCGCGGCTGAGGGGCGAATCAAAGTAGAATGACCCCTTTTTTGGTGGAGCACCGACTGCCCGGGGGATAGACTATCACCGCCGCCGGCCCGGGCGGCGGGTCGATGTGTCAAACAGTCCGGGGGTCGCGGTGATGACAGCAGCAATCCGGCTCATGATCCCGTTCGCCCTGCTTCTGCTGGCCGCCCCGGTGGCGTCGCTCGCCGCCGACCCGGGCAAGCCGAACATCCTCCTGATTGTCGCGGACGACATGGGCTTTTCGGATGCCGCCTGTTATGGTGGCGAGATCGCGACTCCCCATCTCGACCTGCTGGCGAAGAACGGCATCCGGTTTACTCAGTTCTACAACACGTCCCGCTGCTGGCCTTCGCGCGCCGCCATCCTCACGGGCTATTACGCACAACAGGTCCGTCGCGATGCCGTGCCCGGCGTGAAGAGTGGCGCGCAGGGCGCCCGGCCGGTATGGGCACGGCTCCTCCCGGAACTGCTGAAGCCGTGCGGGTATCGCTCCTATCATTCGGGCAAATGGCACGTCGACGGAAAGCCCCTGCAAAACGGGTTCGATCATTCCTACAGCCTGAATGACCACGACCGACACTTTTCCCCCCGCCAGCACACAGAAGACGACAAGCCCCTTCCTCCGGTCCCCATCCAGACGGGTTACTACTCGACCACCGCCATCGCCGACCATGCCATCAAATGCCTGAAAGAACACGCCGAGCGTTACCCGCACCAGCCGTTTCTGGAGTACCTCGCCTTCACGGCGCCGCACTTTCCGCTCCAGGCCTCCGCCCATGACATCGCTCCCTACCGCCAGACTTACCGTCCGGGCTGGGATGTCCTTCGCGAGGCCCGGTGGCGGCGCCTGAGGGAATTGAACATCGGCGGCACTTCGCTCGCCGCCATCGAGCGCGATATCGGTCCGCCCTACGCTTTTGCCGACGCCATGAAGAAACTCGGCCCCCACGAACTCAACCGGCCCACGGCCTGGTCGGATCTCAACGCCGAACAGAAGGAGTTTCAATCAAACAAGATGGCGGTTCATGCCGCCATGGTGGACCGGATGGACCGCGAGATCGGCCGGGTGCTGGCTCAGATCCGAACCATGGGAGCCTGGGACAACACCCTTGTTTTCTTCCTTTCCGACAACGGCGCGAGCGCCGAGATCATGGTCCGCGGCGACGGGCATGATCCCCACGCCGAATGTGGCACGGGCGCGACATTTCTCAGTATCGGTCCGGGCTGGTCAAGTCTCGCCAATACACCATTTCGCCGCCACAAGACCTGGGTCCATGAAGGCGGCATCGCCACACCACTGATCGTTCATTGGCCGCAAGGCATCGCCGCCCGCGGGGAAACTCGGCACACCCCCGGGCATGTGATCGACATCGTGCCGACCATCCTCGATGCGGCCGGGTGCAAACCCGTCGCGACATGGCACGTCCAACCCGTCCCGCCCGCGCCCGGTAAAAGTCTGCTACCGTTGTTCGCCAAGGACGGCTCCGTCCCCCGCGACTCGCTCTGGTGGCTGCACGAGGGCAATCGCGCCCTCCGGGTCGGTGACTGGAAGATCGTCGCGGCCGGCAAAGACAGCCCGTGGGAGTTGTACGATCTGAGCAGCGATCGCTCGGAATCCAGGAACCTCGCCCGGGAGAAGCCGGACAAAGTACGTGAACTGGCTGCCCTCTGGACGAAGCAGTTCCAGGAATACACCGCACTGGCCACGAAGGACATCCCGGCCGGTAAATGACGGTGTCCATCTCCCGCCCGTTTCGCCCGCACAGCTCGCCGGCCCGTGTGGCCACGGGGCCCCGCGTCAACGCTGGCGGGCAGGACGCCCACCCGGCGTCGGCCACCCCGGGTCGGTCGGGTAGCCCCGCCACAGGTCGACAGCCTCCTCACGCCGTGAACGCCAGCGAGTCGACGGCGCAGAACTCGGCCATCTCCGGCCGGGCCGGCTGACACGACTCGCGGGTGATCTCCGCGGCCATCTGCTTGCTCAGCCACAGTACCCGGCCGATGTCCCGCAACAGGGCGCGGACTTCGGCTTCCTGGCGACGGGTGATGGTGCGGGTGTTTTTGACAGTCTTCATGATCGGCCCCTGTATGGTGTGTGATGCGGACACGGGATTACCATTCGCACGCCGCATGCCACACCGGGCCGGATTCCGCGGATAGTTCGCAAGTCGCTATCGCAGCACGAGTTAAATCGGAAGCCCCGCGGCCCGCCCCCGGCCGGCTTTTGTACCCGCGATTGCACAAGCTACAACTTGAGAGAATTCTTGCGAAATGGCGAATTTCCCTACCACGCAGCCCTACAATCGCCACCCCATTACCCGCGCCGCGCAGCGGAGCGCTGCAACAATCCAAATCGTAACGCAAACAACCGTTAGCCGCGACGCGCAGCGGAGCGCTGCATCCATCCGCGTCGTGACCCCAACACTCCCCCTCACGCCACAAACACCCGCTCGCGGTGATACCGCAGCGCCGCCGGGTCCGGCGCAAACCGCCTGGGCAACTCCAGCGGCCGGCCTTCAATCTCCAGGAGCGAACACGTCAGCTCGGCCGACCGCGACCGCTCCCGCAGCGACGCCGACACCAGCACCCGCCCGGCGTCGTCGACTCCGATCAGCCCGCGGTCGAACGCCCGGTCGAGCAGCGCGTTGAGTGCGAGGCCGTTGGTCGGGTCGGCCCGGCGTTTCTCCGATTCGCTCCAGGGAATGATGTGCGACGCCACCAGAAGTTCCGGCACCGCCAACCCGGTGATCGCACACCGCCCCTCGTACGACGCCAGCACCGCCCCGCGGAAAAACGATTGCAGCCGACGGACGCGCACCGTACTCTCCCGGTCCGACGGACCCGCGGGCCCGGCGAGTCCGGTCGCGGCATCGCCGATGCCGAACCGCTCGGCCGCCTCCTCCGCCTGCTCGGCCAGCCGGCTCGCATCGTCGGCGAACTCCTGCCAGATGTCGCGGTCGCCCCGGCTGACGTTGCCCAGGCCCTGCTGCGGCAGTTGCGGATCGAGGGCCGCGAAGTTGCTGGCCTTCATCGCCAGTGCCCCGGGCGACCGCCCGATCTTCGCCGCCAGCGCGACAATCTCCGGGTTCGTCCCATGAAGCCGCCCGAACGGCGTCCGCATGTACAGCCGCAACGCCATCAACAACTGATCGCGGGTACATTCATCAACCGCACCGCGGGCGCGGAGGGCACACCGACTCACGACATCGGCGCCAAGCGAGAATTTTGGCACCTGCCGCGGGAAACTCAACCGATCATCGGAATCCCGACGCTGGCGAGGTAGTCAAACGTCTGGTCGTAATACTCGTGCCTACGTGTGGGATCTGAATCGGCTCCTTTCGGAACAACGATGACCATTCCCTGGCGGGCACGAGTGAGCAGCACGCGATAGGCGTTCTTGAGATACGTCTTTCGTTCCGGCTTCCTGATCTGGTTCCATCGGTCTCCGCAGAACGACCAGTGCTGCCATTCTCCGGGGCTATAGCGGAAGTCGGCGTCCCATGTCACGCACGTCCAATCGAGTTCCAGTCCCTGTACTAAGAACTCCGAAGCCACGTCCTCCAGGTAGTAAGAGGATCGAACATCTTCTTTTCCGTCCAAGAACCAGTGAATCGGATCGACCGGCGATCGGACATCGATGGCATGGGGCTTCAATCGCTGAGCTTGCGACGACACGACAATACCGTATCGTTCAGTACCGCGAGCCTTGTTTCGCAACCAACTCTTGGCAACCGGCATATCGCGACTCAGCACGATGGGGTAGTTGCGATCAATCGTCTTCCATGTTCGCCGGGCCTCCTCAAGTTCCTGATCGAGCAGTTGCTTCACGAGGAGCGAGACTTTTTCCGCCCGGAACGAGCGCATCGAGACGCCGAGGTGCAACTCGTCGCGGACAAAACAGTTGGGTAGTTGCTTCGCCATATCGAGCGATTGGCCCGCGGCATACTCGCTGTCCGTCATCTTGGATGAGAGGTAAACGTGCCAATGCGGATACGCCCTTGTCAGTGACTCAATCCACTCGCCAATGCCGGCCTCGCCCGTGTTGATTTCTTGGCCACCGCCGACAAGGCAAACGATGACGGCCCAATCAGCATGGCGGTCCATGCACGAGATAAGAAACTCCGGCTCTGACAGGTCAAAGTCTGCAACACCCTTCTTTCGACTCATGAAAGAGGCGGTCTGCCCCTTGTTCCAGGCCCTCTGAGCCTCATCGAAAAGCACGACGTGCTCTATCGGAGCACCGGAACTGACCAAGCAATCGTCCCGGAAGTGGTGAACATTTTGTACGAAGGCCTTCACTTCGCTGAGGGCTTTGGCCTTGGTCAGTCGAGTTCCATTCTCCTTCTGACGTCGAACACGGTCACGTGCCAGGGCTTCTCGCAGGATCGCCACCAGCGGTCCGTTCCCAGAAAGGAAGACGCTGTATAGCTCCGAGTCCTTGTCGATGTGTTGCGTAGCGATGTTCAAACCGACCAGTGTCTTGCCGGCGCCGGGAACTCCGGTCACGAAACAGATCGACTTGTGCCCAGCCGAGCGTGATCGCTCGATCACTTCGGAAATCGCGTCCGAGGTTTGTGTCAGATTGATCGCCCCGGCATCGCTCCTTGAAATCTCAGAGACAGAGTGACCACCGTAAAGGGCGATTGCGGCTTCGATGATGGTCGGTGTCGGGCAATATCGCCCGGCTTCCCATTTAGAGGCATCGATTTCAACGTCGGCAACAAACTCCAAGACCTTTTCAATCACTTCGGGAAGCATGCCCTCGCCACAGGAGATTGGCCCCAGAAGTTTGTCGTTCAGCGGCGTGGTCGTGACAGCGAACGTGGAGGAAGGCGCCTTCGTAGCGATGAGTACCGGTGCAATGCTACAGTTGTGGCTGGTCTCGTGAAAGTTCTTGAGATCCAGTGCGTAGTCCGTGACCTGATCGACCGCATGGGCCGGGAAGTCCTTTTCGCCAACTTTGAACTCGAGAACGAAAATCACCGCGCCGAGAAGAAGCACGACATCGATTCGCTTCCCGAGCCGCGGTATCGAATACTCGAAGTACACTCTACCGCGGTCCCGGTACGGCCCCAGCACTTCCTTGAGAATCCGAATCTGACCTGACCATGCACGAGTCTGAGTCGTCTCAACGGAAAACTCCGAACCGCTCGTTAGGATTCCGACGATCTCATCTTCGGACCTTTCAAGAAACGTCGCAATCGAGTCGGAGTAATAGGCGCGTTTCATTCTGCGATCCCGGGCCGGGTCCACGTTTGATATGCGTGGATACGACCTGGTGTAGCGATGCCGATGAACTCGGCGAGACGGGCCACTAGCCATTCACCGCCTGCGGTTTTGTTACTCCGTGTCTCCCGTGATCAGCGCCATGTATCTCGAATACGCGTATACGCGGTCGCGCTGCCGGCCGGATGTCTCCGAGAGTATCTCGACCCGGCAAAGCGACTCGATGGCCTTGGTCGCTGTGGGCTTCGTCGTCTTGAGCAAATCCAAGGGCAAGAAAAGGGGTCAGGTTAGATTCCGTCGCCTGTTCGACCATAGGCTGACGGATCGACAGACACTTGATGCGGGGCATGAGGCGGGGTCCGGATGCCGTGGGGAAGCCGACCGGGGGCTCTGGTTGACGATAGGAGCGGGCGCGGCCGGCAGGATTCGGTGTGCCCTCCGGGCCCAGGTCAGTTGGAGTCGCCGCGTACCCCGGCCTTCAGCCGGGGCTAAGCTCGGTGTGCCCTTCGGGCCCGCGAAGCACCCGTGGCTCGGCAGGAGCCGGGCACAAGAAGGAAACGCTCCACGTCGCCCGGAGCAGATGCGTGACCGCCGGCGCGATTGGATGTAGGATTCATTTTGCCGGAGTTGCCAGAGACGACTTTCAACGTTGGGGACGGCTGGGTGGCCGGCCACCAAAACAGTAAGAGGAGGTCAAACAAAGCATGTTTGAGTGGCTCGAAGAAGAGATGGCCCGGATCAAGACCCGGAAGTTTCATCTTGTGGACGGTCCAGCACCTGCCGAACTTCGGCAAGCGGTGGAGTCGTGTAAGCTTCCACTGCCTCCGTCATACAAGGAATTTGTATTGCGGTTCGGCAATGCTGAGTTGTATCGGTACAGTACGAATTACTATGTAACGATATTTGCTGGGCCTCGAGAGGCAGAGAACTTGGATGGTGAAGCATTTGTCCAATTTGGGCGAACTTGGACATCGTATGCCTATTTTCGGGAGTCACTTCTAGTACAGAGCAAAGAATCGCCAGTGTTTGAATCGTTTCAGAATGGTATGCGAAAGACTGCGGATGGCTTTGACGAATGGTTGAAGACGAAAAGTATAGCGGCACGAAAGCGATTTAAGAAGGTAGAATGGGAGGCCATCGAAGCAGGCCCGACTCCCTTCACCGATCATGAACGTGCCGTCGTGGCGGCCCGGAAGCAGTTTCGATGGCGTGTTGTCGGCGTCGCCCCGAATGAAGACCTGCGCTTCGAGATTCACAATGGATCGGCCATGACACTGCCATACTTGTCGGTTGGCATCCGTGGAAAAATGCGCCCGCCAAAGACCGGGCCGCTGGAAGGTGGCGGCTATCTTCCGACAGTTTCGATCCATCCGGGCGAAACCAGATTGCTCGAATACGATTGTTACAAGCAATTTATTGCTCCCGAAGACACGGAAGTATTTGAATTGCCTGAACCGGGACCGGAAGACCGGGAGCAGTATTGGGAATTTAAATCGTCGGCCTGATCGCTGACGGGAATGAAAGGCTTGCTTCAGCGCTCAGCCAATTCGTTCAGTCGAGACAGTTCCACAAGATATTCGGTATCAGTCGGACCGCCCCGAGGAACACGGCATCCCCCATACCGCTGGTCCACTCCTGACAGAATTATTTAGCCCCGTTTCCACGCTGAGCGAGGCGAAGAAATGGGGTCGGGTTAGCCTTTTCGAAGTAGAATCGGGATCAGGCAAGAAAAGGGGTCGGGTTAGATTCCGTCGCCTGCTCGACCATGGGCTGACGGATGGACAGGCACTTGATGCGGGGTATGAGGCGAGTTCCGGATGCCGTGGGGAGGCCGACCGGGGGCTTCGGTTGACGATAGCAGTTGCGGCCCGCGGCGGCAGGATTCGGTATGCCCTCCGGGCCCGTGGAAGTTGGAGTCGCCCCGCACCCCGGCCTTCAGCCGGGGCTAAGCTCGGTGTGCCCTCCGGGCCCGCGAAGCACCCGTGGCCCGGCAGGAGCCGGGCACAAGAAGGAAACGCTCCACGTCGCCCGGAGCAGATGCGTGACCGCCGGCGCGAATGGATGTAGGATTCATTTTGCCGGAGTTGCCAGAGACGACTTCCAGCGTTGCGCCGATGTGAGTGCCCGGAACATGCTGATTTTTGTGGACGAGTCCGGAGATACAGGATTCAAGTTTGAAAAGGGGTCGACGGATTACTTTGTGGTGACTGCGGTACTGTTCGAAGAGCCTGCCCACGCCGAGTCTTGTGCCGCGGCAATTCACTCCGTCAGGCGATCACTGAGGCTTGGTTCCAAGTCTGAGTTCAAGTTCAACAAGGCGAATCACCGCTTCCGCATGGCGTTTTTTCGAGGCGATCCGCCCGGAGCGATTCCGGTATCACTCATTCGCGCTCAACAAACGCAAGACGGTCGGCCAGGGATTCCGGCACAAGGACTCTGCGTACAAGGCCCCCATCCGGTTTCTTTTTGAGAACATAAGACACGATCTGCCCGGTGCGACGGTTTGGTTCGACCGCTGCGGAGACCGCGGGTTCGCAGACAACCTGAAGAACTATCTCATGAAGCGTTTGAGGGATAAAACGGGGAAGAGCCCGTTCCGGAAGATCAAGTCGGTCACATCGCACAGCAATGTGTTGATTCAAATGGCAGACATGGTCTGCGGTGCAGTAGCCTGCTCATTGAAGCCGGAGCGAACAGACGCGGCAGATTACCGAAACGCAATCAAAAGCCACGAAGTGCGGCTTCGGGTATGGCCGTAAAAAAACCCGTCAGCCTATCCCCTTGCGGGGCACGCGCACCATACGGTGACAGTTCGGCTGGCAGGTCAATTGTGTTGAAATCATACTCGATTCACGTGCCCCGGTCAACTTTCACCGGTGGCCACACCCCCCGACCCACGCTGCGGAGCCGCAAAGTGCCCGTGTCCCGGCAGGAGCCGGGCACGGGGAGAGAGCCCACCACCTCGCCAGTTGCAGATGCGTGCCCGCCAGCGCTGGTCCATCGGCATTCTGGCGAATGCCGCTACGAAGACGGCCTCCGTCCCCTGCCAAAACGGCAGTTTTCCCGATTCCCGATTCGCGGCTCCCGACTCCCGATATCGCCGCAACCGTCCGCCCGGCCACATCTTAAGTGCCCGCGCATCACCGTGATCCACCCGGTGAAACGAAACGGGTGTGTGTGAAATGAAATGAAATGAAACGCTTCCGGGCCGGCCGGGTCAGCTCAGCGGCATGACCAGGTACTGGTAGTTCGGGCCGTTGCGGAAGAGGGCCGGGCGGGTGCCGTCGGTCATCTCCAGCGTCAGCGGGTCGTCCACTTCCAGGATCTTCAACAGGTCGATCACGTACACCGGGTCGAAGTTGATGTCGATCTTTGCCCCGTCGTACTCGATCGGGATCTCGACCTTCGACCTGCCCGTCGCCGCCCCCTGGGCCTGCAGCGTCAGCTTGCCCGCGGCAAACTGGAACATCACCCGCTTGCTCTCGTCGTCGGTCATGATCGCCGCCTGGCGCACCGCGCTCAGCATCGGGCCGACCGCCAGCGGAATCTTCACGGCCGACTTCTTCGGCAGGATGTCCTTGTACGGCGGATACCGGCCCTCCACGAGCCGGGTATACACCAGGGCCCGGGCCGTCTGAAACAACGCCTCGTTCTGCCGGAGGCTCACCTTCACCAGCTCCGAGTCGTCGACCAGGTTCCGCTCCAGCAGGCTCATGGCCTTCGAGGGGACGAGGTGCTGGCCGCCCTTGGTGTCGTGCCCGCCGACCTCGTGGGCCTCGCCGGTGATCACGGCAAGCCGCTTGCTGTCGGTGGCCACCAGCTTGGCCGTGCTGCCCTCCAGCTCCCAGAGCACGCCCGTCATCGCGTAGCGGGTGCTCTCCTTGGCCGCGGCGAACACCGTCTTGCGGATCATCGTCCGCAGCACGCCGGCCGTGATCTCGTGGTACTTCTTGTCGGCCTGGTCCGGCACGTCGGGAAACGCCGACGGGTCTTCGGAGGCCATCTCGAACTCGGTGCTGTGCCCGGTCACCATGACCCGCTCGGCATCGGCCTCGATGGTCAGGCGGTCGTCGGTGGATTCCCGGAGAATCGAGAGCAGCCGGCTGGCGGGTAGAATGGCGTCGCCCGGCTTCAACACCTTGGGGCTGCGGACCTCGAGGCGGATGCCCTGCTCCAGGTCCGTGGCCATCAGCGTGCACCGGTCGCCCTGGGCCACGGCCTTGATGTGCCGGAGGATCGGCTTCACGTCTTTCGAGGCGACGGCCGCGGCGACGAGCTGGCAATCCTGCAGGAGGGCTTCGCGTTCACAATCGAGTTTCATGGCCCTGCTCTCCGTACTTCTTCTCTGAACTAAGAAGGAAGTATTTAAATAAGGTGGAGGTAATATCAGGGGAACGAAATCCCGCTGATAACCTCCGGGCGGCCCGGCCGAGGCACCGGCCCGGCAACGGGTTAAGGCGATCCGCACGCCGTTGGCCGACTGTCAATAACCCGTCGTTCACCGGCGGGTTACGCTGTCGGCGGATCGGTCGCTTTTTCGCCGACCCGACGATCGATGATTCCGTCGACAGCCGTCGACACGATATCAACAGCCCATCGTCGATGCTTTCGACGAAGGACCAACACCGGTCGGCGGCCCGAAGCGCGCAATCTTGCCCAGAGCGAGTAGTTTACCGAAATTGACCGAGCCGCACAGACAGTCACGAGGGCGTCGGATGGCGAAGTGGTACATCGACAGGTCGGGCACGGTGTCGGGTCCGGTGCGGTCGTCGCAGCTTCGGAAGATGGCCGCCGCGGGCGAGTTGTTGCCCGAACACCTGGTGCGCAAAGACGAGACCGGCCGCTGGTGCCGGGCGGCGAGCGTGGGCGGCCTGTTCCCGTCGAAGGCCCCGGCCGACACCGGCCCGGACTTCGCATTCCTCGAATCGGCCACCGACGAGCCGACCGGCGACGGCGGCATGTTCGACTTCAGCAAGTTGACAGAGCCGGCCCCGCGCGACGTGAGTCATCCCACACCGCCGCCGAAGGAGAAACCCCAGGCCCACCGCCCGGGCGAAGACGACGACCGCGTGCCGCTCAATCAGAGCGCGGACCCGACCGAAAACGCCGGCCCGGGCACCGACCGGATCAAGCTCGACGACATCGAATTCCGGACCGTCTCCACGATCAAGGTCGACGACGGCGAAGTAACCCGGGCGATTCCCGCGCCGTCGATTCATGGGGTGATGCCGCAGTCACTGACCTCGGGCGACACGCTCACCGGCATCGCGGCGACGACCGGCAGCCACGGCGTGAAACCCACCGGCGGCATGACCACGCTGGCGTTCATGCCGCACTCGCTGCTGGCGCGGACCGTGCGCTCGGTGGGGTCGGTGGCCGAGGTGTTCCTGCCGCTGGGCAAGATCGACTCGGCCGTGATCATCGACGGCACGCTGGGCGAGTTGCCGAGCAAGTTGTTGACAGTCTCCGCGGGGCGGACGCAGGTCACGCTGGCGATCGCGGGCGACGCGGAGCCGGCCCGGGTGTTCGTGCTGCGGCTGATGCAGCGGATCGCCGGCAGCCAGGACTCCTAAAACTCTCACTACGCAGGCTGGGTAAACCTGCACGACGACGGCCCGCCCCGCCGTCGCCGCGAGGGCGTGTTTCATGAAGAGAATGCTGACGATCATCGCCGGGCTGCTCCTGGCCGGCGCGAGCCCGGCGGCCGAAATCCCGCTGACCGGCCTCGACGGCGCGGCCAGGACCCTATCGCAGGTGAAGGGCGAGAAGGCGACGGTGGTCGTGACGATGGCGTTCGACTGCCCGATCGCGGTGGGCTACGCCGCCGACCTCGCCGCAATGGCGAAGGAGTTCGGGCCGCGGGGCGTCGCATTCGTCGGCGTCTGCCCGACGCAGGACCCGCCGGCGACGCTGAGCAAGCAGGCGGCCGACTTCAAGCTCGGCTTCCCGATCTACCGCGACGCCGACGCGAAGACGGCTGACGCTCTGGGGGCGACCATCACGCCCGAAGCGTTCGTCTTCGACAGTGATCTGAAGCTGAAATACCGCGGCCGGATCGATGACAGCTACGTCGCCCGGCTCAAGCGTGCCGCGGCGACCACCCGGCACGACCTGAAAGACGCGATCGAAGCGACGCTCGCCGGCAAACCGATCGCAGAACCCACGACGACGGCCATCGGCTGCCCCGTCGAACGGCCCTCGACCGCGGCAGCCACCGGCGCGGTGACGTATCACCGCGACGTCGCACCGCTCCTGGCAAAGCACTGCGTGAGCTGCCACCGACCCGGCGAGGTCGGCCCGTTCTCGCTGCTGACCTACCAACAGGCGAAGAAGTGGGCCGGCGACATCAAGGAATACACGGCCACAAAGCAGATGCCGCCCTGGTTGCCGCAAGCCGGCGTCGCGATGCAGGGCGAGCGTCGCATGACCGACAAGGAGATCGCAACCCTGGCCGCGTGGGTCGATGCAGGTTCCCCGGAAGGACCGAAGACGGAGGCGCCGGCGATCGCCGCGCCGGTCGAAGGTTGGGCTCGCGGCAAGCCGGACCTGATCCTCGAAGCATCGGACGTGTTCCAGGTGGGCCCGACCGGCCGCGACGTGTTCCGCGTGTTCGTCATCCCGACGAAGCTGACGGAAGACAAGTGGGTGGTGGGATACGAAGTCCGCCCGGGTAACACGAAGGTCGTCCATCACACGCTGCACTTCTTCGACACCACGGGGTCGGGCCGCGGGCTGGAAACGAAGTCGCAGGCCAAGCAGGACCCGCTCGCCGCGGACCGCGGGCCCGGCTACTCGGTGGGCATGGGCGTCGGCTTCTTCCCGCCGGTCTTCCGCTTGGGCGACAAGCCGAAGTTCGGCGGCCTGGGCGGCTACGCGCCGGGGCAGGGCCCTCAAATGCTGCCCGAAGGTACTGGCTGGTATCTCCCGGCCGGCAGCGACTTCCTGCTCCAGGTCCACTACCACCGCACGGGCAAGGCCGAGTCAGACCGCACGCAGGTCGGCCTGTACTTCGCGAAGAAGCCGGTGGAACAGCCCTGGCAGACCGTCGTCGTGCCGGGCATGAAGCCGTTCGAAAAGATCGCCGCCAACGACGCGCACCACGCGTCGAAGGGCACGATCTACCTGCACCACGACGCGGTGCTGCACAACGTCCTGCCGCACATGCACCTGCTCGGCAAGAGCGTGAAAGTGTCGCTGACGTTACCCGGCGGCGAACCGCAGACGATCATCGAGATCCCGGCCTGGGACTACAACTGGCAGGAGACGTACTGGTTCGCAAAGCCGATCGCTGCCCCGGCCGGCAGCCGGATCGATGTCGAGGCGGTCTTCGACAACAGCAGCACCAACCCGAACAACCCGTCGATGCCGCCGAAGGACGTGTTCCAGGGCGAGCAGACGACCAACGAAATGCTCTTCGCGTTTCTCGGCGCAACGAGCCAGGCGAAACCCTGGCAACTGATCCGCTTCCGCCCGCTGCCTCCGGGGAAGTGAGGCGAATTCAGGAATCCGCCATGCCCCAACTCTACTCCGTCACCCCGCGAATCTCGGTCGGCGATCTCGAGCGTTCGATCGCATTTTACCGCGACCTACTCGGGTTCCGGGTCGGGGCGGTGTTTCCGCCGGAGAGCCCGACATTTGCGTTACTCGAGGGCGGCCGGGTCGCGCTCCAGCTTTCGATGGAGCAACCGCCAGGCACCACGACGATCTACTTCGAGGTCGACGACGCGGCGGCGTGGCATGAGTTGCTGAAGAATCGCGTGCCGATCGCCTGGGGCCCCGAGGTGTACTTCTACCAGCGGCGCGAGTTCGCCGTCATGGACCCGGACGGGCACATGATCATTCTGTCGTCGGAAACGACCGACCCGCCGACCTGCCGGGAATGACGCGGGGGCTTCTACTTCCCCGGCCGCGGCCCGCGTGGTAGACTTCCTACATGGTGAATCGACGGGAATTCCTGCGAACGACGGCCGGGCTGGCCGCCGCGGTCACGCTGCCGGGCGTCGCCGCCGCGCAAGGCACCGTCACCGAAGGCATCGACGTATCCAACTACCAGGGCACAATCAACTGGGCGAGCGTGGCGGCAGACACGACTGCCAACGTCAAGTTTGCCATCTGCAAGTGTACCGAAGGGCTCACCTTCACCGACGCGAAGTTCGCGACCAACTGGGCCGCCATCAAGGCGAACAACCTGATCCGCGGCGCGTACCACTACGCCCGCTTTCAGAATGATCCCATCGCCGAGTGCAGGTTTTTCGTCAGCACCATGAAGCCGTCGAGTGGCGACCTGCCGCCCGTGGTCGATGTCGAGGCCACCGGCAACAGTGGCTTCACGGGCACGCAGATCAAGAACTGGCTCCAGCGGTTCTGCGCGGAGCTGAAGAAGAAGACCGGCCGGCCCGGCATCATCTACACCGGCTACTACTACTGGCGCGATAGCGCGGGCAACTCGCCGAACAACTGGGGTTTCCCGCTCTGGCACGCCCAGTATTCATCGAGTCCGACGCTCGGAAACAGCTACCTGGCATGGCCGGGCGGCTGGACGTTCTGGCAATACACATCATCGGGCACCGTCGCCGGCATCAGCGGCGCGGTCGACCGCGACCAGTTTAACGGTTCCCTGGCGACCCTCAACGGGCTGCGACTCCCATGACCGACCGCCGCGAGTTTCTGACCGGCTGCGTGACGCTCGCGGCCGCCGCCGCCACCGGCAGTGTCGCCATCGGGCAGGGCACCGTCACCGAAGGCATCGACGTATCCCACTGGCAGGGCACGATCAACTGGCCGTCGGTCGCCGCCGCGGGCATCAAGTTCGCGTTCTGCAAATGCTCCGAAGGCACGACCTACGTCGACCCGAAGTTCTCGACCAACTGGCCGGCCATCAAGGCCAACAACATCATCCGCGGGGCGTACCACTTCGCCCGGTTCATGAACGACCCGATCGCCGAATGCCGGCATTTCGTCAGCACGCTCAAGCCGGTGAGCGGCGACCTGCCGCCCGTCGTGGATGTCGAGGCCCGGGACAACGCGGGCTTCACCGGCACCCACATCAAGAATTGGCTCCAGCGATTCTGTGCCGAGTTGAAGAAGAAGACCGGCCGGCCGGGCATCATCTACACCGGCTTCTATTATTGGCGTGACGAGGCGGGCAACTCGCCGAACAACTGGGGCTTCCCGCTCTGGCACGCCCAGTATGCCGCCAGCCCGACCCTCGGCGACAGCTACCTCGCCTGGCCCAACGGCTGGAGCTTCTGGCAGTACACCAGTACCGGCAGCGTCAGCGGTATCACGGGAAACGTCGACCGCGATCAGTTCCGGGGCACACTCGCCGCGCTCGACGGCTGGCGCATCCCATGACCCGGCGCGGTTTCAGCCTCGTCGAACTTCTCGTCGTCATCGGTATCGTCGCCCTGCTGATCGGCCTCACGCTGCCGGCCATCCAGAAACTCCGTACGTCGGCCCATCGGTCGAACTGTCTCAACAATCTGCACAATCAGGCAGTCGCGGTGCAATCCTACGAAGCGACGCAGGGTCGGCTGCCGCCGGGCGCGGTCTTTGGGCCGTTCGACGCGCTCGCCGTGCCGGACACCGTCAGCCACGGCCTATACGTCTGCCTGCTCGGCTACATCGACTCCGGCGCGAAGGCAGCCGACTACCGCTGGGACGTCAGCTATTTCGACGACGCCAATCAGGCCATCGTCCGCGAGCGGATCGGAGTTCTGCTCTGCCCAGGTTCCGCGCCGGACCCGGTGTGCGTCTTCGCCCGGGACGCGACCGACACACCGGTCCGCTGGGGCGGCGGCTGCAATTACGGCGCGATCGCCCCCTCCGCTATTCTGGCCGACATCGGCTGGGCCGAGCCCGAGACGAATTTCACCGGCGCGTTGCCGGCCAACGGCACCAGCCGGACCAGCGACATCAAGGACGGCGCGGCCTTCACCATCCTGCTCGCCGAGCAGGGCGACCGCGGGGCGGCCTGGGCCAGCACAACGACTCTCGCCGGGGCCCGCGAGATTTTCCGCGGCGGACCTAGCGGCGGCGGGGCGCATCCCGGCGGGTTCTGCGTCGTCATGGCCGACGGCTCGGCCCGGTTCCTCGCGTGGACGATCCGCCCACAAGTATTCGCGGCCCTGTGTACGCGCGCCGGCGGCGAGTCGATCTCGGCCGACGAATTCTGATCGCGATTTCATAACACAATCTCGAAGCCACGCCCCATTCCCTTCATGAGACCATCCGCATGGCCGTCGTTCCCGCAAGTAACGTTCTCGATCAGCTTCGCTGGCGATACGCCGTCAAGAAGTTCGACTCGTCGAAGAAGATCCCGGCCGAAACATGGGCCGCGCTCGAGCACGCGATCGTGCTGTCGCCCTCGTCGTACGGATTGCAGCTTTGGAAGTTCGTGGTGATTACCGACCCCGCACTCCGCGAAAAGCTCAAGGCCGTGTCGTGGGGCCAAACCCAGATCACCGACGCGTCGCACCTCGTCGTGTTCTGCGGGCGGACCGGCGTCACCGAGGCCGATCTCGACAGGCACATCGGCCGCATGGCCCAGGTCCGCGGCGTGAGCGCGGACTCACTCGCCGACTACAAGAAGATGATGATGGGCACCACGCGCGCGGGCTTTCCCGCGGTCGAATGGACCGCCCGCCAGGCGTACATCGCGCTCGGCGTCTTCCTGACCTCGGCGGCCCTGCTCGGCGTCGACGCCTGCCCGATGGAAGGCTTCGAGAACGAGAAGTACGACGTGATCCTCGGGCTGAAGGAGCAGGGTTACGCCTCGGCCGTGGTCGCGACCGCCGGCTATCGCGCCACCGACGACAAATACGCGGAGGCGGCCAAGGTCCGCTTCGACGTCAACGACGTAATCGACCGGCGTTGAGAGTCCATTCGGGAGATTCGCCATGCCCCGCCGTCGGGAGGAGTCGTCGAACCTGCCGGCCATCACCTGGCAGGTGGTCGGCGGCCTGATGTTCGTGGAGTTCATCGCGCTCGCCGCCATCGCCGGCGTGATCTTCCTCGCGCTGTCGGCCGCGAGTCCCAACCACAACGACATTGCCGACAGCGTCCGCCGGGAACTCGAAGGCCAGGTGGCCGGGTGGAATCGCGGCGACCTGCCGCGATTCCTGGAGAGCTACTGGGCCGACGACCGGCTGACGTTCTACTCGGGCGGCGACGTGACCACGGGATGGAACCAGACCCGCGACCGCTACGAGAAGCGGTATCGCGGCGAAGGCAAGGAGATGGGCAAGCTGACGTTCGAATCGCCGGAAGTGGTCGTGATCGGCCCCAACGACGCGCTGGCGCGGGGACGGTACACCGTCGTATTCACCAAGGGCGAGCCACAGGTCGGGTTATATTCGGTCCTGATGCGGAAGGTCGGCGGGAAGTGGCGCATCGTCCACGATCACACGTCGACGGCGGATCCGCCCAAGCCCGCGAAGAAGAGTGAGTGAAAACGAAAACGGCGGGCCC
>JAIBBI010000195.1 GCA_019694755.1 Gemmataceae bacterium
GGGACCGTGATCTTTCCGCTGTTGGAGGCGAGGAGTGCGGAGCGTCCTTCGTAAATGCCGTAGTAGTCGGCGTAGTTGGGATCTCGGTCGGTGAACGTGGTGAGGCCGGAGAGGTCGACCACCGAGCTGAAACCCTGGGCGGAGACGCGGACCGAGCGGCCACGAGTGTCACCGACGTTCGGGTCGTTGATGGCGACCAGAGAGTGCAGGTCGATCACGCCGCTGAGTGCGTCAATCTCCAACGTGTTCGACCAGTCGTCTCCCTGCGTGATACTCACCAAGTTACCGAGGTCCAGCTTGCTCCCGGTTCCGTACGCGATGAACGATCTGCGAGCCCCATACCCCAGCGGCTGCATGGAGTAGCTGACCGCGGCCGGTAAAGACAGCTTTGCTCCGTCCGTCACCGCGAGGTTGCACCCGTCGATGATGGTCGGCCCTGTGACTGTCATCGCCGTGGTCGGGCCGGTCGCCCCGATCCCGGATCCCGGATCGACGGTGATCCCGGCGGTCAAGAGGGACGTACCGGCCGTCACTGTGACAACAGCAACATTGGCGATCTGGACCAGTTGATTCGAATTGAGCGAACGAATGTTCAACGTGGAGTTCACAGAGATTGTGTTACTCCCGGCGATGCTGATGATGGCATCGTCGGCCACGCCGGGCACCGTGTCGGTATTCCAGTTGAGCGGATTGTGGAAGTTGAAATTGCCGCCGCCGCCGTCCCATGAAATCACGGCGGGAACGTCGCGGCTTTCCAGTCGATGCCAGCGGGTCAGGGGCGAGAAACGTCGTTTTGTGCGCACGGTAGGCTCCGGTTGGTTGACGAGGGAATCGGCCGCTGGAAACGATTTGCCCGCGGCGACGGCCGTGGGTGCATGAAGTTTGAGTGCCGGCACGGCGGAGGCGGCCCGAGGCCCTCCGGCGCGGCTTGAGGAAAAGAGGTCGGGAACCGCGTTCGGCATACATGATTCAAGGTCAGCGGCCGTAACAGCAGTGACCCGGATGTCGGCCGAACACTCACGATTTCCTGGCAATCGCCTGGCTGACTTTTGTCCATCTGCTTTTCGTGCCCTTTGCCATAACCGCTTGACGGGCCATGACATAAGGCGGCCTTTTCGGCGTTCGCCGAATTCGGGAACCGATTCCACTACCAGACATACTCGCGAGCCTAACGCGAGACCGGATTTTCTTTTGACGACGTATTGCTAAACGAATGAACAGAGGGCGAAGAATTTCGTGAACCGCGTTAGATTTTCCAGAATTGCGAGTAAGTGACATGACGTTTGCCGCGCCCGTCGGACCGCCGTCCACTCATCCGACGCTGTTGGCTGCGTTGTCCAACCTGACCAACGAGTCGGCTTGGCGTCGGTTTGTGACCGGCTACCAACCGTTTATTCTGTCCCGCTGTGAAGGAATGGGCCTGAATCGTTCGGATGCCGAGGAAGTGTGTGCCATCGTGCTCGCCGCGCTGGTTCGGTCGATGCCGAACTTTCGTTACGATCCGATGAAGCGGTTTCGTGGCTATCTGACGACCGTCGTGACGCACGCGACCCGGACTTATTGGGCGAAATTGAACCGATGCCCCGGGGGGACCGGGAGCGGCGGGGATCGCGAGTTTAGCCCCGAAGAGGAATCGCGGTGGTCAAGTTTCGCCGATTCGGTCGATGACCGTGTCTCGCAGGACCTGACGCATCTCACCGTCGTTGTCGAACGAGTCCGTGCCCGAGTCGAGCCGCATACCTGGCAGGCCTATTGGTTGACCGCGATTGAAGACGTCAAGCCGGCCGTAGTCGCATCCCAACTCGGATTGACCGCAGCAACCGTCTACATGGCGAAGAAGCGGGTCGGCGACATGATTCTCGAAGAAGCGTCCCACATCATGCCATACGAATGAAAAGAGTAATCCGTTGGCCTGTCCCACCGACCCCGAGTTGCATCAATTGCTCGAAGGAGCTTTACCGAGGAGCGCTTTCGAACAGATAGAAGCCCACATTGAAGAGTGTTCCGTCTGCAAAGTCCGCCTGGATCATCTCACGAAGGAAGCCGGTGACGCCTGGCTGCAGTTGTCGGCAGGCACGGGCACGCTTCCGCATTCCACTCGAAAACACAACGAACTCGTCATCCCCGGCTATGAGCTCGACGAAATTGTCGGGTCCGGCCCACACAGCATCGTTTATCGGGCACGAGACGTGACACTGCGGCGCACTGTCGCCATCAAAATCATCCACGGACTCCCAACTCGCATCACAGTGGAGCAATTAGGGCGATTTCGGCAGGAAGCGTTGATCCTTGCTCAACTATCGCATCCTTCCATCGTTACGGTGTTTGATTCCGGCGAAGTTAACGGATTGCCATATCTCGTCACGGAGTTCGTCCACGGGCAAACATTGGCCGAGTTCATTCGCAGCAACTCCAGCACGGACCGTGAGTCGGCGGCAATTCTGGCTCGAATCTCGCGGGGATTGGCGTACGCCCATGAGCGCGGCATCGTGCATCGCGATCTGAAACCGAGCAACATTCTCCTGGCAAACCCGGAACGACCCGGCAGAGAATTGATGCCCACCATTGTCGATTTCGGGTTGGCCAAAGTGGTTCGAAGCGATGGAGATTTGACCCACACCGGCGCGATGCTCGGTACCCCCGCCTATCTGGCACCCGAACTCTACGTGCGCGGGGTCGAGAATGCCGATTCGAGATCCGACATATACAGTTTAGGTGTCGTTGCTTACGAAATGTTGACGGGTCAAGTCCCGTTCCAAGGTGCGACGCCTTACGAGACTGCCCGGCTGGTGGCGGCAGTCGAGCCAGTTGCGCCAAGGATCATCCGCGGCTCAATTCCGCGTGATTTCGAAACTGTGATCCTGAAATGTCTGGAGAAAGACCCGTCCCAACGATACGCGAGCGCGGAGGATGTCGCCGAGGAGTGGGAACGGGCTACACGAGGCGACTCGATTCACGCCCGCCCGGTCAGTTTCATAACATCTTCGATCCGCAGATTCAGACGATCTCCTCACGCCGCGGTCCCCATCGGAATCAGTCTTCTGATTCTCCTTACTAGCCTTGTTTTTGTCGCGGTGTTTTATGACCGTTCGAATCGACACCGACGGGAAGCAGACGACCGATTGGATACAGCCCGTAAATCATTGAAGGTGATAGTCACTAATCAGGAACGGCTGATTCGGAAGTCAGGCCCGCCGGCACCCGAATACCGCGCCGACTATTTGGAGCTGTTTGAGCTCCATCGCTCGCTGTTGCGCGACTTGGAGCGGGATCCGAACGGATGGCACGAATGCGCCTACTCGATTCTGAAGCTTGCGAACTGGATCGGGGATTCGATTTCTTTCGATGAGAGAGTCCAGATGACTTCGGTTGCCGTTGATTCGCTTCGCGATCTTTGCCGAAGATATCCGGCCGAAGCGGAGTTTCAACACAGCTTCGGTGAGTCGCTCATACAACTCAGCGACTGCGTGAAGGGCGAGTCCAAACAGGAAATGGTCTACGAGTTACGTCGGGAAGCAGTCCAGATTCTCACCAAGCTGCATCGGGATCGACCGCAACGAGACAAATTCGAAGTGACTTTGTCCGCGTTCGAGTACAGTTACGCGAGTATTCTGCGTCAACTCTCTCGCCATGAAGAAGCCGAGACGCAATACGTTTCGTCGATACGTCATGGCAGATCTGCAGTATCGAGAAAACCACATCACGCACAGCGGCGTCAGTATTACTCGAACGCCGTGATGCAGTATGCCACGTTCGTCTTGTCGTATTATCGCGACTATGAGCGTTATCTGGAGTTGCTGGCTATTGTGGAAGCGGAACGACGAGCGATCCACAAACTGGAGCCGGAACTCAATGAGTATGCTTCTGGAATCATTAGCGGATTGTATCCCAGGCTTCTGGCATTGTTTCACCTCGACCGGCGAAATGAACTGGAGCGTGTGACGGAAGAAGCCATACAGGAATTCCTTACGCTGCAACGAAAGGAGCCTGGTTCTTTCCGTCACTTTCACGATCTCGCTCGACTTTACCGGTTTAGGTACGATGTCGATCAACTGGAATCATCGAAAAGGGCTGAGAGTTCGCTCACCCAACTGAAAACCCACCTCGAAACGGGGCGGTTGCAGTTCCCCGGTAATCCGGAATTGGAGTTGTACCTCGTTGAAACTCAGGTAACCGGCGTACCGATGAACGATCGTGAATTTCAAAAAGAGTCATTGGTTGCATTTCTGAGCGGCCATCAAACGCGACCTGCTCCGTTCGATATTTGCCAGTTCCTCCTCGTGAACGCCTTGGCCATCGCGGGCGATCACCAGGGGGCCGTGAAGCAATTTGAGTCGCTTTCTCCCCAAACCGACTTTCGCCAACAAGATCAGTCGCGTCTTCACTACGCCTTGTCGCTTTGGCAAACTGGTCAGCGAGATCGGGCGAGGGAGTACTTCCGGGAGCTATCGAGAACGATTCGCCAGAACATTCTCAGTTTGCCCTCGGACGTCTTTTTCCATGCAAGCGTTTGGCATGTTATCGAAGGACGATCGTTGACCGAGCCGTTCTTCCTGCGCCAGCCAAGTCGTGGAGTGCCGCTACTTTTTCGGGAAGGCGAATAGTAGGTAGGCACGCTTTTCCAAACGGGTGCGGAGCAACCGTACATCAGGTCTGAAAGGCGGCGGTGGAAAAGTGCCGAACACACCCGTGCCTCTTCGTGGTCTGCAATGTCGGGAACAACGTAACTGTCCGCTCGCGAGGCGTCTGGTGTTGTCGGTTAAGCTGTGGCTTTCTCGGAACGCGAGGAGGCCGGGGCGATGGGGATGCGGCGGCGGGATCCGGAGTTGGAGCGGTTTTGGCGGAAAACGATCCGCGAGCATGCGAGATCCGGGCGGTCCATTCGAGAGTTTTGCCTGCCGCTCGGACTGAGCGCGGCGAGCTTCTACGCGTGGCGCAAAGAAATCGCGAAGCGGGACGGCAATGTCGTTGAGTCATCTCCGGCAACGACGTTCGTGCCGGTGCGAGTGGTCAGCGACCCGGTGGTCGAGATTGTTTTGCCTTCGGGCGTGATCCTGCGGACGCCGTCGGTTGTGGACCCGCTGGCGGTGGCGCGGTGGGTCGCGGCGTTGGGGGGCATGCCGTGCTGACGCTCGGCCTCACCGGCCGCATCTGGTTGTGCGTCCAACCGGTCGACGGCCGCAAGAGCTTCGACGGGCTTTCGGGCGTGGTGACGACGCAACTCGGCCGTGAACCGACCAGCGGCGATTTGTTCGTATTCAAGAACAAGCGTGGCGATCGGTTGAAGATTCTCGCCTGGCAGGGGGATGGCTTCGCGTTGTATCTGCGGCGGTTGGAACGCGGCACGTTTGCCTTTCCGTCGAGCGCCGGCGTCGCGGCCGGCATTACGGCCACGCAACTGGCGATGATTCTCGGCGGCGTCGAGGTGGTGCGACAGCGGCCGCGGTATCAACAACCGGTCGCCGTGTAAGTGATTCTCGCAAACTGTGGAAACATCTATCGCGCCCGCAGACCGCGTTTGTTACGATGCGTCGCCATGAGGCCGAACGCTTCGTTACCCGCCGATGTCGCCACGTTGCAGCAGATGGTACGCGAGTTGCTCGGTACCGTCGCCGAGTTGCGGACGACGGTCGTGAAGCAGAACGAGCGGATCGATTACCTGGCGCGACAGCTCTACGGCCGGCGCAGCGAGCGCCTCGAAGGCCCCACGTTGTTCGACGAGTTGGCCGTGCCGGACGCGCCGGACGCGACGGAACCTGTAAAGGTCGAAGAAGAAGTAGTCGTGAAACGAAAAGGCCACGGCCGCAAGCCGAAGCCGAGGGACCTGCCGCGCGAGCGGGTCGAACTCGACCTGACCGAGGCCGAGAAGCTCTGCCCGTGCTGCCGGGAAACGCGGGTGCGGATCGGCGAAGAGATGACGTCGCGGCTCGATTATCGCCCGGCCTGTCTGTTTTACCGCGACCTCGCTCGGCCGACGTACGTCTGTCGAAACTGCGAAAAACAGGGCGGGAACGTGCAGGCGATGCAAAGGCCGCTGCCGCCGGAGCCGATCACCAAAGGAATCTGCGCCCCCGGTTTGCTGGCGCACGTGCTCGTATCGAAATACGTCGATCATTTACCGTTGTATCGTTTGGAGAGCATTCTCGGCCGGCTCGGCTGGGACGTGTCGCGATCGACGTTGTGCGACCAGGTCATGGCCTGCGCCGCAGTGCTGAGCCCGGTGTACGAGTTGATGTGCCGGCTCGTGCGACAGTCGTTCGCGCTCCACGCCGACGACACCTCGATCACGCTTCTCAACCCGCATCGCACCGGTTACGCCTGGGTTTATCTCGGCGATGAATGTCATCCTTACACCGTCTTCCAGTTGACGACCGGCCGCCAAGGTGAGTTCCCCGAAGAGTTCCTCCGCGGCTATCGGGGCTTCATTCACGCCGACGGTTACACCGGCTACAACCCGCTCTACAACGCCGGCGCCACGCATGTCGGTTGCTGGATGCATGTTCGCCGTTACTTCTTCGAGGCGAAGGACACGGCGTCGGCGCAGGTGCACGAGGCGCTGGCGCGAATCCGCAGTCTTTACGCCGTCGAGGCCGAGATCAAGGACCAGAAATTAACCGGCGACGCGGTTGTGGCCTACCGCCGCCAACGAGCCGGACCGGTGATTGATGCGTTTGCCGATTGGTTGGCCGCCGAGGTGCCACGAGCCCTCCCGAAGAGCAAATACGGAGAAGCCATCATTTATGCGTCGAACCAGTGGCCGACGCTGACGCGTTATCTCAACGAC
>JAIBBI010000047.1 GCA_019694755.1 Gemmataceae bacterium
CGAAAGACATTCCGATCAAGCAGGGCGAGATCTTCCTGCTTCCGGCCCGCGTTCCGCACAGCCCGCAACGACCGGCCGGCACCGTCGGCCTCGTTGTCGAATACCCTCGGGCCCAGGACGAGGATCACCACCTCCGCTGGTACTGCAAGCAGTGCAGTGGCCAGGTGCACGACATCCCGTTCCGCCCGGCCGACCTCGGCAAGCAGATCAAGGCCATGCTCGCCAAGGTGGCGGCCGACGAATCGACGCGCACCTGCCCGGCATGCGGTCACGTCAACTGACCCACCATGATCGACCTGCACACGCACATCCTGCCGCCCGACTGGCCGGACCTGAAAAGCCGGTACGGGTACGGCGGCTTTGTGCAGTTGGAGCATCACGGCCCCGGCTGCGCGAAGATGCATATCGACGGCAAGCCGTTTCGCACCATCGAGAGCAACTGCTGGGACCCCGGGCAACGGCTCCGCGAATGCGACGCGCTCGGCGTCCGCGCGCAGGTGCTGAGCACCGTGCCGGTCATGTTCAGCTACTGGGCCCAGCCGGCCGACGCGCTCGACCTGTCGCGATTGCTCAACGATCACATCGCCGGCGTCGTCCGCGAGCAGCCGACCCGGTTTGCCGGGCTGGGCACGGTGCCGATGCAGGCGCCCGACCTGGCCATCCGCGAGTTGGAGCGGTGCGTCCGTGAACTCGGCCTGGCGGGGATTCAGATCGGCACGCACGTCAACGGGAAGAACCTCGACGACCCGGGCGTGGTCGAAGTCCTCGCGGCGGCCGAGCGACTCGGGGCCTGCGTCTTCGTTCACCCGTGGGACATGCTCGGCAAAGAGCGCATGCCGAAGTACTGGCTGCCCTGGCTCGTCGGCATGCCGACGGAGACGACGCTTGCCATCACATCGCTGTTGTTCGCCGGCGTGTTTGACCGGTTACCGCGATTGCGGATTGGCTTCGCCCATGGCGGCGGGAGCTTTCCCGGCACGCTCGGGCGGATCGAGCACGGCTACCACGCCCGGCCCGACCTGTGCGGGCAGGATTGTGCAAAGGCACCCCGCGAGTATGTGCGCCAGTTCTACGTCGATAGCCTCGTCCACGAACCGGACGCGCTGCGGACGCTTCTGCGCCTGTTCGGGCCGGAACGGATCGCACTGGGCACGGACTACCCGTTCCCGCTCGGCGAGACCCGGCCCGGCGAGTTGATCAACAGCATGAGCGACCTCGACGGGCCGACGAGGTCGCAGTTGCTGACCGGCACCGCGCTCGAGTTCCTCGGCCCGGCCGGTGAGCCGATTGGCAGAGCCTGATATTCGAAGGACGACCGGAATGCGTTTCGACGAAGCCGAGGCCCGGGAACTGGACGCTGCCGACGAACTCGGCCGATTCCGCAACTCGTTTCTGATCCCGCCGACGATGCCCGTGTACCTGTGCGGGCATTCGCTCGGATTGCAGCCGAAGCGCGTCCGCGACTGCCTGCATTCGGAACTCGACGATTGGGCGACCCTCGGCGTCGAAGCGCACTTCCGGGGCAAGCACCCCTGGGTCGATTACCACGAGTGGTTTGCCGGCCCCCTGGGGCGACTGGTCGGTGGCGGCACCGATGAAGTCGTGGCCATGAACAGCCTCACGGTCAACCTGCACCTGATGTTGCAGACCTTCTACCGGCCGACGGCCGAGCGGGCGGGCATCCTGATCGATGAGCCGGCGTTCCCCTCGGACCGGTTCGCGGCCGAGTCGGCGATCCGCTGCAAGGGGCACGACCCGGACCGCTGGCTGATCGCCACGGAGGACATCGCCGGTGAACTTGACCGTCGCGGCAACGAGATCGCGACGGTGGTCTTCAACCCGGTGAACTTTCTGACCGGCCGACTCGGCGACGTGACCGAGGTCGTGCGGCTCGCGAAGAAACACGGCTGCGTCATCGGCTTCGACTGTGCCCATGCCGTGGGGAATGTGCCGCTCTCGCTGCACGACTGGGGCGTCGATTTCGCGGTGTGGTGCAGTTACAAGTACCTGAACTCCGGGCCCGGCGCGGTGGGCGGCTGCTTCGTCCACCGCAAACACGGGCGGAATGCGGCACTGCCTCGACTGGCCGGCTGGTGGGGGCACGATCCGGCCACGCGGTTCCGCATGCAACTCGAGCCGAAGTTCGTGCCGCAACCCGGGGCCGACGGCTGGCAACTCTCCAACCCGCCGATCCTCGCACTCGCACCCCTGCGGGCGTCGCTGGAGTTGTTCGACGAGGCGGGCATCGACCGCCTGCGGGCGAAGGCGGTCCGGCTCACGCGCTACCTCGAAGCGATGCTCGACAAGATGCCGGCCGGGCGGTTGGAGCAACTCACGCCGCGGAACCCCGACCAGCGCGGCACGATGCTGACGATGCGGATCGCCCGCGGCGCGAAGGAACTTGTCGAACGCCTGTCCGAGCGCGGCATCGTCGTCGACTTCCGTGAGCCGGACGTAATCCGGGTCGCCCCCGCGCCGCTCTACAACAACCACCAAGACTGCTGGCAGTTTGCCCGCGTGCTCCAAGAAGAACTCGGCCGATGAACCAGGACCCCGCGGAATTCACGATCGTCGGAAACGGCCTCGCCGGAGCGCTGCTCGCCTGCGCCCTCGCCAAGGCAGGCCGGCGGGTCGACCTGTACGAGAAGCGCGGTGACCCGCGCCAGGGCGGTCCGCAGGGGGGTCGCTCGATCAACCTCGCCCTCTCCGTCCGCGGACTGCACGCACTCCGCGATCTCGGCCTGGAAGACGTCGTCGTCCGCTCGGCCGTGCTGATGCGCGGGCGGATGATCCACCCGGTCGCCGGCCCGCTGGCGTATCAGGCCTACGGCAAGGACGATTCCGAGGCGCTGCTGTCGGTAAGCCGGGGCGGGCTCAACCGCCTTTTGGCCGATGAGGCGGCGAAACAGCCGGGCGTGCGCGTGATGTTCGATCATCGCTGCACGGACGTGGAACTCAAGGACGGAACGCTGTCGTTCGAGACGCCGGGTGGGCACCGGCAGGTGACGGCGTCGTGCATCATCGGGGCCGATGGGGCCTACTCGGCCATCCGCGGCGCGATGCAGCGACTCGACCGGTCCGACTATTCGCAGAGTTACCTGACGCACGGCTACAAGGAACTGACCATTCCCCCGGCCGAGGACGGCGGCTGGCGGATGGAGCGGCACGCGCTGCACATCTGGCCGCGCGGCGATCACATGATGATCGCCCTGCCGAACGCCGACGGCAGCTTCACCTGCACGCTGTTCTGGCCGTTCGACGGTCCGCACGGATTCTCGCAACTGACCAGCGAGCGGCAGGTGATCGAATACTTCACCCGGGTGTTTCCCGACGCGGTGCCGCTGATCCCGGACCTGGCGTCGGCCTATCTCACCAACCCGGTCGGATCACTGGTGACCGTCCGCTGCCGACCCTGGCACTACGGCGGCCGGGCGGTGCTGGTCGGGGACGCGGCCCACGCTGTCGTGCCGTTCCTCGGGCAGGGGATGAATGCCGCCTTCGAGGATTGCAGCACGCTGATCGAGTGCTTGGGCCGGCAACCGGACAAGGCGCGGGCGTTTGCCGACTACGAGGCCCGGCGCAAGGAAAACGCCGACGTGCTGGCCGACCTGTGCATCGAGAACTTCGTGGAGATGCGCGACAAGGTCGGCTCGCCGTGGTTCCTGATGAAGAAAAAGGCGCAGCTTCTGCTCAACAAAGTGTTCGGCAAGCTGTACCTGCCGCTCTATACCATGATCGAGTTTACGCGCATACCGTATGCCGAGGCCGTAGCTCGGGCCCGCCGGCAGGACCGGGTCGTCCTTACGGCATTGGCGACAATGGCCGCGTGCGTATTCATCGCCTTTCTCCAGGTAATCCGACGATGAGCGAGCTGACATACTCGGCCTATCTCCACATCGATAAACTGCTCGACATCCAGCAGTCCCGTTCGAGCCCCGAGGAACACGACGAACTGCTGTTCATTGTCGTTCACCAGGCCTATGAGCTCTGGTTCAAGCTCGTACTGCACGAACTGGAGAAAGTCCGCGACGACTTCTTCCGCGGCAAGCTCTGGCCGGCCGTCGCCACGTGGAAGCGACTGCGGACGATCATGAAGACGCTCGTCGGCCAGACCGACATCGTCGAGACGCTGACGCCGATGAGCTTCTCGAGTTTTCGCGACCGGCTCGACACGGCCAGCGGCTTCCAGTCCCGGCAGTTCCGGGAGTTCGAGTATCTGCTCGGCTACAAGCGCCCGGACATGACGAAGTACCAGTCCGGCCACGACGCGGAGATCTTGCAGAAGCGATTGAAGGAGCCCTCGATCGTCGATGCGTTCTATTCGTTCCTCGAGCAGCACGGCATCGCGATCCCGGCCGAGCTGCGCAGCAAACCGATCGAGGCTCCGACCATTGCCAGCCCGGTGCTCCAGGAATCCCTGCTCAAGCTTTACCGCGGCCGCAACGACATGGAAATCCTGTTCGAGCTGATGACGGATTTCGACGAAGGTATTCAGGAGTGGCGGTACCGCCACATCAAGATCGTCGAGCGGACCATCGGCAGCAAGCAGGGAACGGGTGGCTCCCTGGGCGTCGAGTTCCTCAAGAAGTCGCTTTGGCTGTCGATCTTCCCGGACCTCTGGGCCATCCGGCACAAACTGTAGGCCGCCATGATCTACGACATTACACCGGTGGTCAGCCCCCGGCTCGGCGTCTGGCCGGGCGACACGCCGGCGAGCCGCGAAGTGCTGTGCGACATGGCCCGCGGTGATAACATCACGCTCTCCACGCTGCGGGCGACGGTTCATCTCGGGGCCCATGCCGACGCCCCGAGCCACTACGACCGCGACGGCGCGACCATCGAGGCCCGCGACCTCGACCTGTATCTGGGTCCGTGCCAGGTGATTCCCGTCACAGTCGGTCGGGCGGAGCGGATTCGACCCGGGATGGTGCCGGGCCCGATCCTCGCGCCGCGGGTGCTGTTCCGCACGTCGACGTTTTCCGACCCGGAGAGCTTCAACACCGATTTTGCCGCGCTGAGCCCGGAGTTGATTGACATGCTGGCGGGGCAGGGCGTGCGTCTCGTCGGGCTCGATACGCCGAGCGTGGACCTGTTCGACTCGAAGGACCTACCGAGCCACGCGGCCTGCCGGCGAAACGATCTGGCGATTCTGGAGGGCGTCGTGCTGCGCGACGTGCCGGCCGGGGTCTACGAGTTGATCGCGCTGCCGCTCAAGCTGGAAGGGTTCGACGCATCGCCGGTCCGAGCCGTCCTGCGGGGCTGAATCAGTCGATGGTGGCGATCACTTTTAGTTCGATGGCGATGGGCGTGGGCAGGCAGTTGATTTCGAGCGTCGTCCGGCAGGGGCGATTGTCTTTGAAATACTCCGCGTAGAGCTTGTTGTAGGTCTCGAAGTCGCGGGCCATGTTGGTCAGGAACACGGTCACATCGACGATGCGGTCCCAACTGGAACCCGCATCTTCCAGCACGACGCGAATGTTGTGGAACACGCTGTGGCACTGGGCGGCGAAGTCGACCCCGACCAGTGAGCCGTCCGGGCCGTAGACGTTGCCCGGTATGGCATTGGTGCCCGCTTCCCGGGGCCCGATGCCGGACAGGAACAGCAGGTTGCCCACCCGGCGGGCGTGGGGATACAGGCCGACCGGCTTGGGGGCCCGACTTGAGGAGATTTCCATGAAGTTCAGATTACACCCGGCGGGGCCGATCGGCCGGGCTTCCGGTTAAGCTCGCCCGCCCTCACATCCGATAAAGCCGGTAGTTTGCGCAACCCGGGAGACGCACATGCAACTGACACGGCGCGAGGCAATGCAGGCGACGGCAGCCGTCACTACCGCGGTCGCGGTAGCGCCACCGGCAACCGCAGGACCCCTGCTGCGCCGGACCAGTGCGGCCGGCCACATCACCGGCCACCTGACCGGTGCGCATGCCGTCGTGGCCGCGCTGAAGCAGCAGGGCGTCGGCTGCGTGTTCGGTATCCCGGGCGCACAGGGCAACGAACTCTGGGACGCGTTCAAGACGGCCGGGTTGCACTATCTGCTCGTTACCCACGAGTTCTCGGCCGCCGCAATGGCCGACGGGTACGCGCGCAGCACGGGTTGCCCCGGCGTCATCGCCGTCGTGCCCGGCCCGGGCCTGACCAATTCACTGACGGGCCTCGGCGAAGCGCTGCTCGACTCGATCCCGGTGGTGGCGCTCGTCGGCGACGTGGGTAACGGCAAAAAGAACTTCCCGTTTCAGGTGCATTGCCTCGACCAGGCCGCTCTCCTTCGGCCCGTCACCAAAAACGTGCTGTGCGTCGATCGGGTCGATCAGATCCCGTGCGTGATCCAGCAGGCGTTCGCAGAGGCGCAGAGCGGTGAGCCGGGCCCGGTGGGCGTCGTGATCCCGTACAACCTGCTGATTGACGCGGCCCACTTTCACGTCGGCCCGCCCGACGCGCCGACCGTGGCGTGGGACGAGGCGGCCGTGCAGCGTGCACTGGGCGTTCTGGCCATGAAGGGCCGGGTCGGCATCTATGCCGGGCAGGGCTGCATGAACGCGTCGACCCAGTTGCAGGCCGTCGCCGAAATGCTCCAGGCGCCCGTGGCGACCAGCATCTCGGGCAAGGGGGCGATGCCCGAAACACATCCGCTCTCCGTCGGCTGGGGCTACGGGCCGCAGGGCACCGAGACCGCCGAGGTGATGTTCGGCGAGATCGACCTGCTGCTCGCCGTCGGTGTGAAGTTCAGCGAGGTGGCGACCGCCTACTACTCGAACCCGAAGCCGAAACGGGTGATTCACGTCGACGCCAACCCGGCCAATCTGGGCCGGGTGCTGACCACCGACGTGTGTGTCACGGCAGATGCCGGGCTGTTCTTCGATCGTGTCCTCGGCTGCGAGGCCGTGCGCCGCCCGGCCGACGGGAAGCTGGCCGGCCGCATTGCCAAGCTGCGGTGTCGGGACCGCGAGGTCAAGTTCTACGCCAAGTGCGGCGTCGACCCGCTCGCGCTGATACTCGCACTGCGGCGCAACCTATGCGACACGGCCCAACTTTTTGTCGACGTCTGCCTGGCCGAGCACCTGGCGGCCGAGCATTACACCGCGCCCGCGCCGCGGACGTACTTCTGCCCGACCGACAACCAGGCAATGGGCTGGTCGATCCCCGCGGCACTCGGGGCCCAGGCGGCTCAACCGGGCCGGTGCGTGGTCACGTTGACCGGCGACGGCTGCTTCCTGATGAGCGCGATCGAGACGAGCACGGCCGCGCGGGCCGGGCTGCCGGTGAAGTTCTTCATACTCGACAACCAGTCGTACCGTTACATGCAGGAGTTGCAGAAGCCCGCGTACCACCAGACGACGGCGACCATCCTCGCCCGGCTCGATTATGCCGCGCTGGCTCAGGGCTTTGGTCTGGCGTACCAGGAAATCAATGCCGGCTGCGGGCTCGACGAGTCGATCCAGGCCGCCCTGAATCACCCCGGTCCGGTGCTCGTGCGCGTGGTGACGGATTACGGCGACCGGAAGATCCGGTGGATCGAGGCCGTGCGCAAGAAGTACACGAAAGAACTGTCGATGGCCCAGAAGTCGCGGTTCGCGGCGAGGCTCGGCGGCCGGGCGCTGGACTTCAAGCCCGACATCAACGACTAGTCTTGGGTGTCATCAACTCGTTGGCCAGGGCTTCAATCTCTTCGCGCAGCACGAGGTTGCTGAGCCAGCTTTTCGGAATGCCGGCCTCGCCCCAGAACGCACCGGCGAGTTGGCCGCAGACCGCGCCGGTCGTGTCGGCATCGTCACCGAGGTTGACGGCGAGCAGGACGGCGTCCTTGTAATTGTCCGACTTCCAGAAGCACCACGCGGCCGCCTCGAGGCAGTCGATGACGTATCCTGTTCCGCGAATGGCGTCGCGATCTTTGGTCCGGTACTCGCCGCGGACGATGGCCCGCACGTTGTCGCACTGGAATCCGGCCGTGTCGTGGCCGAACAGCACGGCGTCCTTGTCCTGCCCGGCCATGGCGGCCCAGAGCATGCGGGCCAAGAGCCGGCTGCTCTCGATGCACTCGGCCGCACCATGGGTCGTCCGCGAGCTTTCGCCTGCCCAGAACTCGGCGTTTTCGCAATCCGCATGAAAGTAGATGGGCACCGGTGCAAGCCGCATAATGCAGCCATTGCCCGCCGACCGTCCATCGGTTGGCCCGCTGAATGGGTCGCCGGTCTGGCGGAACTGCGTCAGGGCGGTCCGGGTCGTGCCACCGATGTCGAAACACCGGCCGATGCTGCTCAGGTAGCCGGTTTCGTACCAGCGGCAGTACCGCTGCATCTGGTCGACCGGATTGAATCCGGAGCAGGAGATCAAACTGTCGGCGAGACAGAGCGCCATCGATGTGTCATCGGTCCAAGCTCCGGCCGGGAGGTGGAACGGTCCGCCGCCTGTCATGTCGGTGACGGGCGTGAATGAACCGCGTGGCTGAAACTCGACGGTGGTGCCGACGGCATCGCCGACGGCGAGGCCGAGCAGGCAACCGCGGGCTCGTGGGAGAGTCATCATGGAGGCTACGGTACCGTCCCCGTCCGGCGATTGCAAGGACGGCAGCCGGCGGGGGGATTGCTATACTCACACAGTTCGGGGGAGAAACCGCGCATGAAGCTCGTTGCAGTCGGATTGCTGGCGGCCGTCAGCCTGGTGTTTGCGGTCGACCCCGCGGAGCAATACCGGGCCGAGCGTGCGAAGGCGGAAGCCACAGCGAAACTGATGCCGGCTTTCCCGCTGGCGGCGGCCGACGCCGAGTATCGGCGAGCCGAGCAGGCGAAAGCCGCGGGTCGCGCCGCGGAGTCGGCCCGGCTTATCCGATCGGCACGTTGGCTCCTCCCGGCACCGCTGCCGGGGCTTCCCGAGCATGTCAGCCAGATCCTCGGCAGTCCGCGCATGCGGCACGGCGATTGGGTCTCCGCAGTGGCGTTCACGCCGGATGGAAGTCGCGTGATCACGGCGGGGCGCGACGGGCGCGGTCGGGCCTGGGAAATCGGAAACGGGCAACTCGTTGCCGAGACTTCGGGCAATTCCGAGTGGATCCGCAGCATCGCCGTGCTCTCCGACCGTCGGGTGGCGCTCGCCGCGGCCCGCGACATTCTCATCTGGGATATCGGGGAAGGAAAACTCGCTGCGACGCTCAAGGGTGCTGCCGGGCCGACGCGTTCGATCGCTTTCAACCCGGCAAAAAAATGGCTGCTCTCCAGCGGCGAGGACCGCGTTGTCCGAGTCTGGGACGTGGACAAGGCTCAGGAGGCTTTCAACCTCGGAGTGATGAGCGCAACCGTCGAATGCGTGGCATGGAGCGCGGACGGAGAACTAGCCGCCGTAACGACAGGTGAGGGCGGCCTTGTCGTTTGGAACATCACGGCGCGGAAGAAACTGGTCGACCTGCGAGTGATGACCGGCGGCGCCGCACTCGGCGTAGCGTTTGCTCCGGACGGTAAGTCGTTGGCCGTGTGTGGCGAGCGGGCCGCCCGGCTGATTGCCCTCCCGAATCCCAATGACCCCGCCGACGCGGCCGGCGCGATCCGCCGCAGCTTCGAAGGGGCCGGCGGCCACAATGATCTGGTGAATTGCCTCACCTTTTCGTCAGACGGTAAGTGGCTCGCCACCGCGGGGCGCGACCTGTCGATTCGCATCTGGGACGTTTCGACGGGGCAGGTGGCCCGCACGCTCATCGGCCATCAGGAGGCCGTCGAGGCCATTGCGTTTTCCCCCGGCGGAGCGATGATCGCTTCGGTGGGGCAGGATCAGATCGTCCGGCTTTGGGACCTCGACCCGGTCAAACCGCTTGCCGTCATGACGGGGCATGTCGGTCCCGTGTTTGCAATGGCTGTCGCGCCCGATGGCCGGCAGGTCGCGACGGGCGGGGCCGACAAAGCCCTTCGACTGTGGGAGGTGGCGACTGGCAAAGAACTCGCGTCGAAGAAGGGCATTCAGGGACCGGTGACAGCGTTGAGTTGGTTGGCCGATGGCCATCTGGTCAGCGCGTCGGGCGATCGAATCGTCCGGCTTTGGCCCGCCGGCGACGCGCCATCCGCGAGTTGGAATGCCGTTGCGGCGACGCCGCTCGCTCTCGCCCCGTCGCCGGACGGGCAGAGCATCGCTGTCGGCGGCACGGATCGCCGGGTGGCGGTGTTCGACCGCGCCGGCAAGGAGTTGACGCCGGGACCCGTGCATCAGGCGGCCGTCATGGCCATCGCCTGGCGGCCCGACGGGCAATGGCTGGCGACCGGCAGCGCGGACGGCGTCGTCAAACTCTGGGATGTGGCCGGTAAGAAGGAAGTCTCCAGTTGGCGGGCCCATGATACGGGCGGTTGCAGCGGCCTGATATTCTCAATCGACGGGACCCGGCTCTTCTCGGCCGGGGGCGATCGGCTCGTAAAAGCCTGGAAGACGCCCGTCGCCATGGGTGCGGACCCGGCCTTTCGACTGGCCGGCCATGCGGGGCCGATCAGCGCTCTGACCATGAGTCGTGATGGTAGGCTGCTGGCGACAGGCGGAGCAGACAAGACCGTCAAAGTCTGGGATCTGGCAAGTCGATCCGAGGCGGCCTCGTTCTCCGGGCACGCAGATTGGGTCACCACGATTGCGTTTGCCGGCACGGACCTCCTGACCGCGGCAGACGCGGCCGGCAGAGTCTATTTCTGGCCGCTGGCTTCGGGTCAGTCGGAAAGCGGGCCGGTCGGTCACGGCCGAAGTGTCTCCGCCCTCGTCGCGGTGCCTAATGCTCTCGGCTCCGGCGCGGCTGACCGTACTGCCATTGTCTGGGACCTGGCCAGCGGTCGCCCCCGCAGGTTGTTTTCTGCGCTGCCCGCAGACGTGTCCGCCGTCGGTCTCTCGGCCGATGGCAATACGCTGGTAACTTCGTCGATCGACCGGCGGCTTCGCGTCTGGAACGTCGAGACCGGTAAGGAAACGCGGACATTTGAATCCGCGGACCGCATACCAATGCTGACCGTCAGCCCGGACGGCAAGTCGGCGATCGCTTGGCACCTGCGCGAAGGCGGCGACGACGATGTCACGACGACAGTCGTTCGCTACCCCCTCGAAGGCGGCGCGACCGAAGAGTTGTTCTCGGAAAAGGGTCGGGCGTCTGCGTGCCTCGCCCTGAGCGCGGACAGTCGACTAGCCGCCATCGGAGGGCAGGACGGCAAGCTGCGGGTCTGGTCGCTGGCCGAGAAGAAACGCGTCGGATCAGATCGGCAGGCGGCAGCGGGGCCGATCGCTGATGTGGGTATCGTTCCCGACAACTCGCAGATCGTGACGGCCGACGAGAATGGCGACCTCAAGGTCTGGCCGGCGGCAGGGGGCGAACCGGCCGTAGCAATCAAGACCGGGATTTCGAAGCTCCTCGGCATCGCCGTGGATTCAGGGCGCGTCGCCGTCTTTGGTCGGGCCGGTGACATCGCGGTGTTCGATCTCAAGGGCACCGCCATCCGAAAGTGGAAGCTGCCGGGCAAATTCGGCGCGGTGTGCTTCACGGCCGACGGGAAACGGCTGGCGGTCGGTATGGGGGACGGGACGATCCTGCTCCTCGATCTTTCCTGACGACGGGAGGCGGACATGCGGTATCTGCTGGCAACCACGATTATTGTGTGTTCCTGGGCGGGCACGGCCCCCGCAGACGACGCCCGGCTGGAGGCGCTCCAGAAGTTCAACGATTTCATCGGTGAGTGGAAGGGAAACGGTGGGCCGGACAAACCCAAGGTCGATCCCCGCGATCCCGTCTGGAAGGAATCGATCCGCTGGTCGTGGAAATTTCAGGGCGATGACTCGTGGCTGACTTTCAACGTCAAAGACGGCAAGCACATTAAATGGGGCGAGGTCCGGTATCGCCCGGCGACTTCCGATTACGAGTTGACCCTTTCTGACCTCAAGGATCAGAAGACGACTTTCACCGGCCGAAGGGATGACAAGGGCTATTTCACCTTCGAGCGGACCGACCCTGGTTCGGGCGAAACGCAGCAGGTAGTGATGAACACGGCTGCCGAAGGGGTCCGATTCGTTTATCGGTACGCGGTCAAGCCGAAGGGCCGAACGGTCTACACCAAAGTCTGGCAGGTTCAGGCCGGGAAGGAAGGCGAGGCTCTGGGCGCGAAGCAGGGAAGCGGAAACAAAGGCCCGGAGTGCATCGTGACCGGCGGGTTGGGCACCATCACGGTCAGCTACAAGGGGCAGACGTATTACGTGTGTTGCACGGGGTGCAAGGACGCGTTCGAATCGAACCCGGAAAAGTACATCAAGAAGTGAGGCCGACCGCCGGGCTCAACCCCGGCTACCGCCTTTGCCTTCGCCGCCCTTGCCCTTCTCGAACCCGCGACGACGATCACCACCGCCACCGGCTTGGGGACCGCTGCCGTCGTTGCGGGGGCCACCGCCGCGCGGGCCACGCATGTTTTCGACAGGGCCACCACCGCTGTTACCGCCGTTGCTGCCGCCGCCGCCGCGCGGCCCGAAACTGCCGCGCGGGTTGTCACCGCCTCCACCGCCACGCGGTCCGCGGTTGCCGCGATCGTTACCTGAGCCGCCGTCGCGATTGAACGAATAGCTCGGGGCCGGCCGGTTCATGGCGACTTGCGGACCGCCCAGTGTCGTTTCCTTCGTGTACCGCAGGTACTCTTCGGCAGTCAGAAAGCCGTCGTCGTTGGCGTCCATTCCGCGGTATTTGCCGATCATCGCCGCAAACTTCTCCTCGGCCGCCACGTCGCGGAACTCAGGCAGGTTCTTGGCCCCCTTGGCCCATTCACTTAACGACACCTGGCCGTCTTTATCGATGTCCATCTCCGTAAACCAGGACGGAAGTTCCTTGGGTAGGTAGCCGTACCGATAGACCACGGGGCGATTCACGTCCGGAGGCAGTTCCGGTGTCGGCAGAGGAATACCGCTTGGGGTCTCGGCCGGCGGAGGCGTCGGGGCGTTCGGTGCGGCCGGGGATGCGTCCGCGGGCCGGTTGCCGCCGCCGCCGCCAAACCGCTCCTTCACGTACTCTTTGAATTCGTTGAGGTCGATGAACCCGTCCTTGTTCTTGTCCCACTTGTCCCGCTCCGCTTTAAGCGTGTCGGACATTTCGTCGGCCGACAGGAGCCCGTCGCCGTTGCGGTCCATCTGGCGGAATCGGCCTTCGACGAAGCGGTCCTGCATGTCGCCACCGCCACCGCCCGGGCCGCCGCCCATGCCGCCTTCGCGCATGCGCTGCTGCATCTGTTCGGAGGCCTGACGGAACTGCTCGCGGGTGATCTGACCGTTGGTGATGTTCATCCGCTCGGCGAATCGGTCAAACATCCGCTGAAACATGGGATCGACGTCATCCCGGCGGATGACATCCTTCCCCTTGGAGAGCATGTTGAACATTTCTTCGGGGTTGCCGCCCATCATCATGCCGCCGCGACCGCCACCACCGGGCCCGCCGAACCCGCCCGGAGGCTGGGCCATGGCCGAACCGCCAGCGAGCATGAGACTTGCGACCGCGATGCGGAACATGCGCATACTATCACCCCGAAACTACAATCAGTTTAACCCCGCCCGCGGCACGAGGGTACCGCTGTCATCGGGAATTCACCTTTTCCGCAGGATTTCGGGCGTTGTGAACCACCCGGCCGCCAACAACGGTCGTCACCACCTCCGTCGTGCCAATCCGGTCGGCCTCGCCGGGGGCCAGGATATCCCGGCTCAGAACGACGAAATCGGCAAATTTCCCCACGGTCAGGCTTCCCCGCTCCTTGTCCTGATGCGAGGCGTAGGCCGACCCGTTGGTGTAAGCGGTCAACGCTTCCTCCACGGTAATCTTCTGTCGAGGCACCCAGCCGCCGGGGTACTTGGCATCGAGTGTCCGCCGATTGACCGCGGCATCGATGCCGAGCAGCGGACTGATCGGCGCGACCGACCAGTCGGACCCGAACGCCAGCTTGGCCCCGGAGTCGAGGAGCGATCGGAAGGCGTACGACGACTCGCACCGGACCGGGCCGATCCGCCCCTCGGCCCACCGCCCGTCGTCGGCGACGTGGAACGGCTGCATCGATGCTACGACTCCGACCGCGGCGAAGCGCGGGTAGTCGGCCGGGCGCAGATGCTGGGCGTGCTCGATCCGGAACCGGCGGTCGCGCGGGCCGTTGACCCGCGTGACGGCCTCGTAGATGTCCAGCATCTCGGAGTTCGCTTTGTCACCAATCGCATGGACACACACGCTCAGGCCCACGCGGTCGGCCTGCGTTACCCATTCCAGAAGCTGTGCCCGCGGGGTCACGTAGACACCCGTGCTGTCCGGCTCGTTGACAAACGGCTCAAACATCTTCGCCGTGCTGGATCCCAACGACCCGTCGACAAAGCCCTTCAATCCACCGATGCGGAGGAAGTCGTTGCCGAAATCGGCTTCGACGGCCAGGCGGGACAATTCCTCCCACGCCGCCAGCGGCCAGCGCAACTCGACACGGGTGGTGAGTTGGCCGGCACGGGCCATATTCTGATAGACACGGAACAACTGCCGGCGGGTCGGCCCGTCGCTGCCGTCCATGTCGCAGACGCTGGTCACGCCCGCCGCCCGGACCTCCGCCAGGGCGGCGCGGACCGCTTCAACGATCTCGTCGGGACTCGAAGCCGGGATGTGCTTTTCGACCAGGTCCATCGCGTTGTCGCGGAGAAGGCCGGTCGGCTCCTTGGTCTTCGGATCCCGGTAGATCACTCCGCCCGGAGGGTCGGGCGTGGCCGCGGTGATGCCGGCGATCTTCAAAGCGGCCGAGTTGGCGAGGGCCATGTGGCCGTCGTATCGCCGGATCAGTGCCGGGCGGCCCGGGCAGTACGGATCGATGTCCGCAATCGTCGGCAGCCGCCCGCCAAATGTCCGATCGTGGTCCCACTCGCCGCCGAGCAGCCAGCGGTCCCGCGACAGGTCCGTATGGAACTTCGCGATCCGCTCGCCGAAGGTCTTCGCGTCCGGGGCGTCTTTCAACGCTACCTGGCTGAGCCGTAAGCCCGAGCCGAGCATGTGGACGTGGCTGTCATGAAACCCGGGGACCACCCGCCGGCCCGCGACATCGAGGACGACGGTCTTCGGCCCGATCAGCGTGCGGATATCGTTCGTGGATCCGACCGCGAGAATCCTGCCCTGGAAGCTGGCGATGGCCTCGACTTCGGGCCGATCGCGGTCGCCCGTCCAGACCTTTCCGTTGACGAGAACGAAGTCGGCGGACACCTTCGGCGGCGTATCGGGGTGCGCGGGCGATCGATTCACGGTGACCGCCAGCGCAACGACGGCAAGAAACCAGACTCGCAGCTTCAACATCGGCAGGACCTCCTCCGCACAGCGTAGGTCGGTATGATGAGGGCGGACAGTCTGATCTGAAGCGGGGAATCGCATGACGCATCACCTCGGCGGCAGGGCCGCGATCGCAGTTGTTCTGGCGGCAGTCGCGGGCTTCGTCGGGTGGACCCGATGCGATGCCCAGCCGGGAAAGCCGGCCGCCGAGGCGTTCGGGAGCGGCCGCGTGAATGCAATCTCGATCGACACGGTTCGCGCGATGGGCTACCTGAAGCAACTCTGTGCCCTCGGCCCCCGGGTCAGCGGGTCGGCCGGGATGGGCAAGCAGCAGGAGTTGATCGAAGAGCACTTCAAAAAGCTGGGCGCGACGGTGACCTGGCAGAAATTCGAGGCCCGCCAGCGGAGTCGGCAGGCACCCGTGAAGATGGCCAACATCATCGTGTCGTTTCAGCCGCAGGCCGAACGCCGGGTCATCCTGTGTACCCACTACGACACCCGACCGATCGCCGATCAGGAACCCGATCGCCGGAAGTGGACCGAGCCGTTCGTCAGCGCGAACGACGGCACTTCGGGTGTCGCGCTGTTCATGGAACTCGGTCACCACCTTAAAGACATGAAGCTCAACGTCGGCGTCGACCTCGTCTTCTTCGATGGCGAAGAGTACATCTTCGACCCCCGTCCGGGCGCGGATAAGTACTTCTTCGGGTCCGAGCATTTCGCGGAGCAGTATCAGAAGAACCGGCCGAAGCACCGGTACGTCGCCGGCGTCCTCTTCGATCTGTTCGCCGGGGCCAACCCCAAGTTCGCCTACGAAAAGAACTCGCTGTTCCTCGCCGGGTCGGTCACGCAGGAGATCTGGGCCACGGCCAAGGAGTTGAACGAACCCATGTTCGAGGCCCGGCTCGGCGTGGAGGTGCTCGACGATCACCTCGCCCTGAACCGAGTCGGGATTCCCACCACCGACATCATCGATCTCGACTACCCACACTGGCACCGGCTCAGCGACACGCCCGAAAACGTCTCGGGCGAAACGATGGCTCGCGTCTCGCGGGTCGTAGTCACCTGGCTCGGCAGGGTCAAATGATGCCGGCCGCCGAACTCTATGCGGCGTGGGCACTCGGCCTCGCCATCCTCAGTGTGGCCGTTGTGTTCGGCTACCGGCAGATTCGAACCGGGCTGAAGTCGGCCGCCACCGACGAAGCCGTCATGCTCCGGACTTCCGCTCACCGGAGGATCGTCGTCAGTATTCTCCTGGCGACGTGCGGGCTGCTGGTCATCGTCCCCTATGCGACCAATGTCGCCGGCGACATTGCCCGAATCGCCCCGGACCACAAGCCCACCGACGCGGAAATGGCCGCGACCCGGGCCTACGCCTGGTGCTGGATCGCGATCGCGACGCTGCTGTTTGTCGCGCTCGTCGTCATCGCGTGGGACATGCTGATCGTACGCCGGTATTGGGCCCGCAGCCTGTCGAGGCTGCACGACGATCGCCGGGCGATGATCGCCCGGCAACTCTCCCGCCACCGCGCCGAAAAGAACGGCTACCATTCCGACGAGTGATCAGTCGCGGAACACCGCGTGGCACTTGGCGCACGATTCGTCGAGTTTCTTGAACGCCGCCTTCACGGCCTTGTCGTCGGGCTTGGCCGCACCGGCCGCCTTGGCAGCGGCAATGGCTGATTCCTCCATGTCGGCGGTCCACTTCAGCCAGTCGGCCTTCTTTTTCGCGCCCGAGTCGGCGGCCGGGGCCATTGCCTCGGTGTAGTGGGCGATGATCGCCGTCATATACGCCGAGACGACCGCATCCTTCAGCTCATCGGTCGTCAGCGCGGCCCGCTTCTGCATGTACGTCTTGAGTTTCTTTTCCAGATCCCGGCCACCGCCTTTTTCCGGCTTGAACTGGGTCATCATGTCGCCGAGTTCATAGCCCTTGGACAGGTCGATGAGCTTGGTGTCGCCCGGCTTCCCGGCCGCCCCGGCCAGCTTCTTGGCCGTGTCGGCTTTGCCGTCGGCAATCTCCTTGGCACAGGCGAGGGCGGCATCGCGGGCGCCGGCCATCGCGGCCGCGTCCTTGCCGCCGGCCATCATCGCCTGGGCGTAGGCCGCCAGCATCATCGCCGAATTCCGGGCCTTGAGCGCGGCTTTCTTCTCGTCGATCCCTTTGTCCAGGGTGTCTTTCAGGACTTTCGTTTCTGCGGCAGCGAGGAGTTTGTACTCGGCATCGCCGAGTATGGGCTTCCACGGGCCTTTGTCGGCGGGCCGGGCGAACAGGGAGGAAGCCGCCAAGGCGGCCGCGGCCGTGCAGATCAGAATGCGTCGCATCGCAGGTGAACCCTCGGAAAAAACGGCACCGCTGGCATCATACGGCCGACCGGTCGGCGAACCAACGGCCGCCCGGCAACCTCTTTGCCACCGACGGCCCGGAGTCTTATAATTCCCCGACACGCCGGTGTAGCTCAGCGGTTAGAGCAGCGGCTTCATAAGCCGCGTGTCGCAGGTTCGATCCCTGCCACCGGTAATCTTGTCTGACGTATTCAGACGCTCTCTATCGGCCTCAAGTGTAGACGGTGTCGACACTTGAGGCCGAGTCATTGACAGGGTCGGCCGGGCGTCGTTTTCACCGTTCGCTATCGAACAATGTCGTTCAGAATCACTCCCGAGGGTCAATTCTAGGGTCAATTCCGGAGCCGTGATTTGCATAGGTTGCGACATATCGCCACGTCGACCGGCCCCGTCTGTTCCCGTCGCTCGAAGACTCTCCGAGGTAGGTGATTTACCCTCGAATGCCGGCAGTCGGTCGATGACCCGCCCGAGGTCGTGGATGCGGGCTTTACCATAGACGGCCGTTGTCAGCTTCGGGTCAGAATGCCGGGCCAGTGTCATGGCTTCTTTCAGCGTCGCCCCGGCCCGGTCGAGCATCCACGTGAATAGGTGACGGAGCGCGTGAAAGTCGCGATGAAGCGGCCCATCGGGGCCCGCCAGCGTTGCCGGGATACCCGCGGCCGCCAAGTCGCCCCGGAGCATTTCCGCCGCACGTGCGGGCCACGAGCCGCCCCACACGGGAAGGTCGAGGGGCAGGGCGTCGAGGTATGCGCTGATTCGGTCAGCCAGAGCGGCCGGGAAGGGTTGCGTCACCGTCCGGCCGTTCTTCGCGTTGCGGCCGGTCAGCGTGACCGTGAGTGCGTCCAGGTCGAAGTCGCGGGGCGTCAGACTGGCCAACTCGGAAGCCCGGAACCCGGTCCCGGCGGCGAGTTCATAAAGCATGGCCCGGACCGGGCCCGACATACCCCGGAATTCGCGACCGCTGGCCCGGGCCACGTCGATCAGTCGGCTGAATTCTTCGAGGGACAGGGGCCGCCGGTCGCGCCGTCGTTCATTCACGCGGGGAGGGTGCAAGCCGATCAGCGGGTTATCGCCCGTCCGCCGGTCGGTCATCATCCACTTGGAGAACGACTTGATCTCGCGGACGTAATAGGCGAGCGTCTGTTCCCCTCTACTCTGGCCATTGCGTTCGATCAGGGCCAGCACCGTCGACCGCGGGAAGGTCCGCGCCGGCCCGGCACCGTTGGCGGGGAGCCCGGCACGTTTAATGAGCGGCGCGACCGATTCCAGTTTGACCCGGAGCAGCTTTGCGACTTCGGCCCGCGTAAAGTTTTCCCGGCCTTCATCGAGGGCAGGGGCCGCCTTGCGGGCCGCCAGCTTGGCGACGGCGTGTTGTACCTTGCTGACCGTGAGTTCCCCGATGGTGGCTATGTCGCCGGCCTGAAGCACCTTCCGGATACGTCCGACCTTGAGGTGAACCTGTTTCGCGGTCGCGCCGCGGTTCTCAAGGAATGTCGAGAAGTCCGCCACGTGGTCGGCGAGGGGCCGCCGGCGGTGAACCTCGAAGCAGTTCACAAGCCCGGCCTTTTCATCGGCGACGCGCCCGACGATATCGCCAAGCATCTTCGTCGATGCGGTCTTGTTCGTGCAGAGCGGAACGCGCCGGACCTTGCCGTCGGCGTCGCGGTATTGGCCGTACCAGTTCTTCGAGACCTTGAGGATACGTTCGCCCGTCGTCGGGTCGACCGTCCAGTGCTTCCGTCGGATGAGTGTAGCCATGATTCGGTTCTCAAGGTGAATAGGTATCTTACCCGTTCGCAAACGTGCGCGCAATGGCATCAGGAGCCCGTCGGGCGCTATCGTCCGCTCTCAGTCGGATGTTGTCATTTGTTGAGGTTGGGGCGAATGTTTCGCGGACTTCTGGCCCGGTGGACACATTGGACAGAATGGACAGAATCAAGCCCGAAGCCGGATTGCGTCCATTCCGTCCATTCTGTCCGCCCCGTCATTGCCGCGGGTTGACTTCGTAAACCGGGCTCGGCTTCCGACCCGGACCCTTCGGCTCGGGTTGCGGCACCGCCCGGATGTAGTCATGCTCGGAGAGCAGGGCGAGAATGGGTTCGATGTCTGCGGGCTTGTCCAGGGAGCCCCGCAATTGCCGGTAGGCTTCACGCGCCGTGAACCGGCCACCTTCGCACCCGGGAAGCCACCGGAGCAGTTTGCGGGCCGCCCGGACGGTCTGGTCGGCGTCTATCGCGGCGTACACCTTGCGGGCGTGGCCTTGGAAGTATTCGACAAGCAGGAAGGCCCGCCGGATCGATTCCCCGTCGATGTATTCCCCCACCGACTCGCCGAGCGCGTTCCGAAGGCAATGGAGAATGAGGGCGAGCCGGAGCAGGTAGGTCCGGAGTTTGATCCAGGCCCCCCGCAGACATTCGGGAAACTCTTCCACGTTCAGCGCGGTCGCAATCTCCCGGTCGGCTTCGAGCCAATACTCCCGGGCTTCGGTCGTAAGCAGGATGTAATGCGGCCGGGTCGTACCATCGTCGCGCTGTTCCATCGGCAGGGCGAGCAGTCGGTCGATGACCCCGGCCCATTGCCCCCGTAAGGCGTCCGACACTTCGAGGACGTTCGCCCCGGCGGCCGGCAGTTCTTCGGGATAGCACCAGAGCCACCGGTCGAGGAAACCGTCATTGATGCGCATTTGCCGGAACTGTGTCAGTACGTCCGGCTGCAAACCCCCGACGATGGAACAGAAACTGCGCGGCGAGTAGAGCGGGCCTCCCCCGGCCGACCGGTCGCTCTTGCGGTCGATCAGGAGCGGGTCGCAACTCCAGATTTTGAGGTAGAACTGCCGGTCGGCACCCTTACCCCCCTTGTATTGATTCAGGCCGGCCACCAGTTCCATGAGTTCGTCGCGTACCTGAATCAGGCCGCGCGGGTTCTCGGAGATGAGGAGCCCGAGCGTTTCCGTCGTGGTATCGCTTACGAGGACCCGCTGGGCAGTCGGCCGTGGCCCGCGTTCCTTCGGGTCCCGGCCTTCCCAGACTTCGAGTTCGTCTTTCCAATCGCGCAAGAGTTCCGTTTGCCGACGGTCGAACGCATTCCGGAGAATCCCGAGCACCGGCGACTTCACCACCCCGGGCCGGCCGATCAGCCCGGCGAACACGAGGGGCGACTCCTGATAGGACCGCTTCGGAGAAATGGCCCGGGAGTTTGCAATCGCGCCGCTGGCCAGCGCGAGCATCGTCACGGCCGGGAAGTCGACCGGGGCATTCATCGAATAGGCAATTTCATCGGCCAGCTTGGCCAGTGGGCCGGGCAGAATCTCTCGGGGAAAAGCCGGGGCTTGGATTTCCGCCCCGAGGGGCGTCGGGTCGGGCCAGTCTCCGAGGGCCGTCACGGTGTCGACCGGCGGGCCGTTGCGATTCCCGGAATGTCCTTGCGCCTTTCGCGAGCGGGCCCTATCGATGACGGTGGGTTTGGTTCCCATTATCGGGCCCCCCGTTTTTCGAGGTCCGTAACAAGGTCCGCAATCGCGTTGAGGTCGACCTTGATTCCACGGATGACCCGGCCAAGCATCGGCTTGCCTAGGAACCGCCGCTGCACGTGAACCGGAAGCGGCCAGTACCCGGAGAGGGCAAGCGCGGTCAATTCACGGCGCAGGAACAGCACGAGAGCAGTAGTCGGATTGTCGAGAGCCGGTCGATGGGTGACGGGGAGTTCCCGATACCGCCGGCGGGCCTTTCGGAGAATGTCGCGCACTTGGCGCGGCATGGGACTGAACGATACAATACTCATTGCACGTACCTCACACATTGGGGTTAGTCGATGGTCGGGGATGAGAGCCCCGGCCATCGGCGTTTAGTAGCTTGCGTTCTTTTCGATTGCGGCCCACCGGGCCGCCCATACGTCACGTGGCGGGCATTCCGCCCGTACCCAGGCTTCGAGTTCTTCGACGCGGTAAACCCGGGCCCCGCCAACCTTGAAGCCGGCCGGATTCAGCCCGGCGGCCGACATTCGATCCCATGTCGGGAGGCTGAAGCCCGTGACGTTCGCGGCCCCGCGACGTTTCACCAGCATGGGCCGGCGGCGTGGTTGGTCCGCGGTCGGCGCGGTCATGGTTTCAATCACCATGGCGCACCCCCTTTTGCGCGAAGAGGTTCCGGTCCTTAAGACTTGATGCGAACCGGACAACGATTCCCAATCGTCCCAGCGTCGATAGGAAATGGCGTTTCAGAGTTGCATCGCCCGCCTTGTGAGCGGCGAAAAGTGATGCGAGAAGAAACGACGGGCTATCCCGAAGACCTTCGTCGCTATCGGTTAGGCTGTCTGCCCGTCCCTTGAAAACTCGTTTGTTGGCGGCCACGTTTCGACTCCGCAGTTTTCGGGGCGGCCCAATCGCGCCCTCTGATAACCGCGGCGTTCACGACTAGGAGTTGTGAACGACTGAAAAACTCGGGAACTTTTTCGTGAACACGTTCATGAACGTCGTGAACGTGGACTCCGGCTGTCTCGGCGTCGGTCTTTTTCCTGTTCCTCGATCAAGTCCGCGAGGTCGGCATCGTCTTCTATCAACGATTCATCCTCGACAATAGCCAGCATTGTCGGTAACAGCGGAACGGTTCGAGGTCCGGAGTGCTTTTGTCTGCTTCGTTCAGCGTCGAAGGCCTTCCATATCGGCAATTTGGAGATTTGACCCACCGAAACCTTCGTATCCGAATTGATTCGTTTGACGGTAATGGAACCCGGGGCCTCTTTGGCGTGTTTCTCCATCCATTCCCGAACCAATACCTCCGCTTCTGCGCGAGCGATTCGCTTTTTGCCACTGCCACTGGCCTTCCCCCGCCGATTCAAGCCTACCGGTTGTTTTTTCAAACTAGGTCCCTTCGGGAAGCTAAGGCCGTCGGCCACCTCGTTCAGCGTCATCGCATCAACGGCGTCAAGCGTCATGTTGAGTTGCTGGCATACGATGCCCCTGATTTGCAGGGCCGTTGATTCGTCAATCGACTTTCCCCAATTCGCATTCGCGTAGGCTTCGAGTCGGTCGATACCCGGCATCCATTCCGGGTCGGGCCGGAATCGAAGGCACCCCGCCTGAACTTGCGCGTGCAGGGCCGCCGGGTCTTTCTGCCGGGCCAGGTCCATCGCCCTTTGGTCCTGAAGTCGCGCCGCGCGGTCGCACCGCTGTATCCATGCAATCAATTCGCCAAGCGTCTTTGGCCCTTTCTCCCCCGGTCCGGTCGACTGCGGAATGGCGGCCTTGAGTTGCATTTCAATCGCCCGTCGCCAAGCACAAAACGACTCCGACAGTCTCACGAGGGGCAGGCAAGCCGCGACGTACCGCGAATAGACTTCGCAAAGGTAAGGCGAAGCCGGGTCGGGTTCATCGGGGTCGGCGTCCGGGTTCGGCGGTGCGGCGTCGCGTTGCCAGAGCATCGCATCACGGGCTATCTGTTCCATGACCGCTATATGCCGGGCGACACTGTCTTGATCGGTGCCGGTATCGTGCCCTGCCTTCAAGGCGGCCGACACGATTGCATGTAACTTCGTCTGCTCACTCCGGACCCGGTCCGCATAAGCTGTGAGTTCTTCGCGGCGGTTCCGGTTACCCCCGAGCCGAATCTGTTCGGCGTGGATTACTTGTTCGACGAATTGGATCAGTGCGGCAAAGGGGTCGATGCCTTCACTGACCACCGGCGCAGACTCGGAAACCGATTGAGTCGGGTCATTGTCGCGAATCATCGTCGCCATACCTCGAAGACTGTCGGCCCAACCTTCCGCCCGTGCGCGGTCGTGGTCGAGTTTCTCTTCGGTCGAATACTGGCCCACCGTGCCGCGGTCCGGATGCGATACTCGGGCAGCGTCCGCCTTGGATACGTCTTCGCGGACTCTGGACATAATGACCCGGCCCGCCTCGATCACTGTTTTCCATCGGGCTTCCGAAAAGAGCCGCCGCGATTCGTCGGTTTCCGCGGGGAGGTCGAGCGATAGCCAGTGTCGGGAAAGTAGGTCCGGCCGTTTGTTCGCAAGCCAATCCATGACTATGAACCGCCAATACCCCTGCAACGGGATTTCTTCGGCGGCGAGCGGGTCGACATCGGCACCTAAGCCCCTGACACTGTCAGCCAGTCGCACCACGTCATTGGCAAAGGGCAACTCGCCGGCCTTCCCCGCCGCGATGAACAGAGCCGCGGCCCGGGCCACCCGTGGAATGCAGTTCGCCCGTAACAGCTTCACCGATCCGGCCCGGTTCGCGTGGGCGTAGATCATTTCGGCCAATCTGTCCAATTCGTCCGCGAGGTAACCGGCGCGGACCGGAGTGCAGTTAGAGTTCCCAGATTTGCCCGGGTGCAGGGAGGTCGAAACGTGCGCAGACGTGGTCATTCGAGGGCACCTATCAGCCGGGTCGACGCGCCGGCCGGCCGTAGGTGCCACGGCGCGGCCGACGAATCGCAAGGGAGCCTCTGGCCAGAGGAACCCGACCCAGATCGAAAGGATCATACCCGAAACGAACGTCGAAAAGCAGGTCCGCGGTCAAATCCGGTCCCGTCGTCTTACCTTTCAAAACTCGCCATGAAATGCGTCCCGGAGCGAGAAGGGTCTTGCGGTCGGCTGTCCTGAGGGTGTGACCCCCTATCCCCCCGTCGGCGGGCCGACCGGCATTCGGGGCGGGGCGGTCTTCCACATGAGGGCGACTTCGTCGGGGGTCAGCCCGTAGGCTTCGTTCACGAGGTCGGCGACGCGACGTTCCAGGGCCGCCGCTTCGGCCGCCGCGGTCCGCAACGGTTCGACTGTCTTGGCGTGTTCGTCCTTCAGCCGTTTGATCCCGGCCACCGTGAGCGGTTTCTGTTTCCCGCGCACCTTGCGAACTTCACCGATGAACCCGTCGGCGTCAAGGGCCACCACGTCCGCCAGTCGTTGCGTCGGCTTCTCGACTTCGAATTCGTGCCGGAGCCAGTCGAGAGTATTGGCTTGCCCTGAATTGCAATCCGCGGCCAAGGTCAGGATTCTCAAAACCGCCTTCCGTGCTTCATCTCGCGTTTTCGCCCTTGGGGTCGGAATGGGAAGTCGTTCGACATACTGAGTGAATAAGCGATATCGGAACTCCCCGCGTCGTTCCCCAAATGCGGTTGAAATCCCAGACAAGACAAACCACGTTGTCGGGCTATTCAGGACGGCCAAAAGCCACAAATCTTCCGATGGAAAGAAGTACGCAGTGTTTCGGGCGTACGCGCAAGTTTTGTCGAATGCGAATCGGTTATCCTTGGCGATATCGGGGTAAATAATCTTTGGTTTATCGAATGCATCGTAATAGTCGCACGACCGGAGTTCCCACCAAAACTCGCCTTGATCCAGTCGGCTGCGGGCTTTGTCTTCGAACGGTGCCAAGTGTGCTGCAACTCCCGGATAAGTCCGATTCAGCCAATCCCAGCATATTGTAGGGTCGTCCGTCTTGGCCAACCGACGTGTTACTCCGGAAGGAATCGCGATTACCCATTCTCCGGGGTCTTGCACGATCCAACGGCGTACATTCGTCCCCGCAACGAACGGCCTCAGTATCTCATGAGACTTTCCGTCGCGAGTAATCTGTTTCCGACTTTCAGCGTCAACAACGAACCCTTCATTCAGGCCGGTAATGAGCCCGCGAAATAGCGGGCCGCCCGCAGCCTCACTAAGCGGTTGGCCAATGGAAAGTAGCTTCTTTCGAAGCAGGCTGAGCTTCGGATCGTCAAGCACCCACCCTGAATCATCCAAGGATTGAACGGCAATGGTTTGCGAATTCTCTTCGATCAATTTCTCGATTAGATCGACCCGTTCACCTCGTCGAACGCGAACGGTAACGAATTCCGTCTTGGGACGGGAAGCCTGCTTAGCCGCGACTACTATGGCGGGATAGACATCTTTTGCGTCTTCAAATACTTGTGTATCCCCCAGGTCGATTAGTTTCTCCAAGGATGCAGCCCGTTTGAGTAACTGGCGTAAGGGCACGGCAAATGCAGCGCGGAGGAATGAGTTACTCGAAATGAACCCGAGCCGGCCACCGGGCTTCAGGACGTTCATCCCCAATTCGTAGAAGTAGACGTACAGGTCCGCGACCCCGTCATAGGCGCGGTAATGCTCCTGAAGATACGGCTTGTCTTTCGCTATCCACTCCTGCCGGACATAGGGCGGGTTGCCGATGACCACGTCGAACCCGCCGTCGGCAAACGGGCCCGGGAAACGGGCCTGCCATGCGGCCATTGGCGACGGGTGCCCGACGATGCTGTTCCCCTGCACGATGTTGGCGTCGAGGGTCGTCAGCACCTTCCCCTTCCGCGCTGTCTTGATCCACAAGCTAAGCCGACAGATTTCCACGGCTTCGGAATTCAGGTCCATCCCGAAGAGGTTCGATTCCAGAATCTCCCGGTCGAGGTCGAACAGGTCGGGCCCGCCCACTTCCCGAGCCCGGTCGACCGTCCGCCGGTATTCGGCGAAGAGTTGCTCGAATGCTTCGATCAGGAACGCGCCCGAGCCGCAAGCCGGGTCGACTATGCGGACGGTCCGAAGTTCGTCGTGCCACCCGTTCCAGAACTTTGCCAGCGTGGCCTTTTCTTTCGCCTTCAGCCCGGTCGTGTCGATGGTCCGCGGGTCGTCGAGGAGTGCCCGCAGAGCCGCCGGGGCGGCCCCGCGGGCGTCCTTGCGGTATCGCTCGAAGCGATCAGCCAGGACGGGCCCGAGCGTTGCCTGCACGATGTACCGGGTCACGAAGGCCGGGGTATAGAACGCGCCCTCTTTCTTTCGCTTCGTCGGTCCGGTCTTCGTCGGCGGGGCGTCCGGGTCGGCGGTAATCTGCCGTTGCAACTCTTCGAGGTCGGCGATGGATTGCTCGAAGATATGCCCGAGGATTTCCACATCGACGAACTGCGCGTCGGTCTTGTCGGTCGGCGAGCCGTATTCGTAGGCGGCCAGTCGGTCGAACCCCCGGCAGACCACGTCCGGCACCGTGAGCGATTCGAGCAGCGGGTCGGGGGCGAACAGCCCGCCGTTGTACCGCTCGATACTCTGCTTCGCGTTCCCTTCGTTGACCCACTTGAACAGGGCCCGGAAGTTATCCCAGACCGGCCGGGGGTTGTATTCGTCGGCGTGGCGAAAGGCCCGGTGGATCGACTGCGCCGGCAATAGGCCGCGGTCTTCGGCGAACGCGATGAAGAGAACCCGGTCGAGGATTTTCTGCGCCGCGGCGAGCAGGTCGGCGGGCGGTATCTTCGGGTTGGCGTCGCGCAGCTTGTCGAAGGCGTTGCGGCGCAGTTCGGCGTATTCGCGGTAGTAGTCGTTTGTCAGTTCCCGCCCGATCTTCGCGGATTCGGCGAGCAGCGCGTCGAGGTGATTCCCCGCCGGGGCGAGCATCCGGTCGGCCCCGAGCAGGAATACGAACCGCTTCAGTTCGTCGTCGTCGAGGGCCAGGCGGGCGAGTTCAAACCGTTCGTACGTCTGAAGGTCGTGGCCCTTGTGATAGAGCCGGAGTTCCTGAAAGTTCGTGACGATGAACCAATCAATCTGAAGGTTGACGGCGTATTGCAGGGCTTGCTCGACTGCGGACCGCTTGCGCCCGGCGAACGGACGGTCGAGCGGGTCACGCGGGCCCTTGCCTTCGATGACCGCGGTAAAGAGGGATTCCCCGCCGGATCGGTCGAACTGGCCGAGCGCGGCGTCGGCCCGCTTCCCGTCGACCGTGATGAGCGATTCCCGGCGGTAGTTGAATATCTTCTCGCCGGAGTCCCGGGCCGTGTACCCGAGCAGTGAGACGAAGATATCCCGGAGAAACTCCGGGAGTTGTTCCGTTTCCTTGAAGGCGTCGCCCGAGGTGCCGGCCAGGTTGGCGGCCCACCTGCGTACGTTTTCCCCGGCCCGCAGAACTTCGGGCGGTCGGACGAAGTGAAGCAGCTTGACCCGTAGGGCTTCAGGTCGGAAAAGGGGCTTGGCGTCGGTGGGCATCGTCGCGGTTCGCTGGCCAATGGGGGCGAGTCCTGTTCAGCGTACCGGAACAGCCCCGCCGGGCCACGAGGAACGCACCAGACGGGCCGCGGCCGACGGTTGGACGCAATACCCCTTGACCCCCTTCCAAGCCCATTGGAACGGGACACGAAGGGCACCGGCTAACGCATTATTGACCCGGGCGGTCCCGATACAACCGGGCCGCCTTTTTTTGGGTGCGAATGTTCGCACACTTCCCGACACGGCACGGCTAGCGCACCGGGACCCGGGCCGGGCCTATCCGCGACCGGGGAAGATTGAACGCGCACTGCGAGTGAACCGGCCGGTCCCTTTTTTTAGTGGGGCATTATGCGCACGGTCCGGCCTTTTTTTGGGGTCCGACTTCGGTCCATCGCTGGACCCCATTCCGCTGATAACCCGCGCAAAGATCGGGAATGGAATACCGAATGGTCCCGGTCAGTCGACCGAAAAGGGAATCCCCCCCCGGGTCGTCGCGGCCGTCGCGAGTCCTTTTTTGGCGCAACATTATCCCCCGGTCATCTGGCCCCGACGAGCGCGAGCATGGCCCGCCGGATCGGCTCGGGGAGCGTCGGCCATGCTTCGAGGATGCGGGCGAGGTCCGGGTCGGGAGAGTCAATTTCAGGGTCAATGGTCGAGGCGATTCGCGGTAAGTCGTTGACGGTGTCCGGCTTGGAAATGGTGTCTAATGGCTTCATAAGCCGCGTGTCGCAGGTTCGATCCCTGCCACCGGTAATCACTTTGTTGACGAATCCGCCCGGCCGAATCTGGCCGGGCGGCGTGTTACCAACTTCCGAATGCCCGAAAACGACTCCGGCGTTTTTACGGCGTCAGCCCGTACCGTCGGCCGAGTTTGCGGACCACGATGTCCACCACAGGGTCGTCGATCCTTCTCATCGGCGTCAGCCCGCAACTGACCCGACTCGAGATCGGCACGCCGATCCCGCAGAGCGTCGCCTTGAGCCGGGCTTGCGGTTCCGAGTCGCGGACCCGCAATGGAATCTCGAAGTCCTGCGTGACCATCAGCCGCCGACGGGCCAGCTGCTCCGTTGACGGCCCGCTGACCAGGAGCGGCGCGAGCACGAACAAGTCCTTCTGACGCTTGCGGGCCTCGTCATGGCAGCCCGCCATCCACTGCCGGTAGGCACACGCGGCGACGTCCGGCAGGATCGCGGCCTCGGGGCACATCGCGCCCTGGCCGCCCGCCTCCAGAAACTGCGTCAGCGACAACGCGGAACCAATCAGATACGATCTGTCGCAACCGCCGCACTGCCGGATCGCCCGGAATTCCCGCAGGTCGAATGTGGAGATCTTCGCCCCGGCCATGCGTGGCAGTTGCACAATCCGGCCGATCTCGCATGCTGAGAGACGCAGCCCCGTGTCGGCCGGGTAGTGGTAGTAGAACACCGGCAAGTCGACGGCCGCGGTCAGTTGCTCGTAAAACGCGAGGACTTCGCAGCCGCTGGCCCGAGGCCGGCCCTTGTACTTCACCAGCACGGCCGCAGCCCCGGCCGCTTTCGCTTCCGTTGCTTGTGCAATCGCGCAGGCCGGATCGCACGTGTGGATCCCGACGATCCACGGGACTTGCCCACCGACCACCCGGCCGGTGACGGCCAGCACGCGGGCCCGCGCGGCCGGCGACGCCTGCTCGCCCTCGCCGACACTGCCGAGCACCAGCAGGCCCGAGACACCGCCGCACATTTGATAGCGGAGTTGGGCTTCGAGCGCGGGCTCATCCACTTTGCCGCACTCCGCCCACGGCAGGAGGACCGTCGGGTAGATCCCGGCCCACTGTCCGCACGGCACACAGCACGGGGAGGGCGGGTCGCCGGCCCCGGCCAGGCCGGCCCACAACGTCAGGACGATCGTCATCAACGCGACGCGTCTCGTGCCTGTCATCGTGCCCGTCCCTGTTGGTGTCGCGAGATGATCCCGTCTCGATTTCGGACCGGTCGTCAGTCGCGATGCTGTCAAATCCCGGGCGTCGACCCGGTTCCGCCCATTCGTGTTCCGGCTCGCGGGTTTGCGCCAGTCGTACGGTCCGTCGTGGAGTCGCTCGTACCGTTGGCTATTTTGCCTACATTGCCCAGTCGTTTGCGTCGTGCCCGAATCAAACCTATGCTGGAGCGAGCTACTTCCCCCCCCTCAGTAGGCCTCAATATGCGGTCGCTCCGCGTACTTTTGCTGGCTTTGGTTGCGTCTCCCGTTGCCGCAGCCGACCTGGAACTGCCGGATTTTCACTGCCAACCCGTCAATGTGGCATCGTCCCGCCCCGGGCATTTCACCGTCCTGGCGTTTCTCAGCGTCGATTGCCCGGTCGCCAATCTGTACATACCGCGACTGGCGGAACTTCATCACGACTACCACTCGCGCGGCGTGCGACTGGTCGGCATCATGCCGCATGGCCACGACTCGGCCGATCGCGTCCGTTCGCTGGCCGAGCGGTCCGCCGTGCCGTTCCCGCTTCTGCTCGATCACGACCACAAGGCGGCCCGGCAGTTCGGCGCGACGCGCACGCCCGAGGTCGTCGTGGTCGACGTTGACGGTGCGGTGCGCTACCGTGGCCGGATCGATGACCAGTTCACCCCGACCGTCCGCCGCGCCGCGTCGACTCGTCATGATCTCAAGGCCGCCCTCGACGAACTCCTCGCCGGGCAGTCTGTCACCATTGCGGAGACCTCGGCGACTGGTTGCTTAATTGACCTGAAGGGTGACGCCGTCGAAACGGACATCACCTATTGCCGCGATGTCGCACCGATCATCCAGAAACACTGCCAGCACTGCCATCGGCCCGGGCAGATCGCGCCGTTCTCGCTGACTGGCTTTGCCGATGCCCGCAGTTGGGGTGCGACCATCAAGGAAGTTGTCTCTGAAGGTCGGATGCCACCCTGGCACGCGAATCCGCACGTCGGTCAGTTCGCCAACGACCCGACACTGTCGGCCACAGAGAGGAAGACAATCATCGACTGGGTCGACGGCGGTCGGATCGAGGGCGACCCGCGCGACCTGCCCGCACCGCGAGCCTTTGCGGATAATTGGGGCATCCCCACTCCGGACGTCGTGATCCCCATCCCCGAGCCGTTTCCGGTCCCGGCCGAGGGGATCATCGAATACCAGTACATCGAGGTCGATCCGCACTACACGCAGGACCGCTGGGTGCGGGCCGCGGAAGTTCGGCCGGGCGTGCGGTCGGTCGTGCATCACTGCAACGTGTTTGTCGTCCCGCCAAATTGGAAAGACAATCCCGAGGACGAGCGTGGCTGGCAGTGCTTCGCCCTGATCACGCCCGGGATGCCACCCATGAACCTGCCGGCCGGCATGGCCAAGCGGGTGCCCGCGGGTTGGCGATACTTGTTCGTACTGCACTACACGGCCGACGGTACGCCGCGGAGTGACCAGACCAGCCTGGGCCTGGTGTTTGCCAACCCGGCGCATGTTCGGTACGAGGTGCTAACCTCACTGACGACCATACCGGACCTGGCGATTCCACCGCGAACGCCCAACTTCACCATCGCCCGACCGCTGACGCTCAATGAAGACGTCAAGCTGATCGCCTTGTATCCGCACATGCATTACCGCGGCAAGTCGATGAAATTCGAGGCCGAGTACCCCGACGGCCGGCGGGAGATGCTGCTCGACGTGCCGAACTACGACTTCCACTGGCAGCACCGCTACGAGTTGGCCACGCCCAAGCCACTCCCGGCCGGCACGACCATTCACATCACGGCCGTGTACGACAACAGCACGGGCAACCCGTCCAACCCGGACCCCGACGTAACAGTCCGCACCGGCAAGCAAAGCTGGGACGAGATGTTCAACGCCTACGTCGAAGTTGTCCGCACCCACGACGATCGCATGCTCCACCCGACGCCGATCTTTGCAACATTGGGCGGAGCCTCAACGGTGCTCGGGTTCCTGTTCGTCTGGGGCCGCCGGGCGGTCGCCTGACCAACCTCCAATTCCTCCATTAGCCCCCGGCGAGTCGCCGGGGGCATTCCCGCGTGCTGGCGGTGACGCCATCTACTGTCTGCCGACCACCAGCGACGGGAAGGGTGCATTCCGCCATCGCGCGGGGGTGGCCCCCGGCGACTCGCCGGGGGCTAACGGAAAGAACAATGATTGTGTTGCAGCGCCACGGTCAGATCGACATGAGAAACCGCAGGCGGAACTGCAGAAAGTCCGCCGGTCCTACGATCCCGTCGCCGTCGAAGTCGAACGCCGGGTTGTTCAGGCCCAACCCCAGCCGGAAGGCGAGGAAGTCGACCGAGTCGACCCTTGCGTCACCGTTCGCATCTCCGAAGAGGCGGTGGAAGTTGGCGACGTAGTCCCCGCCTGCCAGACCGTCGGCATCGCCGTCGAGCGCCTCGATGCCCAGCACCTGATTGCTCAGCACCGTCAGTGAATACCGCCCATCGACGAGCGACCCGAACTGCGTCCCCGGCCCGGTGAACGTCAAAGTCACAGTCGTCGCGGTCCCGGTAGTCACGGCGGCCGACAGCGCGACCGTCTCGCTCCCGCGCCGCACCACAAACGCCCCGGCCGGGTCGCCCGCAAACATCACCGGCTGATCAAACGTCACAGTCAAAGACCGCACCACCGACCGCTGGGCGGTGCCGTCCGCTACCTTCATCGAGGTAATTGTGGGCGGAGGGGTGACGTACGCGAAGACGTCGTCGAAGCCGTTCGTGTCGCGGGGGATCAGGTCGCTCGCGCTGGAGCGAAAGGCGATGACGGAGCCGTTGCCGTTGATGGCAGGAGTGTAGAAATAGGTGTTGGCATTGCCGAACTGGGTCGGATTGTTGATCGACCGTGTCAGCAACGTGACTGCGCCGGTGACGCGATCGAATGAGTAGACTTGTTCGTACGTGCCACTGGTGTCGTACGGCCCCGTCATGCCGGGCGCGAGATTGGTGGCGGACGAGAACCACGTGATGATCCGGCCGTCGCCACTGATCGCGGGATTGAGCGCAGAATGACTGTTGCCGACGAGGGGCTGACCGGCCGCGTGGCTGGCGAGGACGTAGCTGTCGGAGACTCGATCGTAGACCACGAGATCGCTTGTCGTGCTGGTCGCGCCCGGGATGAGCTGGAACGCGAAGCCGAGGAAGCCGATGTAGTGGACATCATCGCTGACGGTCGGCAGCACGCCCCCGACCGCCAGCAGCGGATCCGTGTGCGACCGGCTGATGAGCGTATTCTCGCCCGTGAGTTTGTCGTAGAGGAAGACGTCGCTGCCGCCGCCCGTATCGGTGACGCCAGCGACGAGGTCTGCCCCGGTGTGCGTATGCGCGACGTATCGGCCGTCGTAGCCCAGTGTCGCGGCGGTCGATGACCCGTTCGCGGAGACGGTGGGCTGCCCGGCCGCATGGGAGATGAGGAACTTGGTTCCGGTCGCGACGTCGTAACCATATCGAAA
>JAIBBI010000048.1 GCA_019694755.1 Gemmataceae bacterium
TCTGGGCCGCCACCGCGCCGGGCGTGTTGTCGAGCGGTGAAATGATGTTGGAGTTGGTGACGATGCGGAGACCGGACTCCAACGAACCGCCGCCGACCGCGCGGCCTTCGGCGACTTCCTGGATGAACTCCCGGAAGTATCCCAGCATCACGATACCGACGGCCACCAGCCAACTGACCACGCCGCTGAAGAATGTGCTCAGCGATACCGCCAGACCGATCACGAGGGTGACCAGCAGCCAGATTCCGAACGCGCCTTTATAGAAGTTCAGCCAGAACGGCTGATTACCCGAGAGGAAGTACAAATCGCGTGCCGCGACGCCGAGAAACTGCGTTCGGCTCTCGCACTTGACACGGACCGCGACCGGGACCATCTCCGGCCCGGCGGCCGTCACACCCCGCTTGAACAGCCCCGCGGGCACATACACCCGAAACGTGTGATAGTCGGCAATTTCCTTGCCTTTGAGCTCGAAGTACCCGAACTTCTCTGCGAGTTCGTTCCATTTCTTCCAGTCCGGATCGCCCGGCGCGGGATTGCGGGCCGGGTTGAGCCCGAGCCGCCGCATCTCCGCGATATAGTCGGGCAGTTTGTCGTCGGTCCATCCGGGCGTTGAGAAGAAAAGCGAAATCTGTACGCCCCGCCCTTCTTCCTCGCCCTTCGTTGTCCGGAAGATGTCGAAGGAGAATTCGCAAGGCACCTGCTCGGCCGTCAGGAAGCCGGCGGGAATGTCTTTGAACTGGAACAGGGCACGATGGCTCGAATTCGCACCACCGGCAATATACTTGCGAAGCTCCCATTCCCGGCCGACGAATTCACCTTCAAACTCACCCCGCCGGTTAAAGAACCTCAGCGCCCCGAACACAGGGTCACGAGCCTGAAAACTCTCGAACGACGCCTCCACCGACGGGTTCGAGTAGACGATCATGATCAGCGACACAGTCCGCAGGACGAGTAGCACTGCGGTGGCCAGACCGACGAATCCGAGAAACCGCCCGAGGATGATTTCGAAACGCTGGACGGGCTTCGTCACGATCGTGTGGATCGTCTGGTTCTTGACATCGGTGGGGAGGCTGAACGCAGCGAGCAGCCCGAAGGCGAGGACCAGAATCACGGTCATAGCCAAGTCGATTAGGCCGACCGTCTGCCGAATTTCGTCCTCGGGTTTGACTTGGACGAACCATTTCGTCGGGAACAGAAATAACAGCAGGAAACCGAGGAACACGAAAAGTACCCGGCGACGAATAGCCTCCTTGAAGCTCAATTTAGCCAGTGCCCACACCCGGCCCGGCCGGCAGGCAAGGAGATCGAAAAGGAATGGCAGTGCGATGCCGATGAGCGAGAGCGTGCCCGCGATGCTTAAGAACAGCTCTTTTCGCTCTCCCTGGGGAGTCGCAGGGGCGGGTGGCGCCTTTTGAATGACGCCAGCGGCATTAACGGGCGGCGGCGGAGGCGGAGGTTCCTGCATCCACGAGACCCCCGCGACTGCGTAGCACGCGAGTGCGCCGATACCGCAGATCAACACGAGCGGGAGGACTCGCGACCGCTCCCGGCCGGTGGAAAACACCGTCGCCAGCGCATAGATCACGAGCCCGGCTGCCGAGATCAGACCAGCTTCCTGCACCCATGTGCGTAGGTACAGGCCCAAGTCGGCAAGTCGAAGCGGATCGCGCTCCAGTTCCAATACGCCGAGTAGAAGTGATGTCATCGTTGGCCTCACTTCCCTGTGGCCGCGTCTTCGGCGGCGGGCAGATACCGGCGACCCGGGTGCGCCTTGCTCTCTTCGACGATTCGGAGGAACAGTTCCTCCAGCGTCGTCGTCGGGTGGCCGAACGATTCCATCGAGCCGCCGTGCTTGTCGAGTACGGCCTGCAAGTCGCGCTTCAGGTCGTCGGACACCTTCAGTCCGCGGGCCCTCAACTCGACTCGCGCTTCGTCTTCGAGCAGCGTGCTGACCTTACCAAGCTCCTGAAGTTCGCCGTTGTAGAGGATCGCAATCCGGTCGCAGACATCCTGGACGTCTTCGAGTCGGTGGCTGCACATCAGGATCGTCTTGCCTTTGCCTCGTAACTCGACGATCAGATCCTTCATCCAGCGGGTGCCGATCGGGTCGAGGCCCGAGGTCGGCTCGTCGAGAATGATGAACTCCGGGTCATTGATCAGAGCCTGGGCCAGGCCGATCCGTTGCCGCATGCCCTTGGAATACTCTTTGAGAATCCGCTTCTTGTCTGCACCGAGGCCGACTCGTTCGATGAGTTCCCCGGCCCGCTTCCGACGGACATCGGCGTCCATCTTGAACAACCGGCCGTAGAAGTCGAGCGTTTCTTCGGCGTTGAGGAAGCGATAAAGATACGACTCCTCGGGGAGGTAGCCGATCCGCTCATTTTTGGCGACATCGGTGGCCGGCTTACCGAACACGGCCGCCTCGCCGCTCGTCGGGAATAGCAGGCCCAGCAGCAATTTGATGGTCGTCGTTTTGCCCGACCCGTTTGGGCCGAGCAGGCCGAAGATCTCGCCCCGATCGATCTCGAGGTTCAGCGCACGAAGGGCCACCTTCTTGCGCCGTCCCCAGAAATCGCGATAAACTTTTGTGAGATTTCGTGTTGCGACGATGTTATCCTGAGCCATCGGTGCCTCGCAGATTCAACGGGTGCGGCTCAGAAAGGATATGATGACGAGCCCGTCCCGCGGAGTTCTCGGCCACACAACATATTACAAAGGAATGAATGAATAATCAATCGGCCGGTCCGTCAGCTTCGAGCGGCTTCCAGGTCTTCGTCGCGAGATCGAATACCTCGGATGGGCGAAACCGGCTCTTGTACTCGGATGATCGGCATCCGCGGATCATGTATCCCAAATAGGCGTGAGGGAGGCCCCGGCGACGAGTCTCCGCGATGACCGACTGGACGTTCCAAGTCCCGAGCCCGTGGTCTCGAAACTCGGGATCGTGGAAGAAGTAAATCGCCGAGAGGCCCGCGTTCAAGGCATCGACGTAGCCGACGCCCACCAGGCGGTCGCCCAGAAAGTACGACCATTCTTCTGTTGGAATCGGGTTGTCGACGAAGGACTCCATGTAGTCTGTCGGGCTCTTGGGTGTGACCTCCGGCCAGCCGACTCTGTTGGTCTGGGCGGCATGAAACCGGTCGTAAAGCTCGAGCTTTTCCCTGGTGACGCTCGGGGGGGCCACTTGAATATGGATTGCGTCCTGATTCCGGGTACGATTCCGTCGCTGGCTCCGGTCCGGCGCATACTCATTGACGAGGATCCGCAACGACTGGCACGCGAGGCACCCCGGACATCGCGGTCGAAAGATCGCCCTGCCAAACCGCCGCCAGCCGAGGAGAAGTCTTTGCTCGTATTCTTCGACGAGCAGTTGAGCCACGATCTCGTAATCAAACTGCCAGACCTGGTTCGGCAGATACCCGCAGGGGGCGGGGGGCGTCAGGAATGTAGCGAGCGATATCATCAGGACATTTTCGCGGGTGCCGCGTCAGACTATCTTTTCCGGACCGCTCCGCAAGTCTACTGGAAAGGCGAGTATGCGAGTCTTGATTACCGGCGGATTCGGCTGCATCGGTTCCTGGGTCGTGCGAAATCTGCTCGACCGGGGCGACCGGGCGTGGATTTACGACCTGCGGCCGGACTTCCGCCGAATGCGATTATTGCTCAATGATGATGAGTTAGAGCGGTTGCCTTTCATTGCCGGCACCGTGACCGACCCCGCCGCACTCCGGGATGCCATCTTGCAGAACGGCATTACGCACGTCCTGCATCTTGCCGGGTTACAAGTGCCCGTCTGTCGGGAGAACCCCATTCTGGGGGCACAGGTCAACGTCGTCGGGACGCTGGCCGTATTCGAGGCGGTCCGGCAGGCACGCGATCAGGTCCAGCAAGTCGTATACGCCAGCTCGGCGGCTGTGTTCGCGGCTCCCGAGTATTACCTGGGTGCTCACCACCCGCTGTCGGATGATGCCCCCTTGCACCCCTCAACGCACTACGGCGTCTTCAAAGTGGCGAACGAAAACAACGCACGCATCTATTGGCAGGATCACCAACTCCGGAGCATTGGTATCCGACCCGGGACGGTGTACGGTGTCGCCCGCGATTTCGGGATGACGAGCGAACCCACCAAGGCCATCAAATCCGCGGTACTCGGCCGACCTTGGACGATCAGCTACGAAGGGCTTCAGGGCTTTCAGTACGCAGACGACGTTGCCCGGACCCTGATCCGGTGTCTCGAATCGCCACTGACGGGAGCGAGGGTCTACAACCTCCGCGGCCAGGTGGATACGGTGGCCCGATTTCATGAGTTGCTATGCGAGACGCTCCCAGCCGCACGCGAATTGATCACGCTCGGACGCAACAAGATCGTACTCAGTTCGGATTTCGATGACTCATCCATCCGCCGCGACATTGCAGGCCTGCCCGATACCAGCCTTGCTGACGGCATTCGGCAAACCGTGGCGCAGTTTCAGGTACTCCGTGTGCAGGGTAGGCTGGACGACTCCGATCTGGTCTCCGCGCCCGCCCGTACGGTCGATGAACCGTGAGACCGATTGCCAGGTTCTGGTATCCGTTCGATGTTTACAGCGACCATGCTGCGTACGCGGCCGAGGCGGCGGACGCTGCAACCAGCGGGAAAGTGACGAGTTTGAGTAGTTGTACCGGCCTGACTTCGACCAGTGATGCCACAAGCAATACGACGGCGGCAGCCGGCGACGATGTCCGCCCGGCAGCCGCCGAGATGCTCACGACAGAGCCGATGGTCAGGTTGGCAGGAACGGCCCACTGTCCTTGCATGAAGAACCGATAGAGGCTCTCTGTCGTGGCCATCCCGGAACCGCATACCCAGGCAAAGGCATAGCTCGCGCCGGCCGCCAGCGGCCAGATCATTCCCGGGTTGCTCTGGGTCAGCCTTCCGATCCCTTCCGTCAGATTCATCGCCTTGACGCCGTCGCCGAAACAATTAGCCGTCGCGATGATCGAGACGATGCTCGCGAAGGCATATCCCGCGCCGGTGAAGAACTGCCCAGTCGCCTTCGAAGCGATACGGGGCGAGGCTAACACCGCCAGGGTCGACCCGAAGATCATTGAAACGCCGATAAGGCGCGTGGCCGCCCCGGTCGAAGTGCCCTTCCCGATCAGCCAGTGCTCGGGCACGTGAAACAAGTGAAATGGAGGGCCGGCACACAGAAGCAGCGCGACCGGGACGATGGGGATGATCGCCTTGAACAGATTGATCGGTTCGGTAGCGGGCACCTCCTCCGACTCTACACGGGCGACGTTTCGGCACAGGAACCAGAACAGGCCTGTAGCCACGATGAGCTGTACCGCGAGGATGGGTGCGAGGATCGGTTGGATGTCGCGGGTATCGGTCAAGCCGAGAGCCTTAGCGACGGACTGTAATTCGGGCGCGCCGGGATTGAGCAATTCACCCCCGAGCGATGCGCCGAGGAGTAATGCGGCACCGATCACGGATGGTGCGAGGCCAGCCGACCGCATCAGCGGAATCAGGACTGTACCCACGGCTACGGCAGTGCTCGCCTGGCTGATCACGGCAATGTTCACGAAAAATCCGACCCCGACTGCCGCCGGGATCAGAATCGGTCGCATGCTTCGCACCGGCCGAACCAGAAGCAGGACTAGATGCCGATCGCATCCCGATTCGCGTAGAACGTAGGCGAAGCCCATCGCGGAACAGATCGGTACGACAAACTGCTCATTGCCCAAGGTGGCAAAAAACTTCTGGACGATCGGGGCGGCATTGCCGGCAAGCGAGCCGAGCATACAGCCGGCCACGAACATGACGAGTCGGACGTCCCAGCCGCGAAGGACCGCCCACGCGGCCAATCCGATGACAATGACAGCGAGACACGTCAACACGTCCGGCGTCACAGGTCACGCCAGAGGTCGGTGTCGAACTTCTGAGATTCGCCGTCTTCGAGTTTCGTCTTGAATTTCAAGTTGGATTTTCGGGGGACCGGCGGGCGAACGGAAGTGTCGTGCAAAGCCGAGACTTCGTGATCGGTCTCCGTGCCGGGCGCGGTCGGGTCGCCGTTGCGATTGCCGCGATTCCGGAGAACGAGACGGATCGGCACATCGGTGAATGGCAGGCGATCGCGGAAGAAATTCAGGAGGTACTTGCGGTACGGCGGATCGAAAAGTTCCGGCCCGTTGGTGAAAAGGACAATCGTCGGCGGGTTGGTGTCGACCTGGGATCCGTAAAAGATCTTGGCGCGGCGGTTCTGCCGCAACGGTGGGCTCTGGGCGGCCAGCGCTTCCTCCACGAGTCGGTTCAGCTCGCCCGTGGTCACCCGCTTGCTGGCCTGCTTGTGCAGGTGTTGAGCAAGATTCAGCAGCTTTTCGACGTTCTTGCCGCTCTTGGCCGTGATGCACGCAATCGGCACGTGCTCGAGCATGGGAAAGGTGCTGCGGAGGTAGTTGCCGATTTTTTCGGTCGGCATCGCGTCTTTGACGAGGTCCCACTTGTTGACGACGAAGATCGTTGGCTTGTGTTCGTTGTAAATCAGCTCGACCAGTTTCTTGTCGACCTGGCTGACACGGACGCGAGGGTCGAAGAACATCAGCACGACATCGGCCCGGCGGATCGACCGCTCGGCACGATGGAGGCTGTAGAACTCGATATTGGAACTCAGGCTCTTTTTCTTGCGCACGCCCGCTGTGTCGATGGCAATGATGGTTTTCCCGTCGCGCTCGATCCGCACGTCGACGGCGTCGCGGGTCGTGCCCGCGACCTCGCTGACGATGACCCGCTCGGCATCCGCGAGCGAATTGATGAACGTGCTCTTGCCCGTGTTTCGCCGGCCGACGATGGCCAGCTTCAATTGCGGGTCGGTGGGCCGCTTCTTCGCTTCGACGGGAAGGTGCTTGAGGATTGCCGCGAGGACTTCGTCCCGGCCGCGTTTCTGCTCAGCTGAGACGGGCAGGAACTTGCCCCGCCCCAACCGATAAAAGTCGGCGGCGTGGTCGTCGTAGCTCTTGTCGTCACACTTATTGGCGACTGCAATGACCGGGGCGTTCACGGACCGGAGTCGGCGATTGACTTCCTCGTCGAGCGCGACGACGCCGTCGCGAGCGTCGACGACAAATAGGATGACATCGGCCTGTTCGAGGGCGAGCTTGATCTGCCGTTCGACGTCTTCGGTGAGTTCGTCGGAATCGACGATACCGATGCCGCCGGTATCGGTCATCTCAAACCACCGGTCGTTGTGCTCGACCAGCGTGGAAACGCGGTCGCGCGTGACCCCGGCCGTGGGGTCGACAATGCTGATCCTCCGGCCGGCCAGCCAGTTGAACAGCGACGACTTACCCACATTGGGACGCCCAACGATTGCTACGCGCGGCACCGCCACCACATACTCTCCCAGATCATTACAATTATACCTTACGGATTACACCGGGGTTTCCCAAGCCATGGCCCGCTGCGACGAAGGATATCCGTGCGAAGTTTGCGGCAAGGATGTCGAGGTCATGTCCGAATCCGACCTGTATTTGCGCTACGTCCTCGGCGAGGTCCCCATCTACGAACTGCACCTCCGCCGGGAGCGGCACATTCGGTGCAACCCGGCCGTTGCTCAGTACATCGTCGACCCGGCCTTTGATCCCGTCACCTGCCCCGGGCCGTTCGGAAAGGCGGAACTGGACGCGGAGTTTGTACGTGCGGAGGAACAGCGAATTACGCGAGCGTGGCGGCGACTGCAGGTGATTCCGACTTTGGGCCTCTCGCTGGAACAGTACCCGCTGGAGGCACCGTGAGCAGTCCATGGCTCAGAATTCCGGTTCCCCGTCCGGCGGCGACCTCCCGCTTGCTGATCATCCCACATGCCGGTGGCGGTCCGTCCTACTACCGGAGCCTGGCCGCTGCCCTGCCGGCACACGTCGAGGGGGTTCTGGTCTTGTTGCCCGGCCGCGAGTCGCGGTTGCGCGAGGTGCCGATGCGGCATATGCCGGCCGTGATCAGGGAATTGGTCCCCGCGCTGGAGTCATTGCGCGACAGGCCGCTTTCCGTCCTCGGGCATTCGCTCGGAGCGATCATCGCATTTGAGATTGCCCGGCACTCGCCGCACATTGAAAGGCTCATCGTCGCGGCCGCCCGGGCACCTCACTTGCCCTTTTCCGGTCCGCGGTTGTGCGGGATGAGCGATGGTCAACTCCAAGCCGAACTTGGTCGGTTCGGCGGTACGCCCGAAACCGTCTTGGCCCATACGGAGTTGTTCAGCTTGTTTTTGCCGGTGTTGCGGGCGGACCTGGAAATGTTCGAGGAATACGAATTCAAGCCGGGTCCGAAATTGAACGTGCCTATCCGCGTGATGAGCGGCTTGGCAGACGACCGCGTGCCACTTATCGACCTCCTTCCCTGGCGGGACCTGACATCGGCCGGAGTCGAACTCATCGGATATCCCGGTGGGCACTTCTTCGAGCACGACGCCGGCTTGGGGCCGATGCCTACCGCCGAACTCTGCGTTTTTCCCCTGGAAGCGACGGACGCCGACGAGGCCCATCTCAACGAGTCCGAACTACGGCGGGCAAGGCAGTTCCTGAAGCCGAGCCTCGGAAACCGATTCGTCGCCGGCCGATCAAGGATGCGGCAGATTCTCGGTCGGCGACTGGGACTCGCACCGAGCGACGTGCCACTTTCCACCAGCCCGGCTGGCAAGCCGCAGTTGGCTCCGGGAACCGTTGTCGACTTGCGGTTCAACCTCGCCCATTCCGGGGACCTAGGCCTGTTCGCCGTGACCGAGGGCATCGAGGTCGGTGTTGATCTCGAACGGCACCGGAAGGACGTCGACTTTCACGGGTTGGCAGAACGGTACTATGCCCCCGGCGAGCGGGCGGTCGTTGCCGCGGCAAAGGACGTGATTTGCACTTTTTTCGGAATCTGGAGTGGCAAGGAAGCTTACTCAAAAGCCCGGGGTCTGGGGCTGAATCTGCCGCTCGACAGTTACGAAATCGCACTCGGATCGAACGGCCTTGCCGCCGGAGTGACCGACTTGCAGACTCCGGGTTGGCAGGTCCACGGTGTCAACGCGGCCGAAGGATTTTCAGCGGCCGTGGCGACGAAAGCTCCGGTCGCCGCGTGGCGGATTGTCGCGGAGTAGCCGCGCAGGACTAAGACCCGCCAAAGAACTTGGAGCCTTTCGGGCTCGCGAAGAGCTGACTCGGTGAAACCCGTTTATCATTGCGGTACGGATTATAAAGCGGGTCACCGACGAGGCACATCATCCAGCTCGAAAGCGGTAGTGACCGGGCGTAACACTCCACCAGCGTTGCTTCTCCGGTGACGATCGCGCCGAAGAATTCCGCCGGCTTGGGGAAACCCACCGTGTACGGCTCTGCGACAGGGCCGAGCGTGACGCACGCGCCTTCCCGCAGCAGATTGCCGCACCACTGGCCCTCGTGATTCCTCAGCGAGACCATTTCAAAGCTGGCCAGGTGCCAGGCGATTGCGCCGCGGTTGAATTTGCACGAGGGGATGAAGTTTTTCAGCGAGTACCAGCCACAATACAGGGAGCAATCCGGGCAACTATTCGGCGGGAAGAGTGACTGGTCGTCGTTAACCGTGACTTGCATCTTGCCGTCGTTTTCGAGTAAGCGTGCCATTTCGCGCATGGATTCGTCGTAGCCGCCGTAGCCGGTACCCGAGGGGTCGCCCGGCGGATCGTATTTGATTCCGCGGGCGTCGACATAAATTCGGCCTTTCAGCCCGTGCTCCTCCGCCCACACCGCGTCAGTGACGATCCGCATGGCGATTTCAGGTGTCGGGCCGTCGATCCGGCAGGTCATCACTGTCGGCGGGAATCGCCGCCGTGTATCCGGGGACATCTGCCAATAGAAGGGATTGAGCACCCATCGGGCTTTCGGGTAGTCGGGCCACCACAGCTGCATAAGTTCGCTGTCGACTGCCGCTTCGCTTTCCGCGTGCGTCAGTCGCCGTTCCGCGTCCTCCAGTTCCCGGATCAGCTTTTGGAGCTCATTAATCTCCTTCCGGTGGTCGGCCAGGTCGTCGGCCGGGAGGGGGCGATTCTGCAGTTTGAATTCTTCCTCAATCAGGCTGACCGTCCGCCGCTCGATCTCCAGCTTTTTTCGCTTCTCGGCCATGTCGGCCCGCACGCCAACGAGTTGCTTCATTTCGTCCTCGGTCGTCGCCATCGGCCCGACCCGCAGGGGGACTCCGAACGTCGTCAGGATCACTTTGAGTCGGCCACGATGGGGGGTCAGAGCCGTGCGGAGAGGCGTAGCTATTCGGGCATCGAAGTCGGCACGGGTGATTTCGTCTCGGGCGGGGACGTCGATCTCGATAATGTTCGCGGCAGGGACCTTGCGAAGCCGGCAGTAATGCTCGGCCACTTCACGCGACTTGGATTCAGTCCGGTTGACGACGAGGAAAATGTCCGACGGGTCAAGTCCGGCACGGGCCGGGAGCGTCACAACCAGCAGGCTCGCAAAAACGATGACTGGCCGCATGCCTGCCGACTCCTGGGAATCGCTGTCCGGGCATTGCGAGGATACCGAATCGAGCAACTGTTTTCGAGATGGCGGCGATAGAAGAACACCCGTTATCCCCCATACACTGGCAGAACCACGACTTGAAGGTCCGGTGGCGTGGATACGCAAGCACCATCCGACCTTTGTGCCGGAAAGACAAAGGACAGACCAATGGACGCGACGACGCCAGCCGACCCTCCCGTGACGCTTTCCCTCGTGGAACGGCGAGTCCTCGGCGTGCTGATCGAGAAACAGAAGACGACCCCCGATGTCTACCCGATGTCGCTCAACGGGCTCACCGTCGGTTGTAACCAGAAGTCGAATCGCGATCCGGTACTAAACCTGACTGACGAGGTCATTGAAGAGACGCTGGAAAGCCTTAACCGCCGGCAACTCGTCATTCGGGTCCTGAGTGGCCGGGTCGACAAGTGGAAACACGTGCTTTACGAACAATGGGGCGTCGAAAAAGCCGGGCTGGCGGTCCTGGCGGAGTTGTTCCTGCGCGGCCCGCAGACGGAGGGCGAACTGCGAACCCGCGTGAATCGCATGGAGCCGGTCGAGGACATCGATGCCTTGCGGGGCATCGTTCACAAACTGCGGGATCAAGGTTTCGCAACGTACCTGACGCCTGAGGGGCGACGCGGCACTGTCGTGGGCACGACTTTGCTCCCGCCCGGCGAATTGTCAAGTTTACAACACAAGTTCGAATCCGGTGTTTCAGTCGATGAAATCGAGCCGCCCCGCGGCATCTCGGCCCGTTCCGGGTCCGCGCCCGACGACGACCTGCGCAAGGAACTCGCGGAGCTTCGTCTGACGGTGGCATCGCTGGCAGAGCAGGTCCGCGAACTTCAGAATCAGCTCGGAATTGCGCCTCCGGGTTGAACTTGTGCGATCCTGCCCCCGCCGCTATGCACGGCCTTTTGCTGGGGGAAATCGGGATGACTACATCAGTTGAGCCAACAACTTCGCGCCGCCGTTCGGATGGCGAATACGAATCCGTCGCCATGCCGGCGACGATAAGCTATACGGCCGAAGCGCTGCGGCTGGCCGCCAATCCACCGAAGCCCGAAGAGAAGATCTCCGTATTCTGGCGGGTGTTCGGCGGTACCATCCTCAGCATTACAGCGCTCGTGTGCATTCAGGCTTATCAGTCGCTGATGTCCAGCCTGCATGAGGTAAGAGCGGACCAGAACCGGATGCGCGATGCCGCCGCCGACTTCGTGAAGAAGGACGAGTTCTCGTCGCGGAGCAGCACGCTGTGGAACCGGGTCCAGGAACTTCAGTCGCTCCAGTCGTCCGTCACCGTGGCCAGCAGCAAACTGACCGCGGCCGAGGCGGCACTCGCTGCCGCCGAACGCGAGCGTAAGGAACTTCTGGCCAGTGTGGCCGCCGAACACAAGGAAGTTCTCACGCTCGTCGCGACGGTCCATGGGCTCAAAGATAAGGATGCTCTTCTCGAGAAAAAGCTCGGTGATGCCGAGACGGAGCGTAAGGAACTGCTCAAGGAACTCCAGGCACTCCGCGAGCGGCTGGCCAAGCTCGAAGGTCAGGCCCAGCCGACGACCACGGGCAAGACGAATTATTCCACCCGTTTCTGACAACTCAGTTGTTCAGTTCCCGGTCCGGCCATCACATTCTCACCGGAATGTGATGGCCTGTTCGATATAACGCCCGGATGGAGCGACTCAACAAGTTTCTGGCCCACGCCGGGGTCGGGTCCCGTCGGCAGTGCGACGCGCTGATCCTGGCCGGCCGCGTCACAGTCGACGGCGAAAAAGTCCGCGAACCCGGGACCCGCGTCGACCCGGAGTCGGCCGACGTGCGAGTCGACCAGGCCCCCGTAAAGACTGAACGCAAGGTGTACTGGGTGTTTCACAAGCCCCGCGGCGTGCTCTGCACCAATTTCGACCCGGCCGGCCGGGAGCGGGCCATCGATTATCTCGAGCACGTCGACCAACGAGTTTACACGGTCGGTCGCCTCGACGAAGACAGCGAAGGCCTGCTTCTGATGACCAACGACGGCGACCTCGCCAATCGCCTGATGCACCCCCGGTACGGCGTTCACAAGACTTACCTCGTTCAGGTGGCCGGGTCGCCCAGTGTCGCCGACCTGCATCGTCTCACCGAGGGCGTCCACCTCGCCGAAGGCCGGGTCAAAGCCAAGTACGCCAAGAAAGTGAAGAGCCAAGGCGAAAGTAGCTGGCTCAAGATCGTGCTGAATGAAGGAAAGAACCGCGAGATTCGGCGTATGCTGGCTAAACTCGAACACAAAGTCCTGAGGCTCCGCCGTATCGCGATCGGCCCGGTCCGCCTCGACCGGTTACCCAAGGGCAAATCGCGAAAGCTGTCAAAGGCCGAGTTCGACGCGCTGGAGCGCTCGATCCGGATGCCCAAGTCCGAAAAGGACGACGAATTGCCATGACCGCGGTGCAGGAATCGGCCCGGGTATTAGCCAACGACCGGCTCGGCCGGGATACCTACCGGATTCGGCTCGAATGCCCGGAATTGGCGAGTCGGATCCGCCCGGGGCAGTTTGTGATGGTGCGGGCCGACCGGCCGAACGATCCGCTTTTGGGCCGACCGTTCGCGCTGTATGACACCGTGCTCGATGGCCAGGGTGCGGTCGTCGGTATCGACATCGTTTATCTGGTCGTCGGAAAGACGACTGGTTTGCTTGCTCAGTCGGCCGCAGGTGACAGGATCGGTCTGTGGGGGCCGCTCGGAAACGGCTTCCGGCCCATCGAATCGGCGGGTCACATCGCACTGATCGCCGGCGGGATCGGCCAGACTCCCTTCCTCGCCTACGCCCGGGAGCTACTTGGTACGCGGGGATTTGCCGGCTCGGACCCGAAAAAGCGGGCCGAGCGCGTGACCGTTTATTACGGGGTGCGATCAGCCGAGTACGCCGCCGGCGTGTCAGATTTCGAGGCGGCCGGGTGTACCGTCCGGCTGACGTCAAATGACGGCACGATCGGGGTGAAAGGGTTTGTTACCGATCTCGTGGCGAGCGAACTGCCGGCCGACCGGTGGATCGCCTGCGGCCCCGAACCGATGCTGCACGCGGTGTCAGATCTGGCGAACCGGCTCGGCATTCCCTGCGACGTCAGCCTCGAAACGCCCATGGCCTGCGGGCTGGGAATCTGTTTCAGTTGCGTGACGAAGATCCGCACCCCGGACGGCTGGGACTACAAACGGGTCTGCGTCGACGGCCCGGTTTTCGACGCCTGCAATGTCGTGTGGTGATACGATACCCCGGTCGGAGTAGCCGGGTTGAAGTAGCAGGTAACGGCCACGGGGGTGCATGATGAGAGTTTTTTTAGCGGCGCTTTGCGGGCTGACGCTGATCGGCCCAGCTTTTTCGCAATCGCGGGACGAGAAGGTCGCCCGCTACATCAAGGACATGGACAGCTCCGACGCCAAAACCCGGGCGACTGCTTGCGAAGAGGTAGGGAAACTCGCAGCGCTGCGATCCGCATACGGCAAGCCGGCGGTTGAACCCATGCTCCGGCTGCTCAAGGACAAGGACGCCGACGTTCGGGCCGCGGCCGCCGAAAGCCTCGGCAAGACCGACGAGGGCAAGAAGGTCGCCGAGCCTCTCACGACTCTCTTGAAGGACGACAAGAGCGACAAGGTCAAGCTGCACGCGGCAATCGGACTGGGTCTTGTTGGGCCTGAGGCCAAGGACAGCATTAAAATCCTCCGGGAAACCGCCCAGAAGGCCCGGGCCGACATGAACATGCGGCTGGCGCAAGCCTGCCAGCGGGCGATCGAGAACATCAACGGCGCTCGGAAGAAGTGAATCAATGATAAAGACCCGGCCGATCCGGCCGGGTCTTTTCTTGATTGAAAGACACTGATGGTCAGGCCTTGGCCGCGACTCTTACTTTGACGCGGGCTCGGGCTTGGGCTTTCTTGATTTCGGTCTGTTCCACTTCCGTCTTACCAACCTTGGCGACGGCCGACCGGAGTTCTTCCGCGGCCGCCTCGGCATTGATCTGCTCGGACATCAGCGCGCGTTCGGTGAGCAGCGTCACGACGTTGTCGCGGATCTGAACGAATCCGCCGTCAACGTAGACGCGCTGATTAACGCTGCCGCGCCGGAGTCGCAGTTCCCCGACGCCGAGCCGGCCGATGAGCGGACTCCGCCCGTGCATCACGCCGAGTTCGCCGTCGTACATAGGAACGGCCACGAAATCGGCGTGCTCGTCGAGCACGGCCGTCTCGGGCGTCACCACGACGCATCGGATCTGTCTGCCGGTCGCTGATTCCATGTTCATCAGGCCTGGAGTTTCTTGGCCGCTTCGACCGCCTGGTCGATGTTGCCGACGTACATGAAGGCCTGTTCCGGCAGCGAATCGTGCTTGCCGTCGCAGATTTCTTCGAAGCTGCGGATTGTGTCCGCCAGCGGGGTGACTTCGCCGGGCTTGTTCGTGAACGGCTCGGCGACGATGAACGGCTGGGACAGGAACCGCTCGATCTTGCGGGCCCGGTTCACGACCTGCCGGTCTTCCTCGCTCAGCTCTTCGACGCCGAGAATCGCGATAATGTCCTGCAGTTCGCGATACCGCTGGAGAATCTGCTGCACCCGGCGGGCACAATTAAAGTGCCGCTCGCCGACGATGCCCGGCTCGAGAATACGGCTGTTCGAGGCGAGCGGATCGATGGCCGGGTAGATACCGCGGGCGGCGATGGACCGCTCGAGGTAGATGAACGCGTCGAGGTGCTGGAACGTGTTGGCGGGGGCGGGGTCGGTCGGGTCGTCGGCCGGGACGTACACGGCCTGCACTGACGTGATAGCACCCTTGGCGGTCGACGTGATCCGCTCCTGAAGCTGACCCATTTCTGTGGCCAACGTCGGCTGGTAGCCCACCGCGCTCGGCATACGACCGAGAAGCGCGGACACTTCAGAGCCGGCCTGCGAGAACCGGAAAATGTTGTCGACGAATAGAAGCGTTTCCTTGCCGGTATCGCGGAAACGCTCGGCCATGGTCAGCGCGGTGAGGGCCACGCGGAGACGGGCGCCCGGCGGCTCATTCATCTGGCCGAAGACCATCGCGGTCTGCTCGATGACCGACCGGCCCGTCTTGCCGATTTCGGTCTCCTGCATTTCGATCCAGAGGTCGTTCCCCTCGCGGGTGCGCTCGCCCACGCCGGCGAACACCGAGTAACCTTCGTACTTGCTCGCGATACGGGCGATCAACTCGGTGAGAATCACGGTCTTGCCGAGACCCGCACCGCCGAACAGACCGGCCTTGCCACCGCGGACCAGGGGAGTCAGAAGGTCGACGACTTTGATGCCGGTCTCGAAGAGTTCGGTCTTCGGCGACAGTTCGCTGAATTTCGGCGGATCGGAGTGAATGGGCCGGGATTCCTTCGCGGCCACCGGGCCCCGGGCGTCGATCGGCTCACCGAGCAGATTGAACACCCGTCCCAAGACTTCGTCGCCCACCGGGACCATCACAGGGCTGCCGGTGTCGACCACTTCCATCCCGCGAGTCAGTCCATCGGTGCTGCCCAGAGCAACGCAGCGGACGCGGTTGCCGCCGAGGTGCTGCTGGACTTCGCCGGTAAGCCGAATCGTCACGCCCTTAATCGTGGCGTTGATCGTGATGGCGTTATAGATTTCCGGCATGTGCCCTTCAGGGAACTCGGCGTCAAACGTCGAGCCGATCACCTGAACGATTTTGCCGGTCTGCTGTCCGCTTTTGGTTGCGACCATAGGAGTCATCAGAGGTTAAGTGGTTCGTCGGTTCCGCCGCGTCCGCAAGGTCGGGTCGGAGTCTATTCGAGGGCCGCGGCCCCCGCGATGATTTCGGACAGTTCCGTCGTGATCTTCGACTGACGGGCGCGGTTGTATTCCTGCGACAGAGAGCGAATGATCTCGTCGGCGTTGTCGGTCGCCGCCTTCATCGCCACGCGCCGGGCGATCTGCTCGCTCACGGCCGCGTCGAGGAAGCACTTGAACAACCGGGCCTTGAAGGAAACCGGGACGATTTCTTCCAGGATCCCCGCGGCGTCCGGCAGGAACTCGTATTCCACCTTGGGGCCGGTCGGCGCCTTCTCGGTCTTGGCGGGGCCGGAAAAAGGGAGAATCGTCTCGAGTACTGCCTGTTGCCGGGCCGCGTTCAAAAACCGCGTATAGGCGACATCGACCCGGTCAATCTTGCCGGACACGTAGCCCGCAATGAAACGCTCGGCCAGTTCGTTGACTTCTTCGAATTTCGGCTTGTCTTCAAAGTGCGTGTAAGTCCGGTCGGTAGTGATGCCGTTAAACTTGCACCAGTTGATGGCGCGTTTGCCGGACACCTCGACGGCCACGTTCACGCCGTCTGCTTTGAGCTTGCGAAAGCCCTGCCCCGCTTCGCGAAGAATCGAGCCGTTGTACCCGCCGCACAACCCACGGTTGGAGCAGAGCACGAGAAGGACGGAGTTCTTCGTCGTCTCCCGCACTTCGAGGAGCGGGTGGCGTATCGCGCCGGCATTGGCAGTCAGGTCGGCCGCCAGTTCCGCGATCTTGCGGGTAAACGGCTCGGCCTGGGTCGCCCGGTCCATCGCCTTCTTGAAGCGTGACGTGGCGATCAGCTCCATCGTCCGCGTAATCTTGCGGATGTTGCGGATTGCTTTTCGGCGTTTGACCAGCTCGCGTGTATTTGCCATCGTTTTTCCCTACGCCCGCCGGCCAGGCCGGACCGGGCCAGGATTCTCAGCCCTTGAACTGGGTGCCGAACTCCGCGAGGCATGCCCGCAGCGATGCGTCGAGGTCCTTGGAGAACTTCTTTTCTTCGACCAGCTTGTTGCGGACTTCCGGCTTCTGTTCCTTCATGAAGTTGAGGAACTGCTCCTGCCAGGCCGGCACGGACTTGACCGGGACTTTGTCGAGGAACCCGTTGGAACCCGCGAACAGGACCAGGACCTGGTCGATCACGTTCATGGGGCTGAAGGCCGGCTGCTTGAGCAGCTCGACCATCCGGTAGCCGCGATCGAGCTGTTGCTGGCTCGCCTTGTCGAGTTCGGTACCGAGTTGAGCGAAAGCCTCGAGTGACCGGAAGGCCGCGAGATCGAGTCGGAGGCTGCCGGCCACCTGCTTCATCGCACCGATCTGGGCATTGCCGCCCACGCGGGACACGCTGATACCGACGTCGACGGCCGGGCGGACGCCGGCGAAGAACAAGTCAGGCTGAAGGTAAATCTGGCCGTCGGTGATCGAGATCACGTTGGTCGGGATATAGGCGGACACTTCGCCTTCGAGGGTTTCAATGATCGGCAGGGCCGTCAGCGATCCGCCCGAGTTCCACACCTTGGCGATCTTGAGCTGGGTGTTCGTGATCTTCTTGCCGAGTTCGACGATGTCACGCTCGGCCTGTTCCTTGCCCTTGGGCCCGAGGTAGCTCTTGCACTTGCCGCCAGACTTGCGCGGCTCAGTCGTGTGGTCTGCATCGTTGACGCCCCAATCGTCGGTGACCTGATCACCATCCTTGACGTTGGCGGGCACGATCACCCAGCGGTCGGCACAGCGGGCCGAGCGCTCAAGCAGGCGGGAGTGGCAGTAGAAGATATCGCCGGGGTATGCCTCGCGGCCGGGAGGCCGCCGCATCAGCAGCGAAAGCTGGCGGTATGCCGAGGCCTGCTTGGTCAAGTCGTCGTACACGCACAGCGTGTCGCGACCCTGCTCATACATGAAGTACTCGGCCATTGCCGTGCCGGCGTAAGGCGCGATGTACTGCAGCGGGGCGGCGGCGGAAGCGGAAGCGACGACCACGATGGTGTAGTCCATCGCGCCGTACTTGCGGAGGTTTTCGACGATCTGCGCGACGGTCGATTCCTTTTGACCGATTGCGACGTAGACGCAAATCACCCGTTCGGACTTCTGATTCAGAATCGTGTCGATGGCGATCGTCGACTTGCCGGTCTTGCGGTCGCCGATGATTAGCTCGCGCTGGCCCCGGCCGACGGGCGTCATGGCGTCGATGGCTTTAATGCCGGTCTGCAACGGCGTCTTGACGGGTTGACGTTCTACGACGCCGGGGGCGATCGATTCGAGCGGCCGCACTTTGTCGCTAACGATCGGGCCCTTGCCGTCGAGCGGGTTACCCAGCGGGTCAACGACCCGGCCGATCATCGCGTCGCCGACCGGCACGCTAAGCAGTTCGCCGGTCGTGCGGACCTCGTCGCCTTCCTCGATGGAAAGGTAGTCGCCGAGAATGATGATACCGACGGAGCTTTCTTCGAGGTTGAAGGCCAGGCCCCGCACGCCCGCACGGGTGAACTCGACGAGTTCGCCCGACATGACACTGGAGAGCCCGTAGACTCGCGCGATACCGTCGCCCACTTCGAGGACCTTACCGACCTCGTGGGATTCGACCTTGTCGCGATACGATTCAATCTCAGACTTGAGGACTGAGACTATCTCGTCGGCGTTGAATTTCATGCGTGCTTCTCTCGATCATTTGTTTCATCAGGGCGTCGAGCCGGCCCCGGACGCTGAGATCCAGCATCCGGTCGCTGACCTGGAGCCGCAAGCCGCCCAGCAGTTCGGGCTCGATGACCTCGACGAGGACGGGGTTCAGGTGGAACCGAGTCTCTGCCAGGTTCTTGACGGCCGTGCGTTGTTCGTCGGTCAGGGGTGCGGCCGACTTCACGAGGACACGCACGCGCTTGTGGAACTCGTCCCGCAATGCACGATATTGTGCCGCCACCGGCCGCAGAAGTTCGAGCCGCCCGTGTTTATTCAGGACGAGCAGAAAGTTCAGGAAAAGCTTGTCAGTCTTGTTCTGGAAGACGGCGATCAATGCCGCTTCGAGTTTGGCAACCGGAATCAGGCCGCCGGTGAGCAGCGACGCGACATCCGATTGGGTCGGGGCCTGGACCAGCGGGTTTCCCACCAGTGTGTCAAACGACTCCTGAAAGTCGTCGACCTTGTTGACCGGAATGGCCGCCTCGAGAAGCGCCTTGGCATACACGCGGGCAATCCGCAGGGCGTCCACGTCGAAAACCGACGGGGCGCGGGTGGGATCCAGATCGTGAATGTCCTTGTGGTGCATCACGCGTTCACTTTGCGGATTTCTTCGATCGCTTCGTCAATCAGCCGCCGGTGCTGAGCCCCGTCTACCTCGCGGCGGATGGCAATGGCCGAAGCCTTGGTGGCGAGATCCGCCGCCTTGGTCCAGAGGCTTTGCATGGCTTGATCGGTCTCGAGCTTGATCTCCCGGCGGAGCCGTTCACGCTCTTCGGCGATCTGGGCCATGTTGTCGGCCTTGATTTGTTCGGCCGTCGCGATCGCGTCACGCTTGCCTTCGTCGATCATGGCTTTGACCTTGCCGGCCGCCTCCGCTCGCTCGCGTTCGAGATCCGCCATCAACGTCCGGGCTTCAACGCGGGCCTTTTCAGCCTCGTCGAGTGCGCTGCGGATGTTCTTCTCGCGATTCTGCAAGCCCGCGATCATCTTCGGCCAGGCCACCCGGCCGAGAACAAACATGAGGGCGAGGAAAATTGCGAGCGACCAGATGCCGAGGTCGAAGCGGAGTGACGCCATCTTTCCGATCGTCGGGGCGGACTTGTTCACGACTTCGTGAGCATGCCCTTCTTCGATCATGTGATGGAATTCCGCCTTGTCCTTCTCGTTGGCCAGGTCATAGACCCGGGTCGAGAGTTTGCCGTCGGCACCGTGGCCGGTGACCTCGTACTTCGGCGGAGGACCGTGCGCGTGCCCCTTCTCGTCGCCGCCGGACTTGGGGTCGCTCGAAGCGACACCGAAACCGGTAGCCAGGAAAAGGACGGCCAGTGATAGTCGTAAATAGTGCATGTGCAGGCCCTCAGAGGCCCGCCCGCGGTGAACCGCGAGCGAGTCGCCGCCGGGTAAACCGGGTTAATTACCGGCCGAAGAACAGGACCAGCAGGCAGACGAGCAGACCGAAAAACGTGGCACCTTCGAGAAGGGCGGCCACGGTGATCATGCTGCCGGAGACCTTGTCGGCCACTTCCGGTTGACGGGCCATGCTCTCGAGGGCGGCCGAGCCGATCTTGCCGAAGCCGTAGCCGGCGCCGAGGAGGGCAATTGCCGCACCCAGGCCCGCACCCATCGAACTGCCGGAGAACGGAGCAACTTCCGCGGCGAAGCTCATCGGAGCAGCCGCGAGGAGGCAGGCAAAAGCAAACAGCGCCAGGCGGGTCATCTTCATTACTCAATCCCCTTCATGCCGGTCGTGGTGTGTGTGATCATCTGCGGGCGAGCTTGGGTATTTTATTGCGAGTCATACTCGCAATTATCTCTATGAGTTAATGGGCCGGATGCAAGGCTGAGCCCATGAACAGCGCCGTCAGGTAAGTGAACACGAAAGCCTGCAGAAACGCGACGAAGATCTCCAGCAGGCTAAGCGCGACGATCAGCAGCGAACTGCCAACTCCGATTGGCCAGAATAGAAACCAATCAGTGTTTTTCGCGAGGACGATGAACGACAATATGAACGCAAGTACCATGTGACCCGCAAACATATTGGCAAATAACCGGACAGACAGGACGAAGGCCTTAATGAAGTGGCCGAGGATTTCGATGCCGAAGATCAGGCCGCCGATCAGGTAGTTCAAAGGCTTTGGCGCGTCGATGTGCGGGAAGTGGTGGCCGATGTAATGGCCGATTCCCTGCTTCATTACGGCCGAGCCGTGGATGGCGAAAAAGGCTACGATTGCCAGCGTCCCTGTGACGGCAAGGCTGGCCGTCGCCGACCCGCAAAACGGAATCATCCCGAGCAGATTGTTGAACAGAATGTACAGGAACAGGGTCCAGAAGAACGGCACGTAAGTATCGCAATCGTGTTCGCCAATCGTTGGTTTGACGACCCGCTCGCGAATGAAAGTGAGAAGCGATTCAAAGCAGTTGTTCCAGATTCCCTTAGGCGGTGCGCCGCTGGCCATCTGGCGAGAAAGCGGCACGAAGATCAGAATGATCAAGCCTGCCGCTAATAATTGCAAAATAATGAACTTGCTCAGTCCATACGGGATGTTGGCAAACATGTGCTGAGTTTCAAAAAACTCCCACACTTTGGAGTCGACGACGTGGTCGAATGCGTCCGCCAAAAGCATCTCGAATCCCTTGGCTAAGTCGGCGGAATGGCGCTGTGCACTATGACCAGGAGGGCAACCTGGTAAAAGACCAATAGAGCCGGCCAGAAGCCGACGCTGAGCTGGTCCCCGGCTATCAGCGCAGTGCAGGCTGCGGCCCCGAGAGTCCACCCGAGGCGCGGCACCACGCCGACCATGAAAGCCATCCGATTCCGGTTCGCAGGAGTTTTACGAAGCCTGACTTTTTCGGCAACCCGCCCGAAGACGATCGGCCCGCCGGCAACCACCCAGGCCAGAACACCCGATTTCGCCCCGCGAACGCCGTCGCTCTCGGCCAGGATCGCTACGGCCAGCGCCCCGACAGCTGGGTAAATCCAGCGGTTTACCTTCACGGCTGGCGAGGTTTATTGAGCCGGATCAGGTGCAGAATACCGGCGGTCAGACCGAGGGCGACGCCGATCACAGTGCAACCTGGGAGAATGCCGAGCCAAACATCGAGGCCGAGCCCGACGGCAATCGGCAGCGTCATTTCCGTGCCGATGGCAGAATAGGCCATCAGCCGGGAAACCGTCCGGTTGTAGTCGTCGCCAGGCATGGTGAATGGAAGTATATGGACATCGAGTCAGACTGCGACTCACGGGTGCAGCACTGATTTTCAAAGCGCCTGGCTGAGCGCATTCTCCCTGGGTCCTGAGGTGTTCCAGATCCTCCGATCTACCCTGAAAAACCGGAGCAATCCCTAGGACCGGTAATGTCTAATGGGTGAGCGAGGCGGCGACCGGACCGATTGTCGCCCGGGCAACTCCAATTGACTTTGGGGACCCGATTTTTTAAGATAAAGTCCACGGAGAGGCTGTAACTCCTGATCCCATTTTCTTTTGGGACGCGGGTCGGCGAAGCGTGGAATCACCCTTCGCCAGTCAGCCTGCCCGGCACGGTCCGCCAAGACTCGCCAAGGAAGCCACCCGAGAAATCGGATTCCGCTTCCCTTCATCATGGTGATCGGCGTATCGTATGACGAAGTCCTTTCCCTCGGGAAAGGCGATCGCTGTACTCCTCTCCGCACGGATTGCCGAGAGATTCGATCCACGGATGGCCACCGCGTCTCAGTCCCGGCCCATCCCCGGATACCCATCCGGGTCACGGAGTGGTCGAAAAGATGACCAGTGAACAACTCGCCGCCTGCTCGAAGAAGAAGTTGGAAGCCCTCGCCAAGCGCGGGGGCATCGCGGGCTGGAAAGCCATGCGAAAAGAAGAACTCGTCGTCGCCCTCGTCCGCCTTCAGAATCGCAGTCGCAATTCCGAGCCGATTCCTGCGGCGAATGGCAAGCACGCCAAGGTGACGCCGGCCAAACCGGTTGCCGTGAAGGCTAAGCCCGCTGCACCCAAGGCGATGCCCCAGAAGACTGCCGCCCGGGACACTTCCAGTTCCCCCTCCAGTGCGTCGTTGCTCGAACAGCGGGTGGAGCGCAGCAAGTACGAGACCGGTGCGAAAGACAGTGCCAACACCGCGCCGGCCCTTCCGCAGGGGTATCAGAAAGATCGCATCGTCGTCATGGTGCGCGATCCCTATTGGTTGCATGCCTACTGGGAAATGACTCACCAGTCGATCGAGCGGGCGGAGGCCGCGCTCGGGCAGGACTGGCACGGCGCCAAGCACATTCTCCGACTGCTCGACGTAACGGCGAACGAGACTACCAGCACGGCTGAGCGAACGGTTCGCGATATTGAAGTCCAACCGGGTTGCAGTAACTGGTATGTCGAAGTCAAGGACCCGCCGAAGTCCTATCGCATCGACGTGGGCTATGTCTCCAAGCGCGGCCAGTTCTACGCGGTCACGCGGTCCAACGTCGTGAACACCCCCCGGCCGAATGCCAGCGATACGATTGACGAGAACTGGGCCGAGATCGACGTGAAGTCAGCCGACAAGATCTTTGCGATGTCGACGGGCTACGACCCGGCCAACGCCCCAAGCAGCTTGGAACTCAAAGAGTTGTTTGAGGAACGGCTCCGTCGGCCGATGGCCGCGGCGCCGCTTTCCAGCGTCGGCCTGGCGAGCAACTCCGCGGATCGATCGCGGGCTTTCTGGTTCCAACTCGACGCGGAGTTGATCGTGTACGGTGCGACCGAACCGAACGCGCGAGTCACGCTTCAGGGTGAGCCGGTCAAGCTCCGGCCAGACGGAACCTTCACGATGCGTTTCAGCTTGCCGGACGGCCGACAGATCATCCCGGCAGTTGCAAGCTCAGCCGACGGAATTGAAGAACGTACAATCGTCCTCGCCGTTGAACGCAACACCAAGCAGCTTGAGCCGTTGCTGCACAGTCCCGGCGACGAGGACGAGTAATCATTCCCCTGCCCTGAAAACCTACCAGCCCGCCGGCCCCAAACCGCGCGGGCTTTTTTCATGTCCCGCGATTCTGCTTTCCTCCGGTACTCGACGCGGGCCATGGCCACGCAATTCGAGGTCGTTGTTCCGTGGGGTACGCCTCGTGCCGCGGAGTCGGCAGAGGCCGCGTTTGCACGGATCGCCGGGCTGGAAGCGCAACTCTCCGTATACCGCGACACCAGCGAAGTCAGTCGTCTGAATCGGATCGGGTTCCAAATGCCCGTCCCGGTGGAGGCGAGGCTTTTTGCACTGCTTCAACAATGTTCATCGATCAGCAAAGCGACTGCGGGAGCATTCGATATCACTTCGGGGCCGCTGACCAAGGCTTGGGGCTTTTACCGCCGGCAGGGGCGTGTTCCCACGGTCGAGGAGTTGGAAGAAGCGCGGTCGGGCGTCGGGATGGAAAAAGTCCAACTCGATGCGGCGACGAACCGCGTCCGGCTTTTGCACCCGACAACGGAAGTCAATTTCGGGAGCATCGGGAAGGGCTATGCGCTGGACGAGGCATCCCGGATGCTCAACGAGACCCCTGCCCTGCTTCACGGCGGCACAAGTTCGATCTTGGCGACTGGGCGCGTTGCCGAGCCTTGGGTCGTAGGGATCCGCCATCCGTCCCGCCCATGTCGACTGGGGCAGCTATTGCTGTCCGACCGGGCCATGGCATCGTCCGGGGCGACCCATCAGAGATTTGTCTATAATGGAGTTACTCTGGGGCATGTGATCGACCCGAGAACAGGTTGGCCCGCCCGCGGGGTCGCCTTGGCAGTGGCCGTCGCCCCAACTGCGGCGGAAGCCGACGCGCTTTCGACCGCTTTCTATGTGCTGGGGGAACCAGGAACCCGCGAATTCTGCGACCGCCGCCCCGATATCGGCGCGATCCTTCTGGATGACGCTGACGACGCAAAACCCCTGCTCATCAACATTGCCCCGGATACGTGGACGGCGGATGACACGGAACTGATTGAAGCCGGTACTCCTTGGATCTGCGAATGACTGGAATCAATTCTTACGCCTGTTTCTTCATTGTCAGCTTGAGACTCGTCATCGGTTGGCACTTTCTCATCGAAGGTCTGCACAAGATCCACACGCATTACGTGGGCAAGACGGCTACAAACACCCCGTGGACCGGTGCGGGCTTTTTCCGCGAGGGGTACGGCCCTGCGGCCGCGACCGCACGAAACCTGCTAGAACTGGACGAAAGTCACGCGCTCGCCCGATTCCGAGCCGCGGAGTCGTCGGCCCGGGCGAACGACTGGGACGGCTACCTGTCGCGGTTCGCCGCACATTTTACGTTGACGCCCGATCAGACCCAAGCCGCGGCCGAGATTCTGAAGTCGTCGAAGTCGGCAACTGAAGACTGGATTGCCGGCAAGTCGCCCTCGACTGTGAAAAAGTCCGTGGCTTGGGGCGCTGTCGATGTACCCATGACGGTGCCTGAGCGGATCAAGGAAATTGAGGCCAGGCTGAAAGACGTCGAGGATACGATTGCCCGGAAGCTGCCGGCCTTCAATGCCGACGTGGAAAAAGCCCGACTGCGGACCCTGAAACTCGACGCGGCCCGGGCGATTTCCGATCTGACGGCCGACTACGAATCGCGAGTCGCCGAATTCCGGAGTTCGCTCGACAAGCTGCTGACGGCGGATCAGAAAAAGCTCGCGCCGCCTTCGTCTGCAAATCCTCAGACCACCCGTATCGAGGCGCTGGACAAGCTGACCATGTGGTCGCATGTGATCATGGGCGGGATGCTGCTTGTCGGTTTGTTCAGCCGGACGGCGAGCCTGGGCCTCGCGCTCTTCCTCGTTTCCATCACATTGATCGCCCCGGCCGTCCCGTTCGCTCCGACACCGCCTGGCGCGATCGGTCATTACCTCTACGTCAACCTTTACACGATTGAAATGGTAGCACTGTTCGCCCTCGCCTGCATTCCAACAGGCCGCTGGTTCGGCCTGGACGCGTTACTTGCGGGAGGTAGATCGCGGTCGGTTTATCTGCCGGGCCCCGTTCTGCTCGCATCCCCCCGCCGATCCTGATCCTGGGCGAAACGCTCGAACGAAAAAGGAAATCTCGCATGGCACTGAACCTGACGCCCGATGAGAAGGCCCTTGGAAAGGCCAACTTCCTCGACGTGACCGGCGACCTGACCCGACGCGGGTTTATGAAGAGCATGGCGGTCGCAGGCAGCGCGGTCACAGTGGCCGGGGCGGCCGGCTATTTCGGCTACAAGAAATTGGACGGAAAGCCGGTGAAGGTGGCCATAATCGGAACCGGCGACGAAGGCGGCGTTCTGATCGGCGAGCACAACCCGGAGTTTCTCGAGATCGTCGCCATTTGCGATATCCGCCCGACCAATCGTAAGCGGGCCTACACCGGCGACAAAGACGTGGCGCTCCGCAAAGGGCTGACCAAGGTCTACGGGTCCGACGCCGAAAAGAACATTCACCAATACGCCGATTACAAGGACATGCTGGCAAAGGAAAAGGAGATAGAAGCGGTTATCATCGCCACGCCGCTCGTCTCGCACGCCCCGATCGCCATCGACTGCCTGAAGGCGGGAAAGCACGTCCTGTGCGAGAAGCTCATGGCCCGGACCATCGGCCAGTGCAAGGACATGATCCGTGCCGCGAAGGCGGCCGACCGGATCCTCTCGATCGGGCACCAGCGTCATTACTCGATGCTTTACGCCCATGCGACGGAAGTCATCAGGAGCGGCATTCTGGGCGATGTCCGCCACATTCGCGCGCTTTGGCACCGCAATTTCACCTGGCCGCGCATGGAAGGCGGCAAAACGCGGTACAACCCCGAAACGGGCGAGCCGATCGTCGATGCGGGCAAGCAGGCGATCGACGCGGTAACGAAGCAACTGCTCCTCCGCGACGGCTGGACTCCGCCGATCGCGGCTGAAGACATCGCCGAACTGGAAAAGGACATTCGCAGCAAGTACGGCTACAAGGATTTGGTCGAGTTGGTCCGCTGGCGGCTGTACAACCGGACCGGCGGCGGACTGATGGCAGAACTCGGCAGCCATCAGCTCGATGCGTGTTCGATCTTCCTCGGTAAGGTACATCCGCTTTCCGTCGTCGGCGTCGGCACGCACAGCTTTTACGGCCATGAGGCGGGCGACGGGAAGCCGAACCCGCGCGAAATTGACGACCACGTCTTCACGACGTTCGAGTTCCCGGGTCCGAATCACCCCAAGGGGCCGAACAAAGGGAAGGACAAAGACGACATCGTCGTCGTGACATATTCCTCGATCAGCACCAACGGATTCGAGCCGTACGGCGAATGCGTGACCGGCAGCCGGGGAACAATGCTGGTGGAGAATGAGCAGAATGTGATGCTCTATACCGAGCGTGACCCGAACAAAAAGTCGCCCGGTACACCACGATCGAGCACCGCGACGGTTTCCAGCGGCGCGAAGCCGGTCGTCGAAGCCGGGCCAACGTGGGGAGGGCCGGCCGCCGCAGCGACCGCGTCGGGCGGAGTCTCTGCCCCCATCAGCCGAGGGTATCGCGAAGAGATGGAAGACTTTGCCTATTGCATCAAGCTCTGGAATGACAGCAAGGGGACCGACCGACGGTGGCCGCGCTGTCCGGGCGAAGTCGCCATGGCCGACGCGATCATCGCGCTCACGGCCAACATCGCCATGAAGAAGCGCGAGCGGATCGAATTTCAGGATACGTGGTTCGACCCGGCCAGTTCTTCGGTGCCGGACGGTGACCTCAAACTGGAGATTGTCTGACGCTATTTCGGGTCGCCAAGCTCGCGAGCCCGGAGGTTGCGAAAGCTGACATCCGTTGTCGGGTCATGGCCTTGAAGGCTGATGGCCCCTGCCATCGCCCGGTATCCTTGCCGGGCGTTTTCGTTCGGGGCCCGTTCGTCGGTCCAATCGCAGGTCATCCACCCGTCGACCCATGTCGAGAGTTGTCGGCCGCGGGCCAGGATCGTGACTGTGAACCACTCCTTGTCGCGGGCCACGATGGCCCGGGCGGCAGCCCGGCGATAGATGCCACCGGTGCCAAAATCGATCGGCTGACCGGTTCGGCCGTCGACCTGATTGCGGATCTGGCACTCGTAACCCTGCTGATACTGCCCCGGAAGGCAGCGAAAGAAGATACCACTGTTCAGGTGGTCGGCCGCCGTCCGCGCTTCGCCCTGGAAGACAAAGTCTCCAAATGTCTTTTTGGTCTGAATGTCACCCGGGCCGTCTTTGATCGTGAGGATACCTGCCTGGTCAAAGTGGAACCGCGATTTGTACTTCTCATCGGGATGGATTCGCCAGCCATCTGTCGAACCCGGGTGAATCAGGTCGGACGTGGAATCGAACCAGGGGCGAACTTCCAGTGACCTGAGTCGAACAATTCCGCCGGCCGGCACACAGATCTCCCAGTAACGCGGGAAGCATCCGGGATCTTCCGTCCTGCCGGAGCTTCGATGGAATTTTTCGTTCACCGTCTGATCGGCTGACCAGATCTTCGGGCCGGAGTCAGACAGCCGGACGAAGCAACCTGCGCCTCCCTGCCCCTGAATCTCGAGCAGATACTCGAAGCGATCGATTGCGACAGTTGACCTCGCTGCCGAGGGTTTGTCTCCGCCCAATATCAGCGTCCCGTTCTCGATCCTCCCCGGGCCTTCGACTTTCCAGCCGTACGTCGATTGGCCGTCGAAGAGTTTGATCCAGCCCGCGGAGGCACGCGCTGGATCGAGGGAGTTGGGCTTGGGAGACTCGGCCGGCTGCCCGACCAGCAGGATCATGAGGCAAAGCATGCACAGTCTCGGTGATGGCTGGGCGCACGGGCCAGTCTACGAAAGAAGCCGCCGGGGTCGCTCCCGACGGCCATGAGTTTCTCTCACGAGAATTCAGCCTCAAGGCTGAATCGGCGGCTTGCGATCGTTGCGGAGCTTTTCGAGTTCGCGGCGCAGATCATTGAGCTGCATTTCGAGGTCTTGAATCCGTCGGTCGGCATCGACCCGGCCTTCCGCACGGGGACGCGGGTTTTCGGCCCGGCCGCCCGGGGTTGGGGCCACGCCACGCCCTTCGAATCGTCCGCCACCTTCGCCGCGAGCAGGCCCCTCGGCGCGACCGGGGAATCCCGACTGTCCCGGTCCTTCGGCGCGGCCCGGGCCTTCTGCCCGACCGCCGCCCTGGCCTCCTCCCTGCCCGCCACCAAAACGCGGTTCTGGTCGCTGCCCCTCAACCCGGCGTTCCGATGAGCGGGCCGGCTCGGGGCCGCCGCCGCGGGGCGGATTATCGCCGCCGCGACCTTCGCCGCGTGGGCGAACTGGCTCCGGCATATCGCGACGAGCTTCGAATTCCCGCGACATGCGTTCCATCTGTGCGCGAACGCGTTCGTAATTGGCTTGAGCCTCTTCAAGCCGGACCTTGGCGTCCTGGAGCGCGCGGCGGAGTTCCGCAATTCCATCGTCTCGACCACCGCCAGCTCGGGGAGCTGCCTCGGCCCGCTCGCGTGTCGGAATCGGTGCGACCGGAGGCTGAGGTCGTTCCGCCCGCGAGGAAGGCGGGGGTGGCGGCGGGGGCGGGGCCGGCGGAGCGTCCTGCGCATCCGACCGACTCACCGAAAGTGGAAGGAACAGACCGAAGGCCAGCGCGACGGCCGAGCCGGCGCGGCCCAGGCCGACGGCCGGGCGGGTTTTCAGAATCATCACCAGTCTCCTTCGCAGTTCACGGACCTGCCCGAAACCACAGGCGAGCGGCGGCAACGCCGGCACTGAAGTCGCAAGGAAGTCCAGGGTATCGATCAGGGCGTCGGCATACGCCCGCCGTGCCGCCGGCAGCGTTGCCACCACCCAACTATCACAACACAATTCCTCCGCTTCGCGGAGTTGTTGGCGTGCAAACCATGCGATCGGGTGCCACCAGAATAGGCCACCGACCCCCACCTCGAACCAGCGGACCAAGTGATCACGCCGTTTGATGTGTGCCAGTTCGTGAACGAGGACCGCGGCCCGCTGCAACGGGTCGAGCCCCGCAAGCCAGGTTGCGGGCAGCACCAAAAGCGTCCCTCTGCCCTTTGCCACGACGCAGGGCGAGAACCGTCCGGACATCGTGACAACCTCTGGTGCCGTCACGCGGAGTCGCCGGGATAGTCGCTCCACCAGATCGGTTGTGGCTATGTCGGCCGGCTGCGATCGGGTTAAAGCCGAGCCGAAGCGGATCAGCTCCAGGCATCCTCGCCCCAAGTAAAACGCGGTCCCCAGCAGCCAAATCGCAATCGCCCAAGCCCAGAAGTTAGGAGAAGATTCGATTGCCACATCGGCGTCCGACGGCGCGAACGCGAGGTCTTCTGGGGCGAAAGGCTGCTCGGCGAGCGCGGGGATTGCTTCGGTCGTGATCTCTGCAATGGAGATCGGTTCTTCGGAAATCTTCGAGACGGCCGGCGTTGAGACGAGCCAGGGGATCGAATAGACCGGCGGGGCCACCAGTCGGGCCAGGACGAGAAGCCACATCAAGTGCGTCAGGGCCGGCCGGGCCAGCCACCGGCTCGCGTAGGCCAGTGGTGCTAGTACGGTTGCCGCGGTGCAGTTGAAGAGAAGTTGCTCCCACATGATCGCGGTCCCCGAGATTCGGTCGGATCAGGGTCGTGTACGCCCCCGGACGATTCAACTCCGTCAGCGGCGAGGGGTGTCGTCGAGTTCGTCGATGAGCTTCCGGAGTGACAGGCGTTCCTTCGCCGAGAGATTGCCTTTGACGAGATGCGACAGAATCGGAGCGAGGGAACCTTCGCAAAGCTTGTCGGCGATTGATTGGAGTCTCCGCCCGATCAGCCCGTCGCGGTCGACCGTAGCCGAAAACACATGGATATTGGTCCGGCGGTCACGCAGGACGTAATCCTTGTCTTCGAGCCGTTCCAGAAGTTTCTGCACGGTCGCGTACTGAGATGGACCGCCGCCCGGGTACAGGGCGTCGGTAAGCTGCCGGATCGTCAAGGGGCCGGCGTCCCAGAGCTGATGCATCAGAGCAAGCTCCGCATCCGTGACGTCCTGTGGTGTGCGTGCCATGACCGTCCTCGCGACAATCAACCCGTCACGAGGATAGTAAGACAGTTTGTCTGATATGTCAAGGGTCGGAAGCGTGAGAAAAGCCTGAGACCGCACGGGTCAGGAATCGATGGTGGAAATGTTCTTCATATCGTCGACGACGATCTGGGCGGACTCCTTGAAGAGTGCGACCTTGCCGGTGACTCGGATGACCTTGTTCTTGTAGTGTTCTTTCGGGTCGTTGATACCCGCTTCCGACATGGGGCTGGCGAGCTTTTTCATTTCTACCACGATTGTGAAATTGTCCGGGTCGCCGTACCTGCCCGAGTTGAGGAATACTCGCTGGCCGTCGCGGGTCGCACCCGTGGACTGCACAACGAACTCGACGGTCACGCGTTCGTTGACACGCCGGGCCGCCTCCGCAGGGGACACTGAGCCGGCCGACGGCGTATGCGTGCGGGCCACCGGCGGGTTGGCCGGAGGCGTGGGGTTGTTGCGAACGACCGCAGGCGGAGGTGTATTTGTCGGCGAGTGTTTGACGACGGGAACCTCACTCGGTTTGCCGCCACCCGACATCATCCAGGCGCCGAGGGCAATGATCAGGAGCAGAGCCCCTACCCCGCCACCGATGAAAACCCACTTTTTCTTCGGATCGCCACTGAGCAGTTTGGCGGCCGAGAGGCTCAAGGAACCCGGCCCCTGAGACCGTGGCCCGCCTCGAGCCGCGCCAGCGCGACCCAGGTTGCTATGACTGATCCCCGAGATCGGGCCGGATGGCACTCCGGACTGGTAAGACTCCAGAGCCGCACTGAGTCGGGGCATTTCCTCGGGCGCGGGCGGCTCAATCGGAATTGCCGTCCACGGCGCGAGCGCTTCGATGACCGCTGCAGGAGTCTGATAACGGCGGACCGGCTTCTTTTCCATCATCTTCTTCAGCACTGTCTCGAGGCCCTTCGGTGTTTCGGCTCGGACTTTCGTAATCGATTCCGGGTCCTTTAGCTGATGGGCCAAGAGCTTTTCGGTGACTGTGCCGTTTTCGAACGGGGCCTTGCCTGCGAGCAGGAAGTAAAGAGTCGCACCGAGGCTGTAAATGTCCGAGCGGATATCCACTTCGGAGCTGTCAACCGCCTGTTCCGGGCTGAGGTAATCTGCCGTGCCGAGGACCGACCCACCGACCTGCTGCGTGAGTGAGGCGGCCCCGGGCGCAAAGTACCTCGCGAGACCCATATCGAGAATTCGGACGGTCCCGGCCCGGTCGAGGAGTAGATTGCCCGGCTTGATGTCGCGGTGGACCCAGCCCAACTCATGCGCGTGTTGCAGGCCGTGCGCCGCCTGCGCGATGTAGTGGCACGCACGCGGGATATCGAGGGGACCGTGTTTCTTGACGATCTCGTGGAGCGATGACCCGTCCACGTATTCGAGAACCAGAAAGTGAAGGTTGCCGTCCTGGTCGATGTCGTGGGCTTTGACAATGTTCGGGTGGTTCAGGGCGGCTGCGGCGACCGCTTCGCGGTTGAACCGGTCAATGGCTCCCGGGTCTTTAAGCTGGTCGATCGGAAGGACCTTGAGCGCGACCAGCCGTTTCATCCGGATGTGTTCGCAAAGGTAGACCTTCCCCATGCCCCCGATGCCGAGAAGTTGGAGCAACTTGTACTTACCGCCGGCGATCTGAAAGCCGCGCCATTTGCCGTTGATCAGGAGCCCGGCCTGGAACGGAGTCAGGAGCCCCTGCTT
>JAIBBI010000196.1 GCA_019694755.1 Gemmataceae bacterium
CCATGGCTCCCGCCATCTGCTGGCCGATCGCCACACCCGCACCGATGCCCGCGCCCATGCCGGCGATGCCGCCGGGGTTCTGGGCCGCGTCGCGGATCGCCTCGGCCGACTGGTACTTCGCAAACTGGTCGAGGTTGCCGAGCACGCCCATCTTCGTCCGCGTGTCGAGCGCCTGCTCGACTTCCGGCGGCAGCGAGATGTTCTCGACGTAGAACTGCGTGATAGACAGGCCCATCGCGGCCATCTCGCTCGACAGCCGGCTGGTGAGGACGCCGCCCAGCTTCTCGTAATTGCCAGCGAGATCGAGCACCGGGATTTTCGCCTGGCCGATGGCATCCGCGATCCGGCTGACGATCATGTTGCGGAGCTGGTTGGTGATCTCATACGCCTCGAAGCTCGGGTCGGTGGCCACGAGCTGTCGCAAGAATGTTGCCGGGTCGGTTACCTTCATGGCGTAGGTGCCGAAGGCGCGGACGCGCACGGGGCCGAACTCGGCGTCGCGCATCATGATGGGGTTCTGCGTTCCCCATTTCAGGTCGGTCCACTGCTTGGTGGAGACGAAATAGACTTCGGCCTTGAACGGCGAATTGAAGCCGTACTTCCAGCCCTTGATGGTCGAGAGAATCGGCATGTTGGCCGTCTCGAGCTTGTACCGGCCGGGCTGGTACACGTCGGCGAGCTGGCCCTCGTTCACGAACGCGGCGGCCTGCCCCTCGCGAACGGTGAGCTGCGCGCCGTACTTGATCTCGTTGTTGTAGCGCGGGAAGCGATAGCACAGGATCTGGCTATCGTTGGGTTCCGTCCATTCGACGATGTCGATCAGTTCGCCGCGTAACTTGTCCCACAAGGCCATGGCCGACCTCCGCCGGGGTGAATGAAGCTTCCGGTCATTGTGGGCCCCGGCCCGCCCGGCCGCAACGGGACCCACTCAGAATTGCTTCGTTCACCGCCCCGCGGGATTGCAAAATGCCGATGTGACCCGTGAAAACCCGGCTATTTCAGCCGTTCGCTCACCCAGCAGCAGAACGACGGGAAGAGGCGGAGGCCCGTTGCCGTATCGTGCCGGCCCTTCGGGTCGCAGACTACCGAGAGGTCGAGCCCCCGGCACTTCGCCTTGTCGGCAAACGCCTCGATCTGCGCGTCGATATTGAACTGGTCTTTCTTCCCGTACCCGGCCCACATCTGTAGCTGGCCCGGCTGGACGTCGTAATTGTCGAGCATCTCGTACGGGTTCTCCCGGGCGATCTCCTGAATCGCCTCACCGTTCCAGCAGCCGTACAGAGGCCGCGACAGGACACTCTCGCGGATCGTGATCAGTCCGCCGGCGAACCGACCCACGGCCTGATAGGGTGCGAGACGTTCGCGGATGCCGAGGCAGTTCGGATCGTAGTTGGCGAAATACCGGCCGTGGCAATCGAGGTACCGGACGTGCAGCGGCGGAAAGATCCCCGCCACCAGCTTGAAGTTCTCCCGATACTTGATGCCGAGGTTGAACGCGCCGAACCCGCCCATCGACGCGCCGCTGAGGATGTGCCGGCTCGGCGACGGGTCGATGCAGAACTTCTGCGTAAGCAGGCCCCAGACGTCCTGCACGATGTAGTCTTCGAACCGCCCGGCCCGGCTGTTGACATAAAAGCTGCCGGCGGCAAAAACTGTTGGCACGCCGCGGAGCGAGCCGTCCGGTATGCCGATGACCATGTGCGGCAATCGGCCGCCGGACATCGCGCAGTCGATCGTCTGCACGACTTCCTGAAAGCTCGCTTCGTCCTGGGCGATGCCGTGCAGATACAGCATGCCGGGGTACGCCCGGGTCGAGTCATAGCACGGCGGCAGGTACACGTACATGTCCCGCTTCGCACACAGGGCGGCCGACCAGAAGCGATTGTCGTGGTGGTGATTGTGTGTGAAGTCGACAAGTTGGCCGGCAAGCTTTCGGTTCACCTTGTCGAGCGAGAACCAGGTACACGGCCGCAAACCCGTCGCCGGGGCGGAACCGAGAGCCAGCCCCAGCAGAATCGCGACAGCCCAAAGCGTACGCATGGAATCCCCGCCCCGGAATCGTGGAGTCTCGGGGGATATCGGCGAATCATCGCAGGGAGGTGCGGTTCGACTGGACCGACTTGAGGAAATCCGGTCGGGTCACGACGGTTGCAACAATTCCGCGACGATCGCCCGCGCCGTACCGGCCCGGCCCTGCGCGACCGCCGCCCGGGCCGACTGCAACGCGTCGATCAGGGACGAACAGAACGGTACGGCATCGCCGGGCGAAGGCGGGTCGGAAACCAGCCGGCGCGAAATCACTTCGATGAGATGATCGATGCCCGCGCCGGTCGCCGCGGAAACCAGTTGTGCCGCGCCGACGTCGGCCGGGTCCCAGGACAGGCCGAGATCGATCTTGTTGATGACGACAAGGGCGTTACCCGGGGGATTGCCCGGTCGGCCGGTCGCGTCCATCACCCACAACACGAGGTCGGCTGACTCGGCCTGCTGCTCGCCGAGGCGGATCCCCTCGGCCTCCAACGCGGAGTCGGCGTGTCGCCGGCCCGCGGTATCGAGGAGTTCCACCGGCCAGCCGTCAAGAGCGAGATGCGTGCTCACCACGTCGCGGGTGGTCCCCGGTATCGGGCTGACGACCGCCCGCTCGTAGCCCGCGATCGCGTTGATCAGGCTGCTCTTACCCGCATTCACCGGCCCGCACACGGCGACTCGCCACGGGCGGGTCAAGTGCCGGCCAAGCAAAGTCCAGCGTAATAGCCGATCGAGCGCCTGCACTGCAGCATTGACCCGCGACTGGTCGAAAAGTTCGAGAACGCGGCGCAGGACGCGTTCGCACGCGCCCTGCGCCTGATCGAGGAGAATGTTGGCTGTGCGCAAAGTCGTCGCGCGGGTCAAAGCGTCCTCCGCGAGCGAGCGGATCGTCTCGACAGGGCCGTGATACAACGTCTGCCAGGTGACGACTTCCGCGCCCTGTTCGTGGATCTGCTCCAGGAGCCACGCGACGATTTGCATGCCGCCGTGGCAGTGGATTTCGTACCACGGCTCCGGCGGGTCGGGCCGGGCGGAGAGCACGACCTGATCGCCGGGCGCGGTGCCGAACGTGCCGTAGTGGAGTTTGCCCGGGGCCGGGGCGTCGATAAGCGACTTACCGTTGGCCCGGCGGAAGAGCGGGGAAACAACGGCCCAGGCGTCCGGCCCGGCGACCGCAATCGTGGCGACTCCGGCGGTGCCGGCCGGCGTCAGCCGGGCGGCGCGGGCACGGCGTGCGGTTCGGCTGCGAGCCGGAGCCCCGACAGGTTCAACCACGGTTCGCTGCGTTTTTTCCAAGGTCCGTCCACAAGTTGCAGGACCAGCGGCCCGTTGCCGCCAGTGAAGATAATGACATCCGGATTTGACGTCCGCGCGGCCCGCTCGACCGCTCCCCCTAGTACGGCACACAGTCCGGCCCGGATTGCCGGCACCGTATCCCGCCCGGGAAACGGCTCAGGGTGATCGAGCGTGACCCGGGGAAGCAGAGCCGTTTTGCTGTGAAGTGCGTCCGCGAGCAGGCCGAGGCCCGGCACGATTGCGCCGCCACGAAACGCCGTGTCGACAAGATTGATGGTCATCGCGGTGCCCGCATCCACCACGAGGACCCGTCGATCCGGGTACAGGGCCCGCGCGGCGATCGCACCCAGAAGCCGATCAATCCCGACGGAGTCCGGGTGCTCTACGTCGACTTCGATCGGCAGTTGGCGGTACGAAAGAACGATTTGAACATGATCGCCCCGGGCATGTGCCCAGTCGGCCATCCGGCGGACCGCGTCCGGGACGACTCCCGATACGAGCCACGACATGTGGCCGAGTTCCGACGCGGTCGCGGCTATCGACCAATCGTCCTCGGTGTGGCCGAGCGAAACGACTTCGGTGACGCGGTTGCCCGCACACCGGCCCCACTTCACATGGCTGTTGCCGACGTCGACGACGATGTCGGGGGTCATGTGGCCGGGCTCCCGAGCAGCTTGATCGCGGCCCGCACCAGATCGGCGAGGCCTTGGCCAGTCACGGCCGAGATGGCCATCACGGGCACGCCCAGTTCACTTTCAATCTGCCTTCGGATCTCCGCCGACTCCGTCAACTCGCACTTGCTGACGGCGATGATCTCGGGCTTCACGGCCAACTCGGGGCTGTACATCTCCAGTTCTTTGCGAATCGTGCGGTAGTTGGTGAGCGGGTCGGATTCGTCGGTGGGCAGCGGCTCGATGAGGTGAATGATCACCCGTGTCCGCTCGACGTGCCTAAGGAACTCGTGACCGAGGCCGATGCCCGTGTGTGCGCCCTCGATGAGGCCGGGCAAGTCGGCAAGGACGAAACTGCGTTCATCGTCCGCGCTGACGAGGCCGAGGTTGGGGTATTTGGTCGTGAACGGGTAGTCGGCGATTTCCGGATGGGCCCGCGACAGCCGGCTGAGCAGGGTCGACTTGCCGGCATTGGGCAGGCCGACGAGGCCGACGTCGGCAATCATCTTGAGTTCGAGCGTGACCCAGCGTTCTTCGCCCTCGCCGCCCGGTTCCGCCTCGCGGGGTGCCTGGTTGGTCGAGGTGGCGAAGCACTTGTTGCCCCGGCCGCCTTTCCCGCCGTGCGCGACGGTGACTTGATCACCGGGCTCGACGAGGTCTTTCAGGGTGTGGCCGCGATCGCGGTCGCGGACGATGGTGCCCGGCGGCACTTCGATGAGCAGGTCCTCGGCCGACTTTCCGGTGCAGTTGGCGCCCATGCCGGCCTGGCCGGAATCGGCTTTCCAGTGCTTGCGATGCACGATCCCGGCAAGGCTATCGGCCCCGGCCCGCGCGCGGATGATGATGGAACCGCCCCGGCCGCCGTCGCCGCCGTCGGGCCCGCCCTTGGGGACATACTTCTCGCGCCGAAAGCTGACGCACCCGCGGCCGCCGTCGCCGGCCTTGCAGAAAATCGTGACACGATCAACGAACATAAGCACCCGTCGCGTGAGGCATCCCGCAAAAGAAAGTCTATGAAAACTGCCCGAAACTGATTGGGGCTGATGTCATTGCCCGTCGGGTTCCTTTTTGATGTCCACCTCGAAACCCCGCAAGTGCGGACCTCGCCCGGAATACAATAACGATGGCAGGAAGGGTGAAATCCCTCCGCCAGGCGGAGGGGCCCGGAGGCCTTCCGACCCGCCGTTGATGTCGGGCTGACGTAGGCCGCGGTCGACTAACTTCTCGCCAATCCTGTGACCGGAATCGTTCACCCATTTTGAAAGGGAACCGTCATGCGCGTCACCAGTCGATTTTGGAATCCCCGCATCTGGTCGGGCCGGCGGAGCGATGAATCGCCCCGACTTGGTTCGTGGCGACTGGAGCATTTGGGCGATCGTGTCGTGCCGGCAGTTGTCTCGTGGGACGGCGGCGCGGGGACTTTCAACTGGAGCGATCCCGCCAACTGGGTCGGCGACGGGGTGCCCGGCTCCGGGGATGAAGCTGTTATCAGCGCGACCTTTGCCGGGATTACAGTAACCTCGTCCGGGTCCGTGAGCATCGACAGACTCAACTCAGCCGCCGGCCTGAAGCTGACGGGAGGATCGTTTACGTTGGGGTCGAATACGGGTAGCTCGTCGGCCGATTCGCTGGTCCAGTTGGATGGTGGACTGAATTTGAATCACGCGTTTTCAGTAGCATCGAGTTTCTTGTGGTCGGGCGGATCGATGATCGGGTTGGGGACGGTGTCGCTGGGGTCGTCGGGGGTGGGGGTGATCAGCGGGACGCTGCTCAACAAGGACTTGAGTCTGACGATCAGCAACAGCGGGACCATGAGTTACCAGGATTCGGGGTTCCGGTTCGGCGCGACGCCGGGTCTGCCGGGCGTGATCCGGAACCTGCCGGGTGGAAAGTTCACGTTCGTGGACGACGCGGACATCGGGCTGTTTTACAGCGACCCGGGTCACCTGTTCGACAACCAGGGGCTGGTGGTACACAGCGGAGCGGGGCTGTCGGAACTGTTCGTCGCGATGAATCAGACGGCTTCCACAGTACAGGTGTCGGCGGGCCGCCTGCGTGCGAATTCCGGTGGGGCGATGACGGGCGCGGTGACGGTATCGACCGGGACGTGGGAGTGGGGCGGCGGAGCGTTCACGGCGTCGGCCGGCGCGACGGTGACGGGTCCGGTGCGGGCGACGGGAGGCAACTCGTCGCTGTCGGCGGGTGCCGGCGCGTTGTTCACCGATCTGGGGGTGACTGGCGGTGGTTTGTCGGTGACGTCGGCGGTGTCAGCGACTCAGTACACGCAGACGGGCGGTGGGCTGGATGTGTCGGGCAGTCTGAATGTCTCCAATTCGTTTCTCTGGACTGGCGGATCGATGATCGGGTCGGGGACGGTGTCGCTGGGGTCGTCGGGGGTGGGCGTGATCAGCGGGACGGTGCTGACGAAAGACCTGAGTGTGACGCTGAGCAACGCGGGGACGATGAGTTACCAGGACAACAATCTGCGGTTCGGCGCGACGCCGGGGCTGCCCGGCGTGATCCGGAACCTGCCGGGTGGAAAGTTCACGTTCGTGGACGACGCGGACATCGGGCTGTTTTACAGCGACCCGGGTCACCTGTTCGACAACCAGGGGCTGGTGGTACACAGCGGAGCGGGGC
>JAIBBI010000197.1 GCA_019694755.1 Gemmataceae bacterium
AATCCGCTCGGCGATGTCGTCCGGCGCGACGACGGGACGTGGAGGCGGGGGCGGACCACCGCCGCCGTTCATCGCCCGGCGTCGCCCGCGCTGCAGGGGGTGCGCGTGTCGCGGCCGGGGCTCGGGCGGCGGCCCGCCCGTCCGCATCTCTTCGCCGAACCGCGTGACCACATAAGTCCGGCTGCGGGAATCCTTCTCCAACTCGATCAGCCCCTCGCGGGCCGCGTCTTCGAGTAGTGCGCCGAACGTCCGGTAGCCGTGGTACGTCTCGTTGAAGCTCGGCTTCTTCCGCTTCATGGTGTCCTTCACCATGCTGGCCCAGAGCTGTTCCTTGTTCTCGCGCCGCAGGGCGAGCAGCGAATCGAGCAGCAGGTTGAACGCCTTCTGCTTGTTCTCCGGCAGGTCGGTGCGGATGCCGCCGGTCGCGGGTGCGGCAACTTCGAGATCCTCGTAGTAGATGAACTCGTCGCAGTTGTCGCGGAGCAGTTCGCTCGTCGAGTCGGCCATGCCGAGCCCGATGACGTGCTTGCCGAGTTCCTTCAACTTGCTGACCAGCGGCGAGAAGTCGCTGTCGCCGGACATGATCACGAAGGTGTCGATGTGGTCCTTGGAATACGCCAGGTCCATGGCGTCGACGCACAGGCGGATGTCGGCGGAGTTCTTGCCGGTCATCGCCCGCCGGGGGATCTCGATGAGTTCGATCGCCGCCTCGTGCAGCATCGCCGTGTAGGCGTTGAACCGGTTCCAGTCGGCATACGCCTTCTTGGCGACGATCTTGCCCTTCTCGACGAGTCGGGCCAGCACGCGCTCGATGCTGAAGCGGTCGCGGCGCCCGTTGAACGACAGCCCGATGTTCTCGAAGTCGATGAAGACCGCCAGGGCCCGGGCCGAATCTGCCATGTGTCGCTCCGCTGCACGTCTAACTGTTGGTGTATGAAAACGCCCGGCCCCGCCGTCAGAGCATGGCCAGATGGCGGACCAGCGATTCCATCGGCAACCCGATCACGTTGGTGATGCTGCCCGTGGTGCTGAGCAGCGGGTCGCCCCCCTCCTGGATGGCGTACGCACCGCTGCAGCCGACCCATTGCCGGGTGGCGATGTACTCGTCGAGCCCGCCCGGGGGGAACGCCTGCATGGTCATCGGGCTCAGTTCCTGCCAGACGATTTGCAGGTCGTCGGGTCTGCGCCAGAGGACCACGCCGGTCCAGAGTTCGTGGTCGCGCCCGGCCAATGCCGTTAGAATCCGGCGGGCGTCGGCCTCGTCGTCGGGCTTGAGCACCGGCTTGCCGTCGAGCCAGCCCACGGTGTCGGCCGCGATGATGATACCGCGGTCCACCCGCGGCGCGACCGCGGCTGCTTTACGCCAGGCGATCTCGGCGACGTAGCTGCGCGGGTCGCCGGTGCCCGCGTGCAGCGGCTCCTCGATGTCTGCGGTGATGACCTCGAACGGCCGGCCCAGCCGGGCGAGCAACTCGCGCCGCGCGGGCGAACCGCTGGCCAGAATCAGCCGGTCTGTCGGCGATGCCATGAGCCGAGCGCCTCGTCGATGATCGGGTCCAGGAGTGTGGCCGGGAGCGTCGGCAGGCAGCTCATGTGGCTGCACGTCTTCAGATAACTTCCCTGACACGGCACGGTAGCCGAGACTGTCCGCTGAAACTGCCCGTACGGCCCGTGCTTGCGGACCACCGTGCAGGTGTACGGTGCAATCACCGGTCGCCCCAGCGCGGCCGCCAGGTGCAGCGGGCCGGTGTCGTTGGCGAACACAAGATCGGCCTTGTCGAGCACGGCCGCCAGCACCCCGAGCGACGTCCGCCCGCACAAGTCGAGCGCGGGCTCGCTGAGCCGAGATTGTGCTTCCCGCGCCAGCGGCTCATCCTCGGCCGCACCAACGAAGACGACCGTGCCGCCGGCCCGACTCAGTGCGGAGCGTGCCGCTGCCGCGAACTCGTGGGGCGGCCAGCGCTTCGTCACCCACCGGGCTCCGACGGCCAGCATGATGTACGGTCGGGGAAACGGCGCGAGCAACTCTGTCGCCTGCTTCCGGGCCGACTCCGCGATCGGCACCACGAACTTCTTCGGCCCGTCGCCCGCGCCCAGCGCGGCCGCGACCCGCCAGTAGCGATCGACGGCGTGGATCGCATCCGCGTCCGGCACGTCGATGCGGTCGGTGTAAAACCGCGTCGCGCCTTCCCGAGCCGCCGCAAAGCCAACACGCCGGGGTGCGCGGGTCGCCCACGTCATCAGGCCGGTTCGTAATAGCCCCTGCAGGTCGATGACGAGATCGAACTGAGCCGCCCGCAGCGACCGGCCGAACCGCAGCACGTTCAGGCTGCCGGCCATGAAGCCGCGCCGGCCCGCCCCGCGGTCGAACGGCAGCACCGCATCCAGATCCGGGTGCCCCTCCAGCAGCGGCGCGTAGCCGCGGTTGACGACCCACGTGAGATGGGCGGCCGGCCATCGCTGCCGCAATGCCGAGAGCACCGGCAGCGCGTGCACCACGTCGCCCAGCGCGCTGGGCTTCACGATGGCGACCCGCTTCGGCGAAAGCTGGTGCAGCGGCGTCATGCGTCACCCAGCCGGGGAGACCACATGAGTACGAGGAGGAGGAGCCCCGCCGCGAGGACGTAGGGCAGTTCGTGCCGCGTCGTCAGCGGGAAGAGCATGTTGCCGACGGCCGGGCCGAGGATGCGGGCCAGCGCGGAGGCCGACTGGTTCACGCCGAGGACCTCGCCCTGGCGGGTCGGGTCCGCCCGTTTCGAGATCAGCGAGTTGATCGAGGGGTTCACGAATGCGAAGCCGCACACCGCGACGAAGAGCGTGACGAGAAACCACGCGAGCATGCCACCCGACCCGCTGGTCCCCGCGAAAGCCGCGATGCCGGCCAGGTTCGCGAGGCCGAGCAGCATCAACACGATGCCGATGCGGGCCAGCGTGAGTTCGCCCATCGGGCCCGCGAGCCGGCGGTAGATCACGCCCTGCGCGACCATCAGCGACGCGCCGACGTAGGCGAAGATCAGGTAGTTGGTGTCTTTCCCGTAATTGAAGGCCGACTGGGTGAGCAGCGCCAGCGTCGCCTCGAAGTTGGCGAAGGCGAACACGGCGAGGAAGAAGCTGGCGACCAGCGGGCCGACGCCCTTCATGCGCAGCACTTCGCCGATCCCGCGGAGGCGCCAGAGTTCCCGCGGCTTGCTGTCGGCCGAGCGGCGGAGCGTCTCGGGCATCATGCCGATCGCGAGTGCGAGCGCGACCGCGGACAGCGCGGCCGCGAGGTAGCCCGGCCCGCTCCGCGCATCCGGCAGCAACTTATCGCCGGCCCACGCGATCAGCGGCCCGAACGTGAAGCCCAGGCCGAAGGCCGCCCCGATCAGCGCCATGCCGCGCGATCGCTTCTCGGGCGTGGTGCAATCGGCGATCACCGCGGCGGCCGTCGAGATCGTCGCGCCGGCGAGGCCCGCCCCGATCCGCGAGACGAACAACAGGATCAAGCCGAGCCGGGCCTGCTCTTCGAGCGTCGAGGCATAGCCGAAGAGCCCGTAGAACGCGACCGATCCGGCCAGGCCGATCAGCAGCACCGGCCGGCGGCCGATGCGGTCCGACAGCCGGCCCCACAACGGCGCGAAAAGAAACTGCATTGCCGAGAAGCCCGAGAACAGCGCGCCGATGATCAGCCCGTGCATCAGCTTGCTGGTCCCCGCGGGGATGAACAGGTCGGCATAGCGCGGCAGCAGTGGCAGCACGATCCCGAAGCCCAGCAGGTCGATCACGACCACCAGGAACACAATAAACATCGCCTTCTTCGGCGCGGTCGGCTCGGGACTTTCAGTGACGGTCATGTCGAGAAGATACCACGTGGCAACCGAGTTCGGCCAGTCCGGCCGAGTTGGTACAATGCACTGTTAGACAGTTCCCGGGACTCCGCCATGACCGCGACCGAACCACGGACCGCTCATTCCGCCGTCGCGGCTCCCAAGACGGCCTTCCTCATCGTCGATACCGAGAGCGTGCCCGACGGCGACCTGATCGCCCGGGTCCGCTACCCCGGCGAAAAGCTCACGCCGGACGAGGCGACCGACCGGTTCCGCGACGAGTGCCGGGCCGCCTCGCCCTCCGGGTCCGACTTCATCCCGGTCACGTTTCAGACGCCGGTCTCGGCCAGTGTGATCCGCGTCGGGGCGAAGTTCGAGCTTCAGAAAGTAAGCTGCCTCGACGCCCCGGAATACCGCCCGGCCGAGGTCGTCCGCAAGTTCTGGATGGGCGTCGATTTCTACCGCGCCCAACTCGTCACGTTCAACGGCCGGGGCTTCGACATCCCCCTCCTGGAACTCGCGGCCTACCGCCGGGGCATCAACCTGCACACGCACATTCAGAAGACGCGGAACCGCTACAACGGCGGGCTCGACCTGCAGGAGTGGTTCTCGAACTACGGCGCGTGCCGGCTGAATGGCGGGCTCAACCTGCTCGCCAAAATGCTCGGCCTGCCCGGGAAGATGGACGTGACCGGCCAGCAGGTCCTCGACATGTACCGCCGGGGCGAACTGGCCGCGATCAACAGCTATTGCCTGTGCGACACGCTCGATACCTACTTCGTGTTCCTGCGGACGCGGGTGCTCACCGGCGACATCGATCTCGAGGAAGAGCAGAAGATCATCGCGCTCGCGCGCGAGACGCTCGAAGGCCAGGCCGACGAGTACCCCATCATCCGCGATTATCTGAAGGCGTGGAATCCGGCCTGACGTCGGCCGCACGCCAGGCTGCCGGCGTGAGCGCGAGATAGACCACGCCGATCATCCATTGCACGGTGCTGATCCAGAGATACGTCTTGTGCAGCGGGCGGAACGTGCCGCGCTCGCGGACCCGGGCCAGGTCGTGGTCGAACAGCACATCGAGCCGCGGGTAGATGTAGAACAGCGCGGCCAGCCCCAGCGCGAGCAGGATCACGCAGGCCGTGCGGGATCGCCGCCAGGGGCGAGTGGCCAGCGCGTCCCAGAGCAGGAACACGACCGCGACGGCCCCGGCGACGTTGAGCCAGACGGAGACTTCGCGGGTGATCCGGCCCTGCTCGGCCGGGCTGCCCAGCACGCCCGTGCCCAGCGGGACCACCACCGCGGTGTAGAACGTGAAACCGCCCTGCCAGAAGGCGAAGGCGACGAGCGTCAGCAGTCGGCGGACCATCAGCATAGTCCGGGGATTGTAGCAAACGCCCGCCCGGCGTAGATCAACGAGACCACTCCGCGGAGCAACTCTGTCATGGCGCATCAGATCAGTCGGCGGGACGCGATTCAATGGGCCGGCGCGGCCACCCTCGCCGGCGCGGCCGTGCCCCTCGTGCACGCCGCCGGCAGCGACACCATCGGCGTCGCGATCGTCGGCTGCGGCGGTCGCGGCACCGGCGCGGTCGAGAACGCCCTGCAGGCCCAGTACGGCCCCGCCAAACTCGTCGCCATGGCCGACGTCTTTCAGGGCAAGCTCGATTCCAGCCACGCGGAACTCGCCGGTAAGTTCAAGGACCAGATGGACGTGCCGCCCGAGCGGAAGTTCATCGGCTTCGACGGCTACAAGAAGGCCATGGACAGCCTGAAGCCGGGCGACGTGGCCATCCTCGCGACTCCGCCGGCGTTCCGCTGGGTGCAGTTCAAATACGCCATCGAGAAGGGCCTGCACGTATTCATGGAGAAGCCGGTCGCCGTCGACGGGCCGACGTGCAAAAGGATGTTCGCGCTCGGCGAAGAGGCGGGGAAGAAGAACCTGAAGGTGGCCGTCGGCCTGATGTGCCGGCACTGCCGGAGCCGCGGCGAACTGTATCAGCGGATTCAGGACGGCCAACTCGGCCAGATCACGATGCTGCGCTGCTACCGGCAGCACGGCCCGCAGGCGACCTGCTTCTCGCCGCCCCGGCCCGAGAAGACGCCCGAGTTGCACTACCAGATTCAGCGGTTCCACTCGTTCCTGTGGGCCTCGGGCGGCTCGTACAGCGACTTCTACATCCACAACATCGACGAGTGCTGCTGGATGAAGGACGGCTGGCCCGTCGAGGCCAAGGGCTCGGGCGGCCGGCACTTCCGCGGCGACAACATCGACCAGAATTTCGACAGCTACTCCGTCGAGTACACCTTCGCCGACGGCGCGAAGCTGTTCATGGAAGGGCGGAACATCACCGGCTGCACGCAGGAGTTCGCCAGCTACGCGCACGGGACGAAGGGCTCGGCCGTGATCTCGCACTCGGGCCACGCCCCGTCGAAGAGCCGGATCTACGCCGACCAGGACATGAAGGGCACGCCGACCTGGAAGTGCCCGACGCCGGAGCCGGACCCGTACCAGACGGAGTGGGACGACTTCCTGGAAGCGATCCGCAAGAACACGCCGTACAACGAGGTGAAGCGCGGCGCCGAGGCGAGCCTGGTGACGGCGATGGGCCGTATGGCCTGCCACACCGGCCAGGTGATCAAGTACGCCGACATGCTGAACTGCGACCACGAGTTCGCGCCGGACGTCGGCGAACTGACGCTGGAAGGCCCCGCCCCGCTCGTCGCCAGCCCCGACGGCAAATACC
>JAIBBI010000198.1 GCA_019694755.1 Gemmataceae bacterium
CCGAAGACACACCAGTTCACCAATCCCACGACAATCGTCGGCGAGGAGTCGCAGGGTTACCAGGAAGTGCCGCCGGAGGTGGTGGTCGAAAGCTACACGGGCAACGACGGCGTGAAGGTCCCGGCCAAGCTGTCGATCCAGCGCGGAGGCAAGCCGTTCATCGTCGAGGAATACTCGGGCTGGGTCGTGTCAGATAAAGTGGACGCGAAGAAGTTTGCGAAGCCCTAGGCCGACACGCGAAACCGCTCGATGGCGGAGGCCCGGCCGCCGCCATCGTGTTGGGCCGGTCAGGCGTTCTGGAGCAAAAGTGCTTCAAATCCGGCCTGAACAAAATGGGCGTCGGCGGTCAGGGCACGAGTAAGACCAAGCGTGTGCATCACCCCAAACGACATGCAGTCCGTTAGACTCCAACCCTTGTCCGACCGGGCGGAATATAGACTCCACGCCGCACTCCATCGCGTGCTATCAATTTGCATTATTTCCACGTCCTCTCGGGCTTTCAGGCGATCGATCATCGCAACTGCAGCCGTACGCCAAAGCGGGCGAGCGAGCGCATTGGCGGTTTCTGTTATAACAGCGTCCGTCGTGATAATCCGGCCCGTGACGCGTTGTGACCAAGCCTGCGCCGCCTGATGCCATTGATCATTGCGATGGACAAGTGACACCCAAAACACCGTGTCGGCGAACACATCATCCTGGCCGGCGTTCATTGCTTGGGCGACTCGAACTCGTGACGATCGTGTTGGGCCGCGAGGTCGGCTGGCGCATCCGGCAAGTCGGTCGCAAAGTCAAGGAACTCTGCAAACCTCGGGGATTCCCCTTCCACCACTTCCACGCGAATCCGCAGCGTACGGTCACGCGGCAGGTCGACGGGGGCATTGGGAATCAACACATGGCCGTCGAACTTCACCTCGATTGTCTCGCTCATGGAATTTCCTCCCGACGCCACATCATACCAGATGACTGCCTAAACACTCCCCGCCGACTTGCTCCTCCATCGCTCGATTCTGGTCGCGCGGTTGGCTGAATCCACCTCCACAATCGCCCCGTTGAGGCGGACGTCGCCTTCCGCGACCTCGAACGGCGTCGGCATCGCAGTCAGGGTGTGGTGCAGGACGCGGTCGATGCGTCGGCCAAGGATGCTGTCGTGCGGGCCGCACATGCCCACATCGCACTGGAAAGCCGTACCGGGCGGCAGGATCTGCTCGTCGGCCGTCGGCACGTGCGTGTGAGTGCCGAACACCGCGGCAACCCGGCCCTTGACGTGATGGGCCATCAAGTACTTGTCGGCCGTCGCCTCCGCGTGCATGTCGACGACGACCAGACAATTGGCCGGCAACTCGGGAAGCAACCGGTCGAAGGCGTGAAACGGGCAATCGACCGCCCGCATGTAGGTCCGCCCCAGCAGGCTGATCACCGCCACCGGCACTCCCGTCGCGAGCGGCGCCAGTGCGTATCCCCGGCCCGGCGCTTCGGGCGGGAGGTTGGCGGGCCGGCAGATGCGCTCGTCGGTCCGCAGGATCTCGATGATCTCGGCTTTCTTGTAGACGTGGTCGCCGAGCGTGACGAGATCGACGCCCGCGGCCCGCAGTTGCCGGTATGCCGCCGGGAGACAGCCGCTGCCGCCCGAGACATTCTCCGCGTTGGCGATCACGCAGTCGATGGCCCGCTCCGCCCGGATGCCGGGCAGTGCAGACTTCACCAACTCGAGGCCCGGCCGGCCGACGATGTCGCCGAGAAAGAGAATCCGGGTCACTTGGCCACTTCCACCGCGCGAGTCTCGCGGACGAGCGTCACCTTGATTTCACCCGGGTAATCCAGTTGCTCCTCGATCGCCCGGGCGATGTCGAAGCAGATCTTCTTCGCCTCGGCATCGGTCGTGCGCCCGGCGTTGGCAATCACCCGCAACTCCCGGCCGGCCTGGATCGCGTAGGCGTGTTCCACCTGCGGGAAGCTGTGGGCCACGGCTTCGAGTTGCTCCAGTCGGCGGATGTACTTCTCGAGCGTTTCCCGGCGTGCGCCGGGCCGAGCCGCGCTGATCGCGTCGGCCGAGGCGACCAGCACGGTGTACGGGTGCCCGAGCGTCACGTCGTCGTGATGCCCGAGGATCGCGTGCAACACGTCCGGGTGGTTTTCGCCGTAACGCTTCGCGAGGTCGGCACCGATCTTGGGGTGTCCGCCCTCCATCTCGTGGTCGGCCGCTTTGCCGATGTCGTGCAGCAGCCCGCACCGCCGGGCCAGTTCCGGATTCAGGCCCAGTTCGCTGGCGATCATGCCGCAAAGGTGCGCGACTTCGAGCGAGTGGTTCAGCACGTTCTGGCTGTAGCTGGTGCGGAACCGCAGCCGGCCGAGCAACTGGCACAGCTTGTCGTGCATCGGCGCGATGTTGGCTTCCTCGACGGCCTTCTTGCCGATCTCGAGGATGTGCTTGTCCATCTTCGTCTGAGTTTCCTTGACGACTTCCTCGATCCGGGCCGGGTGAATCCGCCCGTCCTGGATGAGCTGCTGCAGCGCGAGCCGGGCAGTCTCCCGGCGGACGTTGTCGAACGCGCTGACGATGACCACGCCCGGCGTGTCGTCGACGATCACGTCCACGCCCGCAGCCTTCTCGAACGTGCGGATGTTCCGCCCTTCCCGGCCGATGATCCGACCCTTCACGTCGTCCGAGGGAATATCGACCGTGCTGACCACGGCTTGGGAAGTGTGCTCGGCGGCATACCGCTGGACCGCCCCGAGGACCACGTGCCGGGATTTCTCCTCGGCCGTCTCCTTCAGCTCGTTTTCAAACCGGGCGATCCGCTTCGCCAGAGTGTCGGCGAGGTCCTTTTCCAGCCGACCGAGCAGCAGCTTCTCGGCCTCCTCGCGTGACAGTCCGCTGACCTCGTGGAGCTTCTTCGTCTGCTCCTCGATTGCGGCATCGAGATCCTTCTGCCGCCGGTCGAGTGACTCCTTGCGCTCCTGGAGTTTCTTGTTCTGGGCGTCGGCCTGTTTGTTGCGCTGCTTGACCTCGTCCTGCGCCTTGTCGAGCGCGTCTTCGCGTTTCTCGAGCCGGCGCTCGTGTTCGCGCAGTTCGGCCTGCTTGGCGTCGAACTCCTTGCCGAGCGTTTCACGCTGGCGGTAAAGTTCTTCCTTGGCCTTGAGCTCGGCCTGCTTGGCGAACTGCTCGGCCTGGGTTTTGGCCTGGGCGTCGGATTGTTCCACCTGGCGGCGGAGTTGGTCGGTCAGGGCCTGGGCGCCGGAGATCGTCGATTTCGCCTGATTGCGCGCGAAGAAGACGCCGCCGGCGAAACCGCCGGCGATGCCTAGCAGGCCCGCGAGGGCCGCGAAAAGGAATTCCATGGGGGCAGCTCCCTCCCGCGGGGCGGCGGATCGGGACCTGGCACGACGGGTCGAAGCTGCGACGGGAAGACGATCGGATCAGCGGGGGTGTCGGCGACGGAAACCGGGCAGCGGTCGGCAGCGACCGCATCCTGAGAGAGGAAGCAGACCAGGCAGATGAACAGAATGACTCGCAAAGCGCGGATCACGCTATCCTCGGACGGATCGGGCCGGCCTTCGGGGCCGACCACGCCGGTTCCATCGTTTGTCGCATCGACCCACCGAGTCGGCGAGGCCGGCCGGCGGGGTTGGCAGAGTGTATCGGACCAACCGGCGGCGCAATGCCGCCGGGCTCTCCGATTGATTATGAAAGTTCGGAGAGCAAGTTGCAATAGGGGGCCGGTCCGCCGCTCAGCCGCCGTGGATCTCCAGCTTGACCGGCACGTTGCCTCGGGTGGCATGCGAGTACGGGCAGATCTTTTCGTGGGCCTCGTTAGCCAACGCGGCGAGTTCGGCCTGCGGCAGGCTGGCGTCCTCGACCCGCAACTTAACGGCGAGGCCGAAGCCACCGCCGTCGCGCGGTCCGATGGTGACCGAGCAGGTGATGCGTGCGCCGGCCGCGCTCTTCTTCTGCTGGCGGGCGCAGAAATCGAGCGCGCCGCCGAAGCAGGCCGCGTAGCCCGCCGCGAACAGATGCTCGGGCGTCGCCGTGCCCGGCTTGCCCGGCCCGCCCATCTCCTTCGGTACCGACAGGTCGGCTTTCACCAGCCCGTCGTCCGATTCCGTATGCCCGTTTCGGCCGCCGGAGGCCATCGCCGTCGCGGTGAACAGTGGCTTGATCGTGTCCATGAGGATTCCCTTCAATTACTTGGAGTGGTGGGACTTCGTCGATTCACCGGCAACCACCGGTGAGGTAGAATTGTAGCCGACCGCGAACCCCGACGAACCATAGTCCGACCCGCACCAAATCAACCCCAGACTCCGACCTTTCCAAACTCTGACCTCCGACCTCACACCGCCGTAAGAAATCGCAACCGAAACTGAAGAAAGTCCGCGGGGTCGACGTTGTTCGCGCCGTCGAAGTCGAAGGCGGTACTCGCGCCGAGGAACGCAAGGCGGAAGGCGAGAAAGTCGTCGGGTTGTACGGACCGGTCGCCGTTGGCGTCGCCGTACAGGCGGTGCAGCGTCGACGTGGCGTTGTCGCCGGCCGTGCCGTCGCCGTTACCATCGAGTTTGAAACCCGCGCCGTCGGTGATCTGGCCGGCAATCGCTGTCAGCGTGTACAGACCGTCTTTGAGTGAACTGAATTCGGTGTTTGTGCCACTGAAACTCAGCGTCACAGCCGTCGCACCGTTGGTAGTGCTGGCTGACCCCGTCATGGCGACGCTGCCCGTCGGGCCGACGAGTGTGAATGCCGATGCGGGGTTCACCGGCAACGTGACCGGTTCGTTGAAGGTGACCGTCACGCTGGTGACGCGCGACCGTTGGGCCGAGCCGTCGTTGACCCGAACCGAAGCAACGCGCGGCGGCGATACGTCCGTGGCCGTGCCGCTCAAAGCAATGCTGTAGGTCGGCCGAGTAAGGTCGTTGGTCGCAAAGCTCAGCGTGGCATTGAAGGTGCCGCCGTAGTTCGGGGCAAACGTCACCGTGAAGTTGGCGGCCTCGCCGACGCTGAGGACGGAGTCCGTGAATCCGCCCGCGGTGAAGCCCTGGCCCGTGATGGTGATGCCGCCCAGCGACAGATCGAGCGTGCCCTGGTTTCGGATACGGAACGTCCGCGATTCGGGGACGGCCGTGGTCGCGGTGAAGCTCGCGCTGCCCGTCCCCGATTCCACTACCGTGCGATCGACCGTGACCTGGGCCACCGCCTTGCCGACGCCGAACACCGCAGTGAAGGCGTTGAGCCGACCGTACCCGTACGGCGTGCTCCGGCCGTTGTCGCCGTAGACGCTGTTGCCAATGAGATCAGTGGTGTTGCGCATCTGGCCGCGCAATTGAGCGGCGGTCAGGTTAGGGTTCCGCGACAGGACGAGTGCGCCGATCCCCGCCGCGAGCGGCGTCGCGGCCGAGGTGCCGCTGAAACTCGAGGTGTAATCCGTCGAGTTGTAGCCGGCCGATCCGGTGCGGTCGGTCGTGCTGATGCTCGATCCCGGGGCCGCGAAATCCTGATCCGCGCCGTAGTTGCTATAGCTCGCCCGCAGGTCGTTGCGCGTCGTCGCGCCGACCGCGATGATCCCGGGGTTCGTGCCCGCGAGATTGGCCGGGTAGCCCACCGTCGAAGCCGAGTCGTTTCCGGTCGCGATGAACGTCGGCAGCCCTTTGCCGCCCCGGCCGTTGTTACTCGCCCAGATCAGGGCGTCGTCGAGCGGCTGATACGGGGCGAGGAAGCCCCAACTGCAACTGACGACATCCGCCCCGCGCCAGGTGCCGAGGCCGTTCGCCGTGCGCCCGGCCGCGTAGTACACCGCGCTCGGTACGTCCGGCGGGCACAGGTCGGGCACGATGTTCGAGCGGATCGGCAGGAGCTTCGCCGTGTAGGCGACTCCTGCCACGCCGAGGTTGTTGTCGCCCACCGCCAGCGGGATCCCGGCGCACGCGGTGCCGTGGTTGTCGGTGCTGCCGGCGTTCGGCTCGGGGTTGTTGTCGTTGTCCCAGAAGTCCCAGCCGGTCACGTCGTCGGCCCAGCCGTTGCCGTCGTCGTCGAGGCTGTTGCCCGCGATCTCCCCGGGATTGGTCCAGACGTTGCCAACGAGGTCCGGGTGCGTCCACTGCACGGCATCGTCGAGCACGGCCACGACGATGTTCGGGCTGCCCGTCGTGATCGCCCAGGCTTCGGGCGCGTCGACGTCGGCATCGACCACGCCTCCCGACTGGCCGGTGTTGTTCAGATGCCACTGGTTGGCGAAATTCGGATCGTTGGTGTATCGCACGCTCTCGATGGCCAGCGCGGGTGAGGCCCAGATCAGTCGTGCATCGTGCGACAGGTCCTCGGCCAGCGCGATGGCCGCGCTGCCGTTGCCCGCGGCGACCGTCGCATAAAACTGATCCGGAGTTCCGGCGAGCGGCCGGTGGCTGCTGAAGCGGGAATCACCGGCGAAGAACGACTCG
>JAIBBI010000049.1 GCA_019694755.1 Gemmataceae bacterium
GCCGATGATGATCGTGTACGGGCTGACGAATTCGTCGTCTGGCCCGTGGAACGGAACGTGTCCCTTCGGCAGGCCGCCTTGCGCGTCCGGCACGCCACTAAGGGCGTACTTGCCGAACATCCGGTACTCTTCCGGGATCGCCGGGTTATACGTGAGGTAATTAGCCGGGATGATCTGGTCGGTATCGATGTTGTCGCCGAGCACATAAGCCCGGCCGTGAATCGCCGCTGTCATTTGGAAGGCCCTTCTGGGTTCTTTGCTATTGTATGCCGGAGGGCCCGGCCCGGGAGCTTCTTCGTGTCCGCGCCGTCGTCGATCACGGCCGTGCCGTTCACATAGAGGTACTTCACGCCCTGGGCGAACTGGTGCGGCTTGTCAAACGTTGCCGTGTCGATGATCGTCTTGGGGTCGAAGACCACCACGTCCGCGAAATAGCCGGGCCGGAGGTAGCCGCGTTCCGGCAGCGAGAGGATGTCGGCCGGGAGGCCGCTGCTGCTGCGCACGGCCTGCTCCAGCGGGATCACGTTTTCCTTGACCGCGTACAGGCCGATCTTGCGCGGAAACGTCCCGTAGCTTCGCGGGTGCGGCACCGTGTCGTCCGGCATCTTGGAGCTCCCGTCCGATGCCGTCGCGACCCAGCTTTGCCGGAGGAACAATCGCAGGTCTTCCTCGTTCATCCCGAACGACACGGCCTGGGCCCCGCCGTTCTTCTCGATCTCGATGGCGATATCAGTCGCCGACTTGCCCTCCATCTTCGCGATCTCGGCGAGGCTCTTGCCCTGCCATTCCTTCTTCGGCTTGTACGTGGCAATGCGGATACTCGAGCCACCGTCGCGCCCGCCCACGGCTTGTTCAATGGCGGCCCGGAGCTTCGGCCCTGTGTCCGGGTCCTCGAGCCGGGCCTTCAGTTCCTTGGCCGAGCCCTCGCGGAACCGGGCCGGGATGACCATCGCCCGCAGCGACGTGCTCGACGCGGTGTACGGATACTGGTCGGCCGTCACGACCTGACCTTGCGCCCGCGCCTTCTCAATCAATGTCACCGCGGCCGACGCCTGGCCCCAAGCCCGCTTGCCCGAGCACTTGATGTGCGACACGTGGGCGGGCAGCCCGGCCTCTTTGCCGATGCGGATCAACTCGCCGATCGCGTCGAGCAGGCCGGTGCCCTCGTCGCGCATGTGGCTGGCGTAGATGCCGCCGTGCTTCGCCGCGGGCCGGGCCAGCGCGATGATCTCTTCCGTCTTGCTGTAAGTACCTGGGTTGTAGATCAGGCCGGTCGCCAGACCCCACGCACCCTCCGCCATACCGGTTTCGACGAGGTCGACCATCTCGGCCAGTTCGTCGGCATCCGGGGCACGGTTCACGTTGCCCATGACCTTGTTGCGGACATCGTTGTGCGGCACCAGATGCGCGACGTTGCCACCGATGCCGCCCTTCTCCAGCTTCGCGTAAAAGGCCGCGACATCGACCGGGCCCGAGCCGCAGTTGCCCGTGACCACAGTCGTCACGCCCTGGCGGGTGTATGACAAGTTGGCCCGCGTGGCGGCCGCTTGGAGCGGGAAATCGCTGTGCGTGTGCAGGTCGATGAATCCGGGCGCGACGACGAGCCCTTCGCCGCGGACCTCCGTCACCGGCCCCTCGGCCGAGAACTTGCCGACGGCGATGATGCGATCGCCACGGAGTGCGACGTCGCCGACGTAACCGGGCCGGCCGGTGCCGTCGATGATCGTCGCGCCGCGGATGACGATGGTGGCCGGCTGCGGGTCAGCAGCGACGCAGAGTGCTGTGAGTAGGAGTGAATACATGACGACTCGCGGGGATGGGCCGGCCGCGGTCAAGGGGTGAAGACGATCACCTCGACGCGGGCCGGCGGCAGCGGCTCGGATTCCGGGGCGGGCGACGGTCGGCCGCCGAACCCGATGGGCTTCACCGGCCGGCGCGACCACCATCCCAGCTTATGCGCCGCGGCATGATCGCGCAGGTACTCCGCCACGACTTCGCTCTGCCGGGCCGTCAGCGTGTGGGCCACCTGAGTCGCCAGCCCGGCCTTGGGGTCCGCGAACGCCGCCACGACCACGTCCGACCCGCTGCCCCGTCGCTCGGCCAACCACGGCGAGAGCTCCTTGAGCTTCACTTTGCCTTCCTCGGTCAGCACGGCCCGGCCCGGCTCGAACAGCGCGTCGGCCGGGAACACCGTCCGCTCGCGACTGCCCGTGTGCCGGACCAACAGCGCGACCGAGTCCTCGACATACCCGCGGATGATCGGCAACTTCTTCAGCGTCTCGGCATCCTGTTGGATCGCCGCGACCGCGTCCTGGCTTTTCTCCATGAGTTGCTTCGTCTGCGCCAGCGTGCCGGTCATCTCCTTGTACATGCCGTCGTCCTGGATCAGCTTGCCGAGCGAGCCCCGGCCGTTCTTCACATCGCCGACGAGACCGGCCGCCTGCTCGATCACATCATTCAGGTCGGCCGTCGGCTTCGACGCGATGATCGCGCCGTCGGCCAGTGCTCCCTTGTCCGGGCTGCCGGGTGCGAGTTCGATCACCCGTCCGCCGACGAGGCCCTCGGCCTTCACCCGCGCGGTGGCATCGGCGAAAAGGAGTCGTGAGAATTTTCCGTCGAGCACCATCGTCAGGACAACAGGAGTGTCGGCCCGGCCGGTGGCGGGCAGACCCACGGCCGTCACCGCGCCGGCATCGAGGCCGCGGACGCGCACACCGGTGCCCACGCCGACGCCGGAGGCCGTCTCAAAACCCACATGGACGGTGAACTTCTCGGCCCAGAGCCGCTGGCGATCGCCCACGGCGAACAGGCCGTACGCCCCCCCGGCCACGGCCAGCAGCACGAAGAGACCGGCCAGCACGGCCGTGGTCCGCGATACAGGGCGTGTCATGCACGTCTCCCGGGTGACGCGGGTATTATACCGGCCACGGTCGACCGCGGGCGGAACCATTGTGCGGGGTGCATGTTACGCGGAAACGGTCGTCAAGGTCTTGCAATATCCCGGGTTCGACCAAACAATGGCTAATGAGATTCGCAGACGGCGGGCCCGCCCGGCCCGCCCCCGGTGAACCCGGCCGCGGATTGACCGCTCTCCTCAATAGAGAGGAATGTCCGCGAACAGCGCCCCGAGTCCGATCAGGAACCGCCGATGCACCCTTACGCTTCCCTGTGTGACGATTTCGGCGTTTACATCTACCTCAACACCAAGATGGAGCTGCCCACGGGCCGGGAAACCGTCCTCCACTTCTTCGAAGCGCTGCAGAAGTTCTACCCGCGGATGACCGACTTCGACCGTCGCGAGTCGGGCGAGTACGCGCTCGAAGAGGAGCGGGATTCCGGCAGCTACCGATGGGCCTCGCTCGAAGCCAAACGGCTGAGCAGCGGCTTCGTCAACCCGCCGACCGTCGAAGATGCCGACACGCAGCACACCCGCGTGCTCGAGATCGCACCGTACCACCTCGGCTTCAACGGCCTCGACGTCGAAGCCATCGACACGCTCTTCGTCTTCGATCTAGCCTACGCCGGCAACCACGACGAAGTCGTCGCCGAGGCGCTCTGCTCGAGTTCCCCGCTGGAGGGCCTCGTGCAACTGCCCGGCAGCAAGGTCATCAACTTCGAGCCGACGATGATGCTCGCGCTCGACGAGCAGTGCCGGCTCCAGGCCCGGCTCTCCATCGAGACCCGCTCCAACGTGTATCAGGTGCGCACGGGGCAGTTCCCCGAGGTGCCGATCAGCGTGTACTTCACCGTCCGGCAATACTGGGGCCGCAGCCCGTTCAAGACCTTTGCCGACTCGTACGAGAACCAGCGGCGCATCTGCCAGGAACTGGTCGACAGCCACGTGATCCCGAACGTCGTCCGCCCGCTCCAGCAGACGATCGCGGCCAAGCAGTGACTTTTCCGCCCTGCCGCATTGCGGCGGCGGGGCCCTTTCCGCCATAATCCCGTATGGCCTTCGATGTCCCCCCGACTACCGTCGACGGTTCGCCGCCCGGCGAACCCTTGGGAGCCGTGCCGGAACCGGGCCGCTACCGGGCCGTGCGCCCGCACGCGCGCGGCGGACTCGGCGAGGTGCTGTATGCCGAGGAAGACGAACTCGGGCGACCGGTCGCGCTGAAGCGACTGCTCGGGCCGCGGGCCGACGACCCGGAGAGCCGCCGGCGATTTCTCCGCGAAGCCGCCATCACCGCCCGACTCCAGCACCCGGGGATCGTCCCGGTGTACGGCCTGTCGCGCGACGAGCACGGTCGGCCGGCCTATGCCATGCGCTTCGTCGAGGGCGAGTCGCTGCTGGGCGCGATCCAGACGGCCCACGCCGCCCCGGATCGCACTTTCGCAGTCCGGCAACTGCTCGCGCGGTTCGCCACCGTCTGCGAGACCATTGCTTACGCCCACGCCCGGGGCGTCATCCACCGCGACATCAAGCCGGCGAACATCCTGCTCGGCCCGTTCGGCGAGACGCTCGTCGTCGACTGGGGCCTGGCCAAAGTCGTCGGCACACCCGAGGCGATTCCCGCGGAAGCAGCGGGCGACACCGCCATCGCCACCGAGACCCGCGCGGGCCTGACCATGGGCACGCCCGCTTACATGAGCCCCGAGCAGGCGGCCGGGCGGTGGACCGAGGTCGGCCCGGCCTCCGACATTTACAGCCTCGGCGCGACCCTGTTTCAGATTCTCACCCGGCAACCGCCCTTCGTCGGGAACATCGCCGACGTGCTCAGCGCGATTGACCGCGGCGCGACGCCGCGGGCGCGGACGGTCGCCTCCGGCGTGCCGGCCGCGCTGGATGCCGTGTGCCGGAAGGCGATGGCGCACCGCCCGGCCGATCGCTACGCCAGCGCGCAGGAACTCGCGGCCGACATCAACCGCTGGCTCGCCGACGAGCCGGTATCGGCCGGGGGCGAACCGCTGCGCACGCGGGTCGCCCGCTGGTTCCGCCGGCGCAAGGCGTTGACGGCCGCACTGGCCGGGCTGACCCTGACCTCGATCTTCGCGCTCGGCGTCGGCCTGTGGGCGGTGAACCGCGAGCGCGTGCAGACGCGCATCGAGCGCGACGACGCCCGGGTCCAGCGCGAGCGGACCCGGGCCGCCCTCGATGCCATGACCTCGAACCTCACCGAGCGCTGGCTGAAGTCCTCCAATGCACTCCGGCCCGAGCAAATCGATTTCCTGAATCGCGCTCTGGTTTATTACCAGGACTTTGCCCGCGACGACGCGACCGACGAGGCGGGCCGGCAGCGAGTTGTCCAGGCGCAGACCCGGGTCGCGACTCTGCTCTACAACCTCGACCGCGCGGAAGAAGCGGAGGCCGCATACCGCACCGCGTTGTCGGCCTGGGAACGATTGCTCTCCGAGTACCCGGCCAATCCCGTCTGCCTGCACGCACGTGGTGAAGTCCTTTCCAACCTCGGCAATCTGCTGAAAGACCAGGGCCGGTACACGGAGGCCGAGCCGATCCTCCGCCGGGCGGTCGACGAAGTGGCGGCCCGGGCGCGGTCGGCCCCGGCCGACGACGCCGTCCGCGGCGAGTGGGGTTGGGTGCTCAACAACCTCGCGGTCACGCTGAAGGCAGCCGGCAAGCTGAACGATGCCGGGCTCACCTATCAGCAGGCAGCCGAGTCGCTGGAAATGCTCGTCCGCGCTCATCCGAAGAATGAGGAACATTCCCGCGACCTGGCCAATGTGGCCGTGAACCTCGGTAACCTCCTCAACAAGCAGGGCCGGCCTGCCGACGCCGAACCGTATTATCAGCGGTCCGTCGCGCTGTACTCGGATCTGGCGAAACGCCGGCCCGACGACCCGGACATCCTGTGCGACCTGGCCCGGGCCCACGGCAACTTCGCAGCGATGTATGCGGCAAGCAAAGCCCTAGAGCCGGCCGACCGGCAATACCACAAAGCCATCGACGTGCTCGAACCGCTCTGCCGCGACTACCCCGCCTCGATCAAATACCGCACGCTGCTCGCACTGACTTATGCCAACTACAGCCAGTTGTTCTCCCGGCAGGGGCAGTACCCGCCGACGCTGGAATGGCTGAACCGATCCGAGACGATCCTCCGGCAGATCGTCGACGGCGGCGCGAAGCAGGCGGAGCCGCGCATCTACCTCGGAATCGTGCTCGCGGGCAAAGTGGACGCACTGCAGAATCTCGGCCGGTGGTCCGACGCCGTGACCGCGTGCGACGCCGGCCTGGCACTCGGCGACAAGTCCAAGGCGACCGACTTCGCCGTCGAGCGGGCCTGGTCCCGCGCTCACACGGCCGACAAGGAGGCTGCCCGCCGAGAGGCTCGCGAGTTGAGCCGGCGCGACGGCCTCACGGCCGCTCAACTGCTGACGCTGGGGCTGACACTCTCGGCAACCGACGACTTTGCGGAGGCGGTCGCACTGGTGAAGAAGGCCCACGCGGTTGACCCCAAAGTGTTGTCCAACGGCAAGGATGACCCGGAGTTGAATCGGCTCCGCGCCCGGCCCGAGGCCCGGGAACTGCCAGCCGACGCGAAGCCGTAACGCAAGGCGGGTTACATACACTGACGGTCAGAGGGCGATGTGCATGGCGTTGAGCGTGTTTGACCTGTTCAAGATCGGCATCGGGCCGTCGAGTTCGCATACCGTGGGGCCGATGCTGGCCGCGTACCGCTTCGCGGCCCCGCTCCGCGATGCGGACGTTGCCCGCGTGCATGTCGATCTTTACGGATCGCTCGCGCTCACGGGCCGGGGGCACTGCACCGACAAGGCCGTACTCCTCGGCCTCTCCGGCGAGATGCCCGACACGGTGGATCCGGACATTGCCGATCCGATGGTGGAGCGCATCCGCTCCAACGGCCGACTGCGGTTTGCCGGGCGGACCGAGATCGCATTCGATGAACCGCGCGATCTTGTGTTTCACATGACGGAGTCGCTGCCGCGCCACCCCAACGCCTTGCGCATTTCCGCCCGCGACGCAGTCGGCACGATCATCGCCACCGAGACGTATTACTCCACCGGGGGCGGCTTCGTCGTGGCCGAGTCGGAAGCCGATGTGTCGACGCACGACGAAGTGACCGTGCCGTTCCCCTTCAACTCGGGGACGGAATTGCTCGCGCTGTGCAAGTCGACGGGCATGAGTTTGATCGAACTCGTGACGGCCAACGAGGTCGCATTCCGCTCGGCCGCCGAGACGGACGCGGGCCTCGACCGCATCTGGGCCGCCATGGACGCGTGCATCGATCGCGGCTGCAAGGGCGAGGGCATCCTGCCCGGCGGGCTGAACGTCCGCCGGCGGGCGGGCCAGATGTACCAGGACCTGACCCGCAGGCCGTTCTTCGGCGACCCGCTCACGGTGCTCGACTGGGTCAGCCTGTTCGCCCTGGCAGTGAACGAGGAGAACGCGGCCGGGGGCCGGGTGGTCACCGCGCCGACCAACGGGGCGGCTGGCGTGATCCCCGCCGTGATCGCCTATTACCGCCGGTTCGTGCCCGGTGCCGACGCACAGGGCGTCCGCAACTTTCTGCTCGTCGCCGGCGCGATCGGCATGCTGTACAAGCACCTCGCCAGCCTCAGTGCGGCCGAGGTGGGCTGCCAGGGCGAAGTGGGCGTGGCCTGCTCGATGGCCGCCGCCGGCCTCGCTGCCGTGATGGGCGGGACCAACGAGCAGATCGAGAACGCCGCCGAGATCGGCATGGAGCACAACCTCGGGCTCACCTGCGACCCGATTGGCGGACTGGTGCAGGTGCCGTGCATCGAGCGCAACACAATGGGCGCGACCAAAGCCATCAACGCCGCGCGCCTGGCCCTGCACGGCGACGGCACCCACCACGTCCCGCTCGACAAAGTCATCGAAACCATGCGCCAGACCGGCATCGACATGCAGGCGAAGTACAAAGAGACCGCGCTGGGCGGCTTGGCGGTGAATATGGTGGAGTGTTGAACCAATCAGTCGAAAATCAGCGCCAACAGTCGTGCTACGTTGCGGTGGGCTTCGACGGGATGCCGCAACGGGAGTTCGGAGTGGACTTGGTAGCGGTTTCGGCGGCCGGTGCGCTCGCGTTCGATGTAGTGGCCTTCTTCCAGATCCGCGACGATCCGCTGCACCGCCCGCTCGGTGATTCCGACTTTTTCGGCTACATCGCGGAGTCGGATCTCCGGGTCGCGGGCCAGCAGCAGCAACACGTGCGCGTGATTACTTAAAAACGTCCAGGTCGGTTGCGTAGACTTGGCCGGGATCTTCCCTTGCGCGGGTCGCGACTTCGGTGCCTTCGGCATCTACAGATTCTCCCACCCTCGCCCCGGGACATACCGGGCGAAGTCGACCCCACAGGGGTCGAGCGCAAACAGCCTTACCCAGCCGTTCTCCACCAGATCGCGGACGGCAGGCTGGGCGGCCAGCACGCGGTCGATGCGGCCGTGGGTCGCCTCGACGATCACTTGGAGCCTTAGCGGCTCATGATGCCATCGGCCGTCGGCACCGTGCACCGACTGTTGGGCCAGGCCCGTCCGCAGGTCACCGCCGTTGCCGAGCACGACTCCCAGCGAGCCCACGCGGTTGTGGATCGCCTTATCCCCTGCCCCAAAGGTAGCGTTGTCGACGGTGGAAGCCAAGTACTGGAGATTGATCCACGAGGCGACCACCATCGGCGCGGAGAGAATCAGGGTGAGCACCGAGTCGTCGGCATCCGTCGATGCGTCGTACTCGTGCAGAAACGCGCGACCTTCCAGATCCGCGCCACGCGTCCGCGACCGGCGGGCGGCGATGAAGGCGGCGTTGCGGGCCAGCGCCCATTCCGGCCGGACTTCCGACCAGTCGCGGGCCCGGCGTCGGAGAAGCCGATCCAGCAGACCGGCCGCCTTGTGGGCGAGGCCCAATGCGGCCGCCCGCTCGCTGCGAACCTGAGCGCATGCCCGATCGAGTTTGTCGAACAGGTTGTTCATGTCGGCTGCGTGATTGGATGGAACCTGCTCGATGTCGAGCAGGCGAACTTCGTCGACCGTGGTGTCGTGGACTCCCGGGAGAAAATGCGTGTCGGCCGGGATGGACCAGCCCCGCCCGATCAACGCGGCCCGCACGTGCGGGTCGTTGAGCAGCGCGGCCGCGACGCGGGCGTTGATCGCGCCGCCGTGGCCGCCGCACGCGCCGCAATCGAGGCCGGCCGCTTGGGGATTGTTCGCGCTTTGGCCCTCGTGGCCACAGAGAAGGACCAGTCTCGCGAACTCGTCGGTGAACCCCATGTTCTTGAGGATGCCCGCCGCAAGGTCGACCCGGGCCGCGTCCGCGATACCTGCCCCGTGGTGATCGGGGGTCAGTGTAATTGGTTCGGTGCCCTCGGGCGAAGTCGGGCCGGTGCTAGCAGCGATGCCGTCGCCGGCAAGCCGCACGGCGTAGGTCATGCCGAGCACCTCGACGAACGAGAACGCCGCGGCCGGCGCGGCCTGGAGGCGGTATTTCGCGGACGCGAGTTGATTACGGTCGCCAGGACATTGTCCGTTTAATCGAATACCGGGCTTGAGCAGAACCGGGCAGCGAGCGCTGTCCCCGTCGTCGGTTCGCCAGTTCATCGCTACGCCAAAGAACCCCGCGAAACCCCGCGTCTGGATCTCGGGTGACATCAACTCCAGGTGTCGACGGAGCGGTTCGGACCGGACGTCGATACAGAACACGGCCTGCACGGCAGGTCGGACGGCGGGGTGTTCGGCTTTCGGGGGCAGTATCTTCCCTGTCAGCCGACGGACGAACCTGTCCTCCAAGGCTTCCTGAATCACAAGTCGCGTCGCTTCATCTTCGATGGCCGGGGGCACGCGTACGACAACGGAGCGAGTCGCGGGGCCGGTCATTCTCGCGACGGCAGCATCAAGGCAGATGCGGATGGCCAGCACATCGACGACCTGACCCGGGTCTTGCGGGTCACGCTCCCAGGAGAATCGGCGGAAGTACGACGCCCAGCCGTAGAGCCCGCCGAGCAGACGGTAAAGATAAGCGACCCGGTCGCACGCGGTGACCTCCAACCGACCCAGCATGGCCGCGATGGCCTCGTCGGGTTGCGTCGGTAGCCCGGCCGCCCACGACCGGATTCCGCGAAGTCCCGCGATTTCGAGCGACCGGTCGAACGCTGCCGCCTCGTGCCACGAAGCGAAAAGCCCAGCGTCTCCCGTCATTTGCCAGTTGGAACCGCCTCGGGCGGCAAAGACGGCGCACCACCGTGCCGCGGACCGAGTTATCTCGCCGTGCAGGTCGGTGCCGTGTTCGTGGTCGTGGCGCTCGGCAAAGCTGCAGACCTCGCGCGACAGTCGGACCGGGGCGGTCGAATGCCCCGTCAGGATTGCCTCCAACTGGCCGGCCCGTCGCCCGGCACGACCGCCGGCAGAAAGCAGTTCGGCCGGCCCGAAGTCTCCGGCGGCCCATCGCGAGCGGTAATAGTCGATCGGCGGCAGAATGTTCGCGCCGAGCCCCTCGCTGACCTGACCGGCTGCGTGCTGAATAGGCTGCCCGGCGAACCCCAGAAAGGGATTCACGGCAACGTAGTTCTTCAGGTCCCATAGCGGCGGGATGAGCCGGCACACCCGGGCAATGTCGGAGGCTACGGAATCCCCAGCCCCGTTCACTTCCGGCGATTCGATGGTCTTAAGCACGGCTGACTCCGGGCGATGGGATCCGGGGACTGCTCCATACCGACCCGACGAACCGATCGGCCACGGCTCCCAGATAGAAGCCGTGAAGAGCGTGGACCCGCAGGGCACGTCCCGACGAAACAAGGTCCAGCAGCGGGAGCAGGGCGTGAAGTATCGAGAGCACGGCCAGCGCGATCACGGGGATGATTGCGGCGCACCACGCGGCCGTGTCTCTGTTTACGGGAAGTTCACCGAGCACCGGGCTCAGAAAGGCGGCCGCGCCCTGATAGAGAGCGCACGCCCCGACAGTTGCGACCAAAGACGCCGCGATCGCTCCCGGTACCCGGGCAATGTCCCGGCCGGAACGGGGCGATGGCTGACCGAGCAGAGCCACCCAGAGTTGCCCGATCGAGAGTGCGAGAATCGCCGACAGCCCGAACTCGCCCGGCGAATGAAGGGGAGCGTATCCCGTCACCATCGACGCGAGAGCCAATGCGGGGATGGCAACAAGAATCCCGACGGTGGCGAGAACCAAAGCGCGAGCCGGTGTGACGGACGGAATGCTTCCGATCGGCAACTCACCGGACCGCAGAAAACTCCATGCCTTGTAGCACCCGTGGCCGACCATGTGGAGGGCGGCCGCCGGGAAGGCGCCAAGGCCACACTGGACCATCATGAATCCCATCTGGCTGACGGTGGACCACGCGAGGGTTCGCTTCACCTTCACCTGGGCCCACATGGCCAGCATGCCGAGGGAGAAGGTCAGCGTGCCTACGATCGAGAGCAGGAGCATCACCTCCGGCACGCGGACGATGACGGGAGCGAACTTGATCAACAGCGCGCCACCGGCATTGATGATCCCGGCATGCATGAGTGCGGACACGGGCGTCGGGGATTCCATCGTCTCCGGGAGCCAACTGTGGAACGGAAACTGGGCCGACTTTGTCAGTGCGGCCAGGGATATCAACACGGCAACCACTTCGAGCGACGTCGCACGGCCAATCTCCGAGACGGCGCTGACATAGGATCCCAGATCGAATGACCCCGTATCGCGGTAGATCAGGAAAATCGCTGCCAGCAGCGCGACATCGCCGATCCGGCTGATGAGGAACTTCTTCCGGGCCGGCCGGAGTGATTCCGGGCGGTCGTCGTAAATCGTCAACAGTCCGTGCAGCCCCAGACTGGTCAGCGACCATGCGGCGAACAGCAGCACGAGGTGCGTGGAACACATCAGCACGTAGGCCGACACGACCGTCGCGGTCAGAAACCGTAGGAATCGTGCCTGCCGGGGGTTGCCGTCGAGGTATCGGAAAGAGAATCGAAGCGTGACCGCCCCGATCGCGGCCACGAGCAGCGTGAGGGCCGCGTTCAGGCGGTCGACGGTCAGCCCGGCCAACGATACCGGCCTCGGGTCAAGGATCTGCCAGACAAGGGAGATCGCAGAAAACAGGCCCAATATCGCGAGGATTCCAGTGAGGACCCCGCCTTCATACCTGGTCCCGCTCGTCCGTGCCGACCCGCTCCGAGTCATCACCTACTCCCGACCGATAAAACACGACATATAAGTCGCGTAAGTTTTATCGTAATTCAGGACCCGGTCAAGCCAGCTTTTTCCGGTCGTACCTTCGGATGACGTAAGTCGCGATCTGAGGTGGTCTTAGCTAGAATTCACGGGATGAGGTTTTCACTGTACCGCGTCATCGTCGAGACCGTCCGGCGGTTTTTCGCCAAAGACACGCTGTCGCTCGGGGCCGGGCTGGCGTATTACACCGCGTTCGGGCTGGCCCCGCTGCTGATTATTGCCGTGGCAATTGCCGGGCACGTGTTCGGCGAGCAAGCGGCGGCCGGGCGGCTGTCTGCCGAGCTGACCACCGCGCTCGGGCCGACCATGGCCCAAGCCGTCGAAGACATCCTGAAAACCACCGACGCCAGCGCGAGCCACTCCACCGCCACCCTCGTCGGCGTCGTCGCCCTGCTTTTCGGGGCGGCCGGCGTGTTCGGACAGTTGCAATACGCCCTCAACACCATCTGGGCGGTGCCGCCCCGGCCGGGCAACGGCATTCTCGCGTGGATCAAGTCGCGGTTTCTTTCGTTCGCCATGGTGCTGGGAACCGGCTTCCTGCTGCTCGTGTCGCTGGTGATCAACACGACCATCACGGCCGCGGGGAGCACGTTTCTACCCCACGTCACAAACATGATGAGCACGATCAACGCGACCGTGTCGTTCACACTGGTCACGCTGCTGCTGGCCATCATTTTCCGGGCACTGCCCGATTGCCATGTGGCTTGGGGCGATGTCTGGGTGGGGGCCGCGGTGACCGCGGGCCTGTTCACCTTCGGGAAATACCTGCTGGGGCTGTACCTTGCGAAAGCGACCATCGCGTCGGCCTACGGGGCGGCCGGTTCGCTGGCGATCATCCTCGTCTGGGTCTACTACGCCTCGCAGATCGTGCTATTCGGAGCCCAGTTCACCCAGGTCTACGCGGAGCTGCGGAAGGGGTCGCGGGCCTAAGAATTGTTCACCACGAAGGCTCGAAGACGCGAACAACGACACAAAGAAGAAGCATCGAAAGACGCTCTCCTTCGTCCGGCCTTCGTGCCTTCGCGGTGGTTCTTTTTCCAGCCTCACTGTCCGTACGGATTCACGTTGGCCGCGAAGGCGAGTGCCGCTCGCGTGACCGCGGTCGCGATTGGAATTGCGCCCAGGGCCAGTGCGGCGCACGCCCGGCCGGTCGGCCCGACGCGGAGCAGGCCCGCGACTGATGCGGCCGGGATTGCTGCCAATACCAGAAGCGCATTGGCTGTCGACAACGAGCCGAAGAACCGGCCGACGATCAACAACCCGCAGAAGCCGACGATGCCGACGCCTTCCGCTCCGGCCGACGGGGTCACGCAGGCCGCCAGCATCGTTGCCGCGAGCACGATCCCGAGTTGCCCCGCGGTGCTGTACCCCGAGAGCAGCACGACTGCGCCCGCCCCCGCACATGTCAGCGCGACCACGGCCGACGTGCCGCGCGTGATCTGCCGATCCGCGAGCCACCACACGACGAACATTCCCGCTGCGATTCCGCCGAGGATCATCGCGGTCCGCGTGTCGTCCCATTCGCGGGTGCCCGGCCCGGCCAGGTCGGTGATGTAACTCGATCCTTGCAGAAGCACACGTGCCGTGCCTGCCGCCACGATGAGCCTGGCCAGCCAACCCAGCCGTGGCAGGAATGCCGCGATCAACTCTGCCAGCACGACGGCCGGGAGAACGATCACCAGCAGGCGGTCGAGATCCTCGCGTGGCGGCCAGTGCGGGGTCTGCCCGAGCAGCACGGCCCCGGCGATCAGCCCCACATAGACACCCACTGCGCCGCCGGCCGAAGCGAGGCGTGAGCCCAGCCGGCCGGCGATCGCGAGGATCAGCAGGGCGAGACCGGCCGAGCCGGCCATCGCCACCAGAATTGTCATCGGGTCCGGCATCGCTACTTCTTCGTGCCTTCAAAGCTGAAGGTAACGATCACTTCGTCGCCGACCGCCTCGGCAAACTTGTTCATCCCGAACTCGGACCGCTTGATCGAGACTTCGCCGGTGTAGCCCGTGCGGTTCACGCCCTTCGGGAACTCGGCCTTTCGACCGCCGATGAGGTTGATCGTGACCGGCTTCGTGACGCCGTGCAGCGTCAGGTTGCCGGTGACTTCGTAGCCCTTGTCGTTCGCCTTGGCCGACGTGCTCTTGAACGAGATCAGCGGAAACTGCTTGGTGTTGAAGAAGTCCGGGCTCTTGAGGTGCTCGTCGCGCTTGGCGTTATCGGTGTCGAGGCTGTCGGCCTTGGCCGAGAGCTCGAACTTCGCCTGGCCCGGGTCGACGGTGAAGGTGCCGGAGATGTCCTTGAACCGGCCGTAGGTCCAGCTCAGGCCCAGGTGCGAAACGCGGAAGTTGGCGGCCGCGTGGGTGTTGTCGACGACGTAGTCGTCGGCGGTGGCCGGCGTCGCGCCGAGCATCGCCGTCAGCACGGCAGACGCGAAACCAAGTCGGAGAGCAATCGCCTTCATTCTCGGACTCCATGAGACATTGAAACGGATTCGATCCGGGGGCGGGCGAGCGGTGATGCGGCGCGGCCCACCCCCGGGGTTTATTCGTCGAGTTGTTCCAGATGGTCGCGGACTTTTTCGAGCAGGCGGATCAACTCCGCCTTCTCGTCTCGGGTCAGACCGCCGAGCAGCTTGCGCTCCATGGCCGGCAGCGGCTCGTCGAGTTGGGCGATCAGGGTGAGCCCCGCGGCCGTGATGCGGACGTAGATCACCCGCCGGTCCGACTCCGACCGCGCCCGGCACACGAGCCCGGCCTTTTCCAGCCGGTCCACGAGGCCGGTCATCCCGGGGACGACCTGGATCGTCCGCGAGGCGATCTCCTGCATGGGCAGCGGCTGGCCCTCGCCGCGGAGGATGCGCAGCACGTTGTACTGCGCTCCCGTGAGCCCGTGCTCGCGGAGCAGTCGCTCGAGGCGGATGCCGAGCCGGTCGCCGGTGCGGAACAGATTCAGCACGACTTCCTGCTCGATATGCACGAACGGCTTGCGTTTCTTCAGCTCGTTCTGCAGCCGCCCGGGCATGTAAGACCCCCGCAGGGTGACCATTCCGGAAAATACTTTACACATCAACTATTGTCATGTCAATAGATAAAGCGTCGTATTAGGGGCCGGAGTTCTCCCGGATCCGAACAGGGCATTGCGAATCTCGCCTGACTTTACACGGTGTCGCGGACGTGGAGTTGGAACTTCTCCGAGAACACCGTCGCGAAGCTGAAGCCTGCCACCTGCCAGAACCAGACGCTGGTCACAAGGAATCCGATACCGAACGCGAACAGGCCGAGAAAAGAACACGCCAGCGCGATCAGCCAGGCGTGCCAGTATGCGGTACCACCCTCGGCCACGCGGCGCAACGCCCGGAGGGGATCGAATATTTCTCGTGGGTCGAGTGTGTAGCAGTAGTGAGTCATGTAACCGGGAACGGCGGCGGTTGCTACCAACCACAGATTGGCCGCCACGTACCACAGCCCCGGCACCGCCCAAAACCATGCGGCCAAACCGATGGCAACGGCTGGGGCGTGATACTCGACCATCCCGAAAAACGTCATGGTGCCGTGGTAAAGCAATGTCCGGTAACCGCTCCATGCCGGCCAAGCCGGAAGACCTTGTTGCATGCGCCTCGTCATTGCGATGCGGTGGCCCATGTTCAACAGCCAGCCGACGAACGGTATGCACAGGAGCAAAGCGCCCCATACGACTTCTCGCCGCGCAGTGCGTGATTGCAGCGGGAAGCAGAATGCCGATCGCAGCGTGAGCGGCGTCGTCAGATCGACGGAAGTCATACCATGGTGCATTCGAGCCATGGGGTCGATGTTACTTTACCTTGGCCTTGAGCACTTCGATTGCCTTCTCCAGCACCGGGTCGGTGGCCCCGAAGGCGGTGATCGGGAACTTGGCTTCGATCTGCGGGATCACGCCCCGGCCTTCGATCGGCGTGCCGTCCGGCAGCATGGCCACCCAGCGCGAGAACGTGACGGTCACGCCGACGTCCTTGAGTTCCACGGGCTTCGGGCCGCCGCTGGACCCGCGTGTCGGCGACCCCACCGTGGTCACGTTCGGCAGAGCCGCGAACATCATGGCGAGGCCCTCGCCGCTGCTCATGGTCCGCGGCCCGAGGATAACAACCACCGGCTTGGTGAACGGGATCTTCGCCGGCGTCAGCGGGGTCCGGTCGAACACCGGGCCGAAGTCACCGTGGCCGGGGCCGGCGCGGAACTTCTGCCGGGCGTACACCGTTGGTTTGGCACAGAACGCGGATGCGAGCGGCATGGCGTGGGCTTCGTTGCCGCCCTCGGCATTGCGGAGGTCGACGACGAACCCCAGCACGTCCCGCAAGCCCTCGATCTTTACTGCCGCCTGCCGGGCCAACTCCGGGGTGCCGGCCTGCTGATTCTCGATGATCAACAGGCCGAAGCCGTCCTTCAGTTTGCCCACGCCGACAAACTTGCCGACCATCTCGATACTGGCCAGTTGGTTCCGGATTCCGAGCGGGCTCCAGTTCTTTTCCCACGGTTCGCGGTGCGTGCCCACCCGGCCGTCGGGGCCGTCGATCCAGATGTGCTGGTCCTTCAGCTCCGTCAGCATCTTCTGCAGAACGCCGACGAGTTCCTTGGTCGATTTCGCGGCTTCCGCCTGCGGCCGATACTTCGACTTCAGTGCGGGCCAGTCGATCTTCTTGAGCTGGAAGTAGCTGTATTGCCGGTCCATTTCCGACCAGAGTTGATCGAACGCGCGGACGTAGATCGTACCCCCGGCCGGCGGTGCCTGCTGATCCGCCGCGGAGGGCAGCAGAAGGGTGACGACCGCCGCGAGCATTGCACTCATCTGCCACTCTCCGATCGGTCACAGGACTGCAAGGTCCGGAGCGTCATGCGCGTCCGAATCCGATACGATGGCGAGCCTATTCTGGCGTCCCCGGCCCGCGGCCGCAAGTGCCCGGGGGATGACAAATCGCATCCGAGTTGGTGTAATCCCAACAGGAAGAGGATGATCCATCATGTCGAACCGAAAAATGCTCCCAACGTCTCTGGCCGCGATCATGACCGGCCTGGCCCTGTGGTCGGCACCCGCGGAAGCCCGGGCGGACGATCCGCCTGTGGCCAGGACCGAAGACGACAAGAAGCCCGTCGACAAATGGCAGGCGGCCTGGGCCGACCTCGTCGGGAAGGATGACGTGAAGGCGACCCGCGCGGTACTGACCCTTGCCCTGTCGCCGAGGGAGGCCGTGCCGTTCCTCACCGGCAAGCTCCGCGTCGTGAGCGTCGACGATAAGAAGGTCAAGAAGTGGATCGACGATGTCGCCAGTGAAAAGGCTGAGGTCCGCGATGCCGCGGCCAAAGAACTGGATTTCATCGCTCCGCTGATTCAGGAAGAGCTGATGAAGGCGATCGAGAACGCGGCCGACGACGATACGCGGGACCGCCTGATGAAGATAATGCACGATCTGCCGGATGATATCCCGGGCGCAGTCGGAGGTATCGCAATCGCCGTGCCCGCGCTCCCGGCCGGGGGTGGCGCGTTGCCGATCCCCGTGCCGCCCGCGCCGCCGGGCGGGGGCGCGATCATCGTTGGTGCGGCCAACGCGATCCCGCTGGGCGAAGACGCTTTCGTCCGCACGTCGTGGCGGCAATCGCTCCGCGCCATCGCGATCCTGGAGCACATCGGCACACCCGAGGCCGTGGCCACGCTGAAGAAACTCTCCGAAGGCCACGCCGACGCCAAGCCGACCAAGGCCGCCAAAGAAGCACTCGACCGACTGAACGCGGGGAAGAAGTAAACCGGATTGTGTCAGCTCCCGCGGGTTGTTTCCGCCCGGCTCCGCTTCCTTCAGATCGTCTGAAGGAAGCGGAGCCGGAATTGCAAAAAGTCGGTGGCATTGACCTGCCCGTCGCCATCGGCATCGAAGGCCGGGTTGTTACTCAGCAAAGACAGTCGGAACGCGAGAAAGTCCACGTTGGTCACCGTGCGATCTCCGTCCACGTCGCCAAAGAGCCGATGGAGTAGGACGATGCGATCGCCGGCCGGCAATCCGTCGCCGTCCGCATCGATCGGCCCGGAGAGCCCCGCGATCTGACTGCCGACGATCGTCCAGGTGTAGTTGCCATCCGGAAGTGACCCAGCGTCCAAACTCAGGCCGGAGTTGTCCGGCAACAGCGTCACGGTGTTTCCGTTCACCTGAGCCTGGAAGCCGATATCGCCGATGGTTGCGCCGGGTCCCGTCCGGTGAATCAAGAATGCCGCCGCAGCACCGCCGGGAAACGTCACGGGCTCGGAAAACGTCACCGAGAGTTGGGTGATCCTCGACCGCTGGGTCGACCCGTCGCCGATGGTCACGGCCGTGATCGTCGCGGGGTCGTTGTCGGTCAGAGTTACTTTTGCGCTGGACATCGCTCCCAGAGACTGACCACTGCTTGCATGAAGGAGCGAGACGGTGAACGACTCGCTGCCCTCGATGGCGGAGTCATCCACGGTAGGTATCGCGATGTTGACTGTTGCCTGCCCCGGACGGAACGTCAGTGTCCCGGTCACGCCCACTGGATTGAGGCTGCTCAGGTAGTCGGTCGGCCCGGCTGTTCCCGGGCTGACGAGGTAGTCCACCGTCATGGCGTTGGCGAGGTCGCCCGTTCGGGTCACGCTCAGGTTGACCGGCGCGCCTTCGATGACGGATACCGAACCGGTCGACAACGAGAACGTTCCGGCAACCTGCCCGGCCCGCCCGACGGAGAGCCCGCCGCCGTTGCCGGCCACCCAGACCTCGGCCGGATCGTACGGGTTGTAAAAGACGCGGGCGGGCCGGCGATGCGTGTAGCTGTCCAGTTGCGTCAACGTCGGTGCGGGCAGGCCGTTGGCGTCAAGTGCGAGTCGGTTGTTGGTGATCCACAGGCCGTCGTTCGTCGTAGCCACATACATCTCGTTCGGATCGGTGGGATGAAATGCGACGCTTTCCGTGTCGTTCGAAAGCAGTCGGGTCCAACTGACGCCGCGGTCGCGGGTCTCGTACAGGCCTCCACCGTTGGCGGTGATGGAGACATCCGAGACGGGCGGGAACGCGTCACCGACCCCGACGTACCATGTATTCTGGTTGGGGTCGTGTGGATCGACGTAAAGCTCCTTCGTCCAGTACTGCATCTCCGGCATGCTTCGGTCGATCCACGTCGTCGAACCGGCCGGCAGAACGAACACGCCTGAGCTGGGCGTCATCTTTCCGGTCGCGTCGTTGCGTCGGCCCGTGAACGTGGCGACCAGCGTACCATCGGCGAGTGCGACCGTCGTGAGGGGTCGCCCTTCAGTCCGGGGCGGTTGACTCGCCAACTTGGTGAAAGTGGCCGCCGTACCGAGTTGAATGTTGTGGGATACGAAGATGCCGCCCAGCGTGCTGTGGTTGACGCTGGCGTAAATTGTGTTGGGGTCATTGGGATCGAGCGAGATCCACGTCACGGGATGGCCGAGGTCTTCCAGCACCTGCCACGACTGGCCGGCATCCGTTGAAAACCGGACGGAGCCGGTGTAGGGATCGACCTTGCTGTCCGAGAGGCCGAGCGTCGTGTTGGGCGGCCAGCATTTCCCCTGGGCGAGATAGAGCACGCCGGTCGCCGGGTGCTTCCGGACGACGAAGTTCTCGGGGGACAGCCCGGTGAAGTTCCAGGAGAAGGTCTGGCCGCCGTCGGTGCTTCGCATGGCGGTGATGTCGTCGAAGGCGACGAACATGTTGTTGGCGGAGGTCCATTCAATCCACCAGACGGTGCAGTTGTTGGCGCCGGTGTTGTGGTAGGTGTCGCTTCGGGGGATCGGGACACCGGGAGCATGCTCCTCGGCCGGGTCGAGGGACATCTGCCGCCAGGACGACCCGCCGTTGGTGCTGGAATACATCGTCCAGCCGTCGGCCAGAACGAGCCGATTCGGGTCGAGCGGCGACACGGCGATTCCGAGGACCGTGGACGAGTAGGCCAGCACGGCACCCGGGCCAACATAGCCGTTGGTCACGTTAGTCGTCGCGGGACTGCTGGTGAGAAACACCTGCCCCCACTGGCCCGTCTGCGAGGTGAACTTCGAGACGTACATCTTCCCCGTGTACTGCCCGGCCGCGTACACGGTGTCGATATCGCCGGGGTTCATGGCCAGGTAAAGAAGCCCCGCGGTGGCATCCAGCCCGGACGTCGGAGCCAGCGACCAGTTGGCCTGCCCCCAGTCCAACTTGTAGGTGTGCGCGTACGACGAGAACGGCAGCGCGAGCGCGGTCGAGACCGGGACGGCGACCGTCCCGGTGACGGTGATGGCGTAGAATCGGGTGACTCCGGATTCCTGCGCCGCCGCGAACGCGAAGAGGGTTTCACCCGAGGGAATCCCTCCGATCCCCGCGGACGCAAACGTCGCGCCGCCATTCGTGGACAGCAGCAGTCCGTCGTTCGTCGCCGCCCATACTCGAGTTGCATCGGTGGGATCGAAGAACACGCCACTGACGTAAAGGCCGACACCTGTCGCCAGGTTGGGAGCCTGGCTGTAGGTGTAGGCCACGCCGAACGTCTGCCCGCCGTCGGACGAGTAGTAAAGTCGGCCCTGGGTATTGACGAGGACCCGGCCCGTGCGATGGATGTCGGTGTAGATTCGCCATGCCGCCTCGCTGCCGGGCCAATTCGAAGCGAACCCGGCCGCGCCGGCCTTCTGCCAGGTCACACCCCCGTCGGTGCTGCGGATCGGCTTCGGATTGCCCGAGCCACTGAGATGAATCCCGAACAGGGTCATCGGGTCGCCGGTGTAATGGACCCCGTTGACCCGGTTGTTCACGGCGTACTCGCGGAAATCGTAATAGTCCCACGACAGGCCGAAGTTCTTCGTGCGATAGACCTGCGACATGTCCGTCAGCAGGTAGGCGTCGTTCGCATCATGGGGGCTCAGGCTCGGATCGAAGTACACACCGCCGCCCACCCCACGCTGGAGAAACTGGGTCGGGGCGGCCGGGGCGAGTCGATCCTCAAGACGTTCCACACGAAGTCGCTGCGCCATCGGGACAACTCCAGCAGGGGACCGGGCGACCGTTCTGGCGACAGTATGCCCGGCTCTGGAAGTTGTGACAGGATTCTTCAGCCGGTCGGAGAAATGTGATCGCGAACGAATTCCAGGAGCTGAAGGTCGGCCAGTTCCTCGGCGATGGCGTCCGGCTGCCGCGCTTGAACAGTAGCGGCGACCTCGGCAATCAGGGCTTCGGCAAAAAGCTTCCGGGCACGGTGCAACTGCTGACGAAACGCCTCGGCGGTGATCGGTCGCCCGGTTGTGGTGGTCAGCCTTGCCGCCTGCGTGCGTGAATCGTCGTCGGGGTGATCGACGGCCGCCCGGAGCACGTGAAAAAACGGCGGGCCGCCCTGGCGCTGTTGCCGATGGAGCGACTCCCAGGCTCGGTCGAGTATGCACTGCCTCCACGCGGCCGCCCACGGATCCTGCGGTTCGTCGCCAACGTCGAGTTCGTCCGCCAGTGTAGCGGGGAGTCGCGATTGCTTCCGGAAATGCATGCGGACCGCATTTCGGATCGCGGCTTTGAGGTAGTGGCGAAACCGCCCGCGGTCCGGCGCTGCGGTCATGAATCCCTTCCGCAGCACCTGCTCGAGAAAGTCCTGGCAGACGTCGTCGGCCGCGTGCGTGTCCGGTAGCAGCGCGGCAATGTACCCGCGGACTGCCGGCGCGTACCGCAGTACAAACTGCAGTGGGTCGCCGACGACCGCCCAGCGGGTGGAGATATCGTCGAGGTAAGTGGGAGGCGGGGTCAAGAACCACCCCCGTCAGGGTTCAATGCTCGGAGCACTACCTTGTCCCCGATGGCCATGGCCACGCGGAGCCCGTCAGGGTGAATCGCGATCGAGGTGATGGGTTCACCCGGGGCGGCAAACTGGCGAACCGGCCGGAGCCCGTCGCTCTCCCAGAGTGTCAGGGGCCCGCCGACTGTCAGCCACGGCCTGCCCGCGCCCGCCTCGGCAATCATGTGGATCTCGTGATCAAGATCGCGGACGAGCAGGCGACGATTGTCCGGCGGCCAGCCCTGGAGTTGTCGCCCGCCGGCCGCAAACAGTACGCCTCCGCCCGTCGCATACGCCAGTGATTTTACTGTTCGACCTGCCGGAAGTGTCTTCCGCTCCTTCGCCGGGTCCACGTCCCAGACATGTATGGTCCCGGCCGCGTCCGCCCAGGCAACGGCATTCTCCCGCGGCGCACTGACGGCCAGTGCGGTGACGCCGTCGCCGACTGACGGGACAATCCGGACGGGGTCTGGCAATCGTGGATCGTGGACCGCGATCGTTCCGCCGTTACTGTCCAGCAGGGCGGCCAACCGACCACTGGGGTGGTGAACGGCCATCCGCAGCACCCGGCCTGCCGGGAGCACGGCCGCGGGCCACCAGCGTGGCTGACCATCCAGACGTAATTGTGCAACCTGTCCCCGGTCGGCCACGACCAGACCGACCTGCAGCGCGGTGCCCGGAGACGGAAAACAAACACTCAGCGCCCGGCCCACCGGACAGCCTTCGCCGGGGAGATCGAGCTTCCGGGGTCGAGGCCCGGAGACGTCCCACACTCGGAGCCCGGCCGAGTCGGCCCACGGGCCCGCGGCCGCCAGTTGCAGCCCGTCCGACGAAAACGCAAGATCGGATGCAGCGCCGTCTTCACACAGCACCGACCCATCATCCGAGGCGCGAGTCGTTTGCCGCCAACCCAGGTAACCGAGTCCGGCTGCGGCCCCGACCGAGAGCCCGAGTAGTATCGCCCGCCGTCGGGTTGGTTGTTTGCGAACCGGTTTTCCGAGCAGGTCTGCCAACGCGTCGCCGAACTCGGCCGCACTGCCAAACCGGGCCGACGGTGCTTTGGCCATCGCCCGTCGGGCGACCGTCGAACACTCTTCGGGCACGTCCGGATTCTCCGCGCTGGCGTCCGGGATCGGTGCGGAGCAATGGGCGAACATCACCTTGAGCGGGGCATCGCGCACGAACGGCGGGTGGCCGACGAGGAGTGCGAAGAACGTGGCCCCCAGCGAGTAAACGTCCGTCAGTTCATCAACGCTGTCATGCTGGCATTGCTCGGGGCTCATGTATGCGGGCGTGCCGACGACCTCGCCCGACCCGGTCAGCGTCTGGCTCTGGTCTGATCCGCGGGACACAAGCCCGAAATCCGCGACCTTGATAGTCCCGTCGTCGGCCACCAGCAGGTTCGATGGCTTCAAGTCGCGGTGTACCAGACCGGCCGCATGGGCGGCCGCCACACCGCGACAGGCCTGGATCATTGCGTCCACGGCATCACTCCACGGCAGGGGACCACTCTGGTCAACGCGCTGCTGGAGCGAGCCGCACGCCATGTACTCCATCACGATGAACGGCCGACCGTTCTCCTCGCCGACCTCCTCGATTGCCACGACATGGGGGTGGCGCAATCGCGATGCGACGCCCGCCTCACGGGAGAAGCGGGCCAGTGCGGACGCACTGACTCCGTCACCGGGCGGCAGTCGCTTGATGGCCACGCGCCGGCCGTGCAGGGTGTCCTCAGCCTCGAAGACTTCGCCCATTCCCCCGCGACCGAGAAGCCGGACAATTCGCCAGCGGTCAGTCATGCAGTCAACAGCCAATCTCGTGCTGGACAGGATGAATTCATGGTAACCGTCGCCGGTGAATGCTCAAGCTACGACAGAGGTGCCGCGCCGTCGGGGAGCACGAGGTTCAATGGGACGACACCGAAATTACGCCGTCCCCGGCCAATACGCAATGAGGTAGACTGCGACCATGACAAACAGGATGGTCAGAATGGCGGTCAGAACACGCCGCCATGGCGATCGCTTATTCGAAAGCGAAAGTGCTGTGATGACCTCGCCGATGGCTTCGAGCAGTTCCATGGTCTGGACAACAGATTTCTTTGAGATGCTGGGTGCCGGTCGCCCGTGGCACCAGTGTGCCGCCACGCGATTCTATCACAACTCCAATCTCTCCACGCCGAGTCCGTTAGAAGCGGTGACTAGTAGCCGCCGACGCGCTTCCATTCGTCAAACAGCCCAATCTGCAGCGTCTCGTCTGCTTTTCCATTGATGACACTTCCAATCCACTTACTATCAAGGAACCAATCCGCACGAGTCCGGAACCGCTTGGTCACCAATTGTGACCAGGCAAGCAACGCCAGCGATTCTTCGAAATGCAACCTGTCCGTCTCTTTGGGAAGTTGCTTGTCCCACGGCGGGAGTGCCGAGTAGACTCGAATGGATACCCGGTAGATCGTCAGGTCGTCTTCGTCTTCTGCAATATCCGGATGGTCGTTTGTCAGTTCCAGTTCGGGCCTACCCAGTACCCAATCGCGTGAGTCCGCCAGCTCTTTGACGGTTGCTTCAAGTTCGTTTTCATGACCAGCAAAGTCATCGTTGACCAGAAAGACGGCGATCGTCTGAATTGGGATGTTCCTTAAATCAGTCATCGTCGTGTCCCAGGAGTTAATTCACGCTGCTGTCGAAAACTTCGATACCGGTCCTCGGCCGCCCGCTCACGTTGGTCGCAACGTCACCCGCATTCGCGATCGGTCCCGCGAGGGTTCAGTCGATTGTTACATACTCCGCCGGAGCAGACCCGTCGGACAAGTCGCCACGGTGTTTGACAACTTGGAATCGGCCGGGCCAGGGCAATGTCCGGAAGAAGGGCAGAAGGAACGCTACGAGTCGATCGCAGTCGGGGCTGGACAGGAATAACCGGATCTCGCGACCGAGGACATCGTGCCCCTCCAGAGTTCCCACGTAACCGCTTGCCGGGGAAGTGGCGGACGCGAGTTTCTCGTCAAGCATGTCCATGATCGCCGTTGCCGCGGCGGTGTCCGCAGCGGTCGGCTTCTTGCGGCTGCAGAACATCCGTAGAAGAACGGTGTTCTGTTTGATATCGACGGAGGATTCGCCCAGGGGTTGCCATTTTCTGGCCCGCTTTGTGGCTTGATGCAGTTCGTCAAAAAACGTGGTGCCATTGGACAAGGGCCAGACCTTCACAAACACAAAGCCCTGCAGCGAAGCCGCGGCCACCCGATCTGCAAAGGTCTGAGTACAAAAGAGGTCCGGAGGCTGGGTGCGAATGCGGAAAACAGTTTCGCCGCGCACCACCTCGTTCAGAAATACCAGGCGTTCCTTCCGGGTGACAATGCCCTCACGAGTTCTCGAAGCGGCCGACTTGTCGAGGTCCAGGCAGCTCAGAACGCGAGTGCAATTAAAGAAATAATATGTGCCAATGCTGTGCGTTACCGGGAGCAGTTCGCCATTGGGCTCCAACAGGTCGCGGAGCAGATCGACGGCCCGCTGGCTGAGTGCCGGACTGAGCATATTGATGCAAGGGAAATCGTTAAACAAACGAACCCGGCCAATTACTGGAATCGGCTGCCAAGTGTCCGATAGCCGCGGAGACTCCCAAGTGGAATAGTGACGACACCAATCGGCCGGCCAATTGTTGAGGCGGGGGGCATCGCGTTCGGTGGCCAACCCCTCGAACAACGGATTGTCGACTGCGGGAATGAGCCAATAGACGTTTATCGGATCCATGGCGACTATGGTACGGGGAACTGCACGTCCGGCGCAGCCGTGAGTGGGATCAGTTCGCCGCGAGAAACTCCCGCGGCACGACCGCCATACCGGACAATGGCGGTTTCAACGCGGCGACCTGAGTACCGGCCTCCTCAGTCGTCACCCATATCGGACAGGCGCCCATTCCATTCTCCATCACAATGGACAGGACCGGGCCGACGGCTGGCACGATAGATGGAGAGTTGTCGAAGTAAACTCCTCGCCAACGTTGGCAGACGGGGCAAAGCGGTGCCTCGAATTGATATCCCGATGACTCATGGGGCGGCGACCAGTTTGTACGCGGTGAAGCCACATAGTGATTGGTCCCTGGTAGCGGATAGTAGGATATTCTGTCTGGAAACAGGGATTGCAGTTGTGATTTCGCCAGCCCCGTTACGAGATAGAATCCGTCCGCAGCCAGAGATATTGGTCGTCGGGATCTAATGGCAACGCCGGAGGGGAGTCCCCGCTCCAAAGCGGCTGCTTCATCAACTTTGTTGCACCCGGAGCACGCCAGATCGGCAAACTCTTCTCGTACGACAATGCGGTCATCTTGGAAGCGATGAAGCAGTAGTGGATGTTCCACACTATCGTGCGGTACCAGTAATGACAAACGAAGAGTCATAGGACGAAAGGTATCCTTGGACGAGGTTACCCGCTGTTGGTGAACGAAAAAACTGGCCAGCGTCGGCCTCGGCGCCGGGCGTCTTTCCTGCAGATTCTACCCAGTACCATTTGCACTCGCCGCGAATGGGGTCGAATTCTTGGACCGCAGAGCGCGTCACGAGGGCGTCGCGCAGCAAAGAACCCCCAGGGCGTTGTCGGCCCGGGGGTTCGTGGATTGTCGGAGTGACTTCGCGGCTTACAGCGTCCGCTTGATTTCGTCGACGCGGTAGGCTTCGATCACGTCGTCGACTTTCACGTCGTCGTAGTTCGCGATCTTGATACCGCAGTCGTAGCCGGCCGCGACTTCCCGCGCGTCGTCCTTGTGCCGCTTGAGCGATTCGAGGCTCGCGGTCCGGTCGGCCGGGGGATAGACCACCACGCCGCCGCGGATGACGCGGACCTTGGCCGACCGCTCGATCGTGCCGTTGGTGACGTGGCAGCCGGCCACCACGCCGACCTTGCTGATGCGGAAGACTTCGCGGACCAGCGCCCGGCCGAGGTAGACGATCTCCTGCCGGGGCTTGAGCTTGCCCTCGAGCGCGGCTTTGATGTCGTCGGTCAGGTTGTAAATGATGCTGTATTCGCGGAGAGGAATGCCGTTCTGCTCGGCCATGGCCCGGGCTTCGTCGTCCGGGACGGAATTGAAGCCGACGATCATGGTGTCGTTCGGGCTGGTCATCGCGAGGATCACGTCGGAGGCGGTGATGCCGCCGATGCCCGTGTGAAGGACGCGCACGCGAACTTCCTCGTGCGTGAGCTTTTCCAGTTCCTTGCGGATCGCCTCGACGGAGCCGCGGAAGTCGGCTTTCAGGATCACCTTGAGTTCGCTGACCTTGACGTCGCTGAGGTTCTCCAGGGTCCGCGGCACAAAGCGGTTGAGGGCCGCATCCTGACGCTTGGCGGCGCGCTTCTCGGCGATCTCGCGGGCGGTCGAGATGTCGTCGACCACGCCGAACGGGTCGTCGGCGTCCGGGCAGGTGTCGAGTCCGGTGATGCGGACGGGCGTGCCCGGCGGGGCCGACTCGATCGGATTGCCGAGATCGTTGTACATCGCCCGCACCCGGCCGAAAGCCGGGCCGCAGATGACGATGTCGCCCTTGCGGAGCGTGCCGTCGGCCACCAGCAGCGTGGCCTGCACGCCTTCGTCGCCGGACATGTGCGACTCGAGGCAGGTGCCCCGCCCGTGCTTCGACGGGTTGGCCTTCAGTTCCTTGAGTTCGGCGACGATCAGGATGGCTTCGAGCAACTCGGCGATGCCGGTGCCCTTGGCCGCGCTGGTCTCGATGAACGGCACGTCGCCGCCCATGTTGTCGGGCAGCACGCCGAGCGAGTAAAGCTGCTGGCGGGTCTTGTTGAGGTTGGCGTTGGGCAGGTCGACCTTGTTGATGGCGACAATGATGCTGACGCCGGCCGCCTTCGCGTGGTTGATGGCTTCCTCGGTCTGGGGCATGACGCCGTCGTCGGCCGCACAGACGATGACCGCGATGTCGGTGACCTGCGCGCCGCGGGCCCGCATCTTCGTAAACGCTTCGTGGCCGGGCGTGTCGAGGAAGGTGATCTGCTTGCCGTCGTGGACGACCTGCCAGGCGCGGATCACCTGGGTGATGCCGCCCACTTCGCCGGCCGCCACGTTCGAGGCGCGGATCTTGTCGAGCAGGCTCGTCTTGCCGTGGTCGACGTGGCCCATGATGGTCACGATCGGCGGCCGGGTGACGAGTTGGGCCGGGTCGTCGACTTCCTGGTGCTTGGCGAGCAGGTCGTCTTCGGCGTCCTGTGGCTTGCGGATTTCGAGTTCGCAGCCCTGCTCGGTCGCGACGAGCTGGGCCACGTCCGGGTCGAGGATCGAGTTGATCGTGAACGAGCCGAACGGCATGCCGAGCGAGATCAGCTTCTTCGCGAGCTTGTCGAACGCCAGGCCGATCGCCTCGGAAAGGGCGCGAATGGTGATGGGCAGGGTGACCTGCACGTTGCCCTTACGCGGCTGAGTGCCGGGCTGGCGGGCGTGCGGCCGCTTCTTCAGCCGGTCGCGGACCCGAAGCGGGCGGTCGTCGACATCGGTAGCGACGACGCGATTGCCCTGGATCTGGACGCCCTTGCTCGTGTCCTTGCGGGCACGGTCGTTGCGGAGTCGACCGCGGATATCCCGGCCGGCCACCGCGCCGGGCCGGCGATCTTTGCCACCGGGGCCGCCCTTACGATCGTCGTCGTCCGCGCCGGTTGGGGGCAGGTCGCCAGGGCCGGGGGCCGGGGGCGACTGGGCCTTGTGCTGGTTCAGGACCTGTTCGTGGGTGACGTTCCGGCCCTTATTGAGCAGGTCACCCGAGATACCGGCAATCTTGCGGATGCCGGTGTCTTCCTTCGGCTTGGCGATCGGGGTCGCGGCCGGCTGATTCTGCCGGAGCGACGGCGTGCCGCCGGTACGGATTTGAAAGCTTGGCGTGGGACGGGGGCGGATTCGTGGACCGCCCGTTCGGCCCGCTCCGCCGGCCGGGCCGGCGCTGGGCGGCGCCTGACCGCCAGCCCCAGGTGGCGGGCCGCCTTGAAGCGTGCGCGGCCGATTGTCGCCCGTCGGGCGAGGCATCGGTGTCGGCCGTGGCGGAAGTGTCGATGGCCGAGGTGGAAGCGTCGAGGGCCGGGGAGGCAACGTCGACGGTGCCGCAGGAGTCGGAGCTTGGGCAGCCACGACCGGCGGGGCGGCCGGCGTTACAGGAGCGGCGGCCGGCGGCGCAGGCGCAACGGGTGCTGCGGGTGCAGGAGCTGGCGCGGCGACAGGTGGTGGCGGAGCAGGAGCGGCGACCGGTGCGGGCACAACGACCGGGGGCTCCGGTGCAGCGACGACGGGAGGTTCCGGTGCCTCGACCGCGGTTGGGGCCGGCGCAGGTGCCGGTTCGTCGGCCGGCTTTGGAGCCGGCGCCCGTCGGGTGGGGAGTGTCTGGACCTTTGTGGGGATCGGCGCCGTCGGCAGGACGGCCGGGGCCGCCACGACGGGCGCTGCTGCGGGCTTCGACGAGCCCTTCTTAAATCGATTCGTGACCGCGTCAGCTTCGTCTGTGGACAGACCCGAAAGCTGATTCTTGATCCCCTCGAACCCCAGCTCTTTGCAGATGTCGAGCAGTATCTTGCTTTCGACATTCAGCTCTTTGGCCAGGGCATAAACCCGCTTCTTCTCTACCAAGCGACACTCCCGCGATAGCTTAAGACATAGTATCCACCCTCCGGCTCGGGACCGGTCCCGTCACTAATAGTGTAACGACCTGCTGCGGACGGAGAAGAGGAGTTCGGGCAAATCAGTTGGGAATACACCTCACGCGCGCTTGCGAATCGCGCCCCGGAGCATGTCGACCGCCGCCCGGTATTGAGCGTCGGTCTCCGGGTCGTCGGTCGGCAGGGCCGAGCGGTCGCCCGTCGGTCGAAGTGCATGCCAGATCCAGAGTTCCTTTAATTGCTTGTTCGCGTCGCGGGATAGCGGAAGCCACCGCCCGGCATCCGGCGTAATGCCCCAAGTTCCCTCCCGGGCGGCGTCCGGCGATTTCTGGAACGACTTGCCGGACGGCCGGATCAGCAAACCCCGGCTGATACGGAACGAGACACCCTCGAGCGGATTGGGCTCGAGTTGCTGCTGGATCGTCGCCTTCCCGGCCGTGCGCTCGCCGGCGACCATCGCCCGGCTGTTGTCCTGCAGGGCGGCTGCGATCAACTCGCCGCCCCCGAGCGTCTCGCTGTTGATCAAAACGACCACGGGAAGGTTCAAGACAGGCTCCCCGGCGATGCCGACATCGCGGATGGCAAATCGCCCGCCCCGGTGCTGCTCCAGGGCGACGGTCGCCGACGCGGGAAGCAGTGTCTTGGCAATGCCGACGGCCGGGTCGAGGTAGCCGCCCGGGCACCACCGCAGGTCGAGAACCAACCCCCGCGCTTCCGCCTGCACCAGAGTCTTCAGGGCGGCAGCGAACTGCTTGTCAGCGAGTTCCTCGATAAATCCGACGCGGATATAGCCGATCCGTTCGCGCTCGTCGATCATGTAGTTCCATGAGCCGTCGGCATTCCGGTGCGTACCGAACGTGCATTCAGGATAGAACGCGCTCGCCTTGATCTGCCCGGTGAGCGGTTGGTCCCGACCGGGGCGGTAGAATTCGATCTTGTGAGTCCGGACCTCGGTCCTGCCCGAAGCCGTGGCCAGGAACGCATTGAAGAATCGGACGGCGTTCAGTTCCGCGACCGGCCTGCCGTCGAGTCGGGTGATCCGGTCGTCCGGGCGGAGGCCGGCCTTTTGCGCCGGACTGCCCGGCACCACGGATTTCACGAGTAATGCCGAGGGAAACGTTCCGAGCCCAGGCGCAGCTAGTTCGTCGTTCGGCGCGTTGGCGAACTCCAGGCCGATGCCGAACTCCAGATTTTCCTCGAGGCCAAAAGCCTGTCGCCGGGCGGTCGGGTTGGTCCCGCTAAACGGGTCGAGCACCCGCACGGCCGCCTGGGCCGCCACTGCCTGGGCCCGGTTGCGGACGAGCGATTCGACGTGGCCGATCTCCTGCCGCCGCCGGGCGATGTATTCCGCACGCCGATGATCGAGCCGGTGTATTCGGAAGAGGGGTCGGCCCGGTATCTCCGGCTGATCGGGCTCGAAGCCGGTCCAGAGTCCGCCCATCACAGTCTCGACGAGGTCGAACCGGCGCAGGTCTTCGCGGAGCATCGGAGGCGTGGGCTGCCGGGCGGCCTCGTAAAGGCCGGAGAGGGCCGCATACAGAATCTCGGTGCGCGGGACCTCTCGGTAATACTGGGCCTCGACGGACGATGCGAACAGAATGATACGGTTGGCGAAGCCGCGGGATTCTTCGACGAGATTGGCCGGCCCGGGGGACTCGGGTCGGGGATTTGCGCCGCTGGCGACGGCCGCCCAGGCTAAGACTACCGTAACTAGCCAACTTCGCCGTACCATGCCCCCGCCGTCCTCCGGGTCAGTCGGCATGGTAGCCCGCCGGCCGGACCGGCTGAAGGGGAGTTTCCGATTCGGGTCGGATTCTTACAATATCAGCCGGACTTGGGGAGAAGACGCATGGCCGGCAAAAGCAAAGACGCCCGCAGCTACGTGAAGATGGTCTCCAGCGAGAGCAACCACACGTACTTCGTTCAGAAGAATCGCAATAACACCAAAGACCGCATCCAGTTGCGTAAATACGACCCGACGCTGCGGAAGCACGTCATGTACAAGGAAAGCAAGTAGTCCGTCGACGGGTTGGTGAATATTCCGAAGACCGCCGTGGGGCCCGTGCCCCGCGGCGGTCTTCGTTT
>JAIBBI010000050.1 GCA_019694755.1 Gemmataceae bacterium
GAGCGGCATTCCAGTCGGTCCACTTCGGTGGGTGATTCGTGGTTCGGAGTCTTCCGCGAAGAACAGCTTGCTGTGCCAATTCCGGTGCGGGGAATATGTTCGAGCAGACCAGATACTCGGCGTTACCGGCGGTATCTTTCGCAAGTGACAGGCGGCAACAGAGGATGTCGACACCGAACTTCTCCGTGAGCCATTCTGCCCCCACCAAAACACTGTAATCGAAGGCCTCTGCGACGAGGATGATACGCTGACGCCGGTTGATCTCCTCCTTCTCCACTTCGAGGAAATCAGAGAGCTTTTCGCGTCTTTCTGCGTCGAGGCAGTCGAAAAAGTCGTCCGGCTGCCAACCTGAAACCATCCCGGCGTAAGAGATCGCCTGGAACATCTGCAATCTGTGGTTCCCACGTTTCAGCTCGAGGACAACTGCCTGCCCCTCCTTGTCCAATGCCAGAATGTCGATGCGATCTTCTACGTCGTCCGAGGGCTGAATCTCCTTGGCGATGAAAAAGAGCGTTTGTCCCAGTTCTTCGAAGAACGCGTCGGGGCTGTTGCAGATGTACTCTTGCAGGTCGTAGCGTTCCGAGATCGACGCGTCGGCCAGGCTCGGTGAGTCGAGCCGCGAGAACGTCTGCTTCAGGCGATCAATCTTCAACATGATGAAGCCCTATTGTCTCTGAGGAACTGTCACCGCGACTGCCTCTTGGTCTCAGCCACCCGCGCTACCAAGAACCCGATCTCATCGCCATCGAAATCAGCGATCTTTGCCACGCCGTGGATGTTCCTGATGAGGTCTTCAGATGCGCCCAAGTACGCCCTGAACGACGCTTCGCCCTCGCAGCGACCGAGCAAATGTCCGTCCGGCGTGATGACCATCTCGACCAGCCTGGGCGTGGTCCAGTCTTCGGCAAGCAAGCAGCCCATGATCGCCTGGAAGTGATTGCTTACCTGAACGGCCCTGAGTTTGCGGGCGCAGTCCTGGCGAATGTTGTCGGGATCACGGATGGGAAGGTCGTCGGTCATCGTGGTCCTCAAACACGGAGTAGCGTCCCCGCAGTCACCAGCCGGTCGAAATGCTGCTCCACCCGCCCCGGCAGCTTGCCACCCGTCACGAGCAGACCCAACTCCATGTTGATCGTGAAGGCGTACTCCGTGAAGTTGGCACTCGACAGGAACATGCGGTATCCGTCTGCCACTGCACACTTGACATGGAGAATGCCGATCTTTCCATTGTCGTCCTTGGCTCGATTCTCTTGCGGCCAGTAGTACACCGAGCAGGCCGAAGCGACGTTGTCACCCAGAGCCAAGAGGCAGTCGTACTCGCCCTGGCCCTCGATCCGGTTCGGCGTCTCTACGATCAACCGGATGACGACGCCCCGTTTGGCGGCAGCGACCAACGCCTCTCGAATGCGTGGTATCCGGTAGACGGCATAGCTCACGACCGTAAGCCGTCTCGTGGCCGAGTCCACGACCTCGAGGATGGCCTGCTCGGTATGCCGAAACCGTGTCTCAGTCGGTTCGGGTCCGGTCCACACGATCTCGACCGTCTCCCCGTGGCGATAATGGTGCACGCATTTCGCAGCCGTGATGAGGGCCACGGCGACGGCTTCGCTGCCGACGCCCGCCGCCGTGTTTTGCCAGAGGTCGAGGAATTCGGCGGTCGCATCCCGGAAGTCCGGCGTCGGGATTCGTTGCAGGATGGCCCGCCGTGCCGCCGCCGGCTCGAGGCTGCCATACTGGGCCACCGCTTCGGCCACGTACTCCATGAGCGGATGGGGCAGGCGCTCCGCCAGCCTTGCCGCCGCAGCCCCGATCTGTTGGTGTACGCGGCTCATTGGACCTCACCTGAAAAACGCCAACTCGCTCTGCTCGCCGGTTTCGACCGTCGGGACCAGCACGGCCCGGTCGAGGTACTTGTTCCCCCGTTCGCACGACGTTTCCGGAGCGAACAGGCACGCATGACACGAGGCGGCGTGCAGCGTTGTCCCGTCCCGGTACGGGTGATGCTCAGCGCATAACGGGTCGCTTGCACACAGTCGGATGTTATCGAGGGCCTGGTCGAGATGCCGCTCCAGCGTCTCCGGCCTGCCCAGGGACACCAGCCCGCCGAGTGTCCCCTCACTGTCGGGTGCTGCGGTGTAGATCAACACTCCGGCCATTACTGGCCCGTCCTTGCCTTGATCTCGTGAGTAGATCCGTTCCCGCAAAGAGGCCGTCGCGTATCCGCACTCTACCGACAACTGGCGCATCAGGGCGTGGGCAAACGAGTGCAACACCAGAAAACGGATGCCGGGATAGAATTCGTGCGGCGGTTCCAGCTTGCGGGCGATTCGCCATCGTCGATGAGCTTCGAGAAAAACCCCATCGAGTGCTTTGTTGTCCGTGATCCACTTCTGGATCACGTCTTCCTTGAAGTGAAAGAACAGACCTTCACCACGAATCTCCGAGGACGGAACCCAAGTCGGTGACGATCGCGAAAGTCTGGCTCGCTGATTCTCCGGGAACGCTGCCGGATTGTCATAGTCGCTCGGCGACTCGATCCGGGTAAAGCCGACCAGCGCCCGCACTTCCCTCAGCCGCTCGGCAAGGACAACCTTTTCGAAATACTTGGCATACCGCTGGGGCGGTTGTGCGACCCGCAATTGAAAGTCCCGACCTTTCTCCACCGAGTCGGGCGCGATAAAGACTTCCCATTCCGGTGTCTTGAGGTCGGCAAGGTCACCGCCTTCGTCCGGCGTGGCACTTTTCTTTGTCTGCACTGCCTGCCAGATTTCAGAGGGCGTGTAGTCGTATAGGTCACGCATGCTTGGAACTTTGCGGAGCAACTTCTCAATTTCCCGTTCGCTCTCAACGTCGTGCAGGTTAGCCCATTGTTCATCGACTAGTTGAGCGAGTTTGCCGGCCTCTTGAGGGATCGCCAGTGCCGACAGAGTGATGCCGAACCAAGAGTTCGACGCGCCCTGAAGCATCGGCTCCATCCGCATGTCCTGCCCGTTAGCTGCCTTGCACCCGGCTTCATCGTGATCCCGCAGATGAGGCCGACGCGCCCTGCACACGGGTAGCGCCTTCAAGTCCATCTTGAAGGCGTCAGACATTGGCCGGATCGCCCCGCAGCCCCCACCCTCGCACTGCACGAAGATACTTGCCGCCTCACCCGTAGCCGATGTCTCAAGGAGTTTCAGTCCGCCGTTGCATTTGGTCTCGCCGTGATGAACGAATACTCGCCAGGGGAAATCATCGAAGTGACCGTTTTTGCACGCCACGATGAACCGCGCGGGCACTGCTGTTGGCGACTTGCCGGGCTTCGTGCAGTTGGCGTGGACATAGCGAATCTGATCGGTGCGGTATGGCGTTTCCAGCTTGAACAAGCCACTGCCCAGCGGGGCAAGACGCCGACAATAGGGACAGACCATCCACCGGGGAAACGGTGCGACCGGAATGCCGATCAGTGATGATGCATCGAACTGATTCACCTGATAGGTATCCTGCGCAATCGGGGCCGACCGCAGCGACTTTACCTGCTGCCCAAGCACTTCCTTCACGGACGCGAGGAGCCGCTGTTCACCGATCTCCACAGTCTCCCTGAACGGCCAGTCCTCCAGTCCCATCACCATGACCGACAGGTGAGGCAAGTCGATGATCGAGCCGATGCCGAAGGTGGTGAGCGCCTGGCTGGGCCGAAGTTCTCCGACTTTGCACCGTTTCTGGTCCCTGGCACTCATGGGGCGGTTCCTCCAACTTCGGCGTCATCGCCGCCATCATCGTCCATGCCGAAGTCGTCCAGGATCAGGTTGGCGGTGGGCTCGACATCCCGCAACGAGTTGAGGCAGGTAAACTCGTCCCACGCCTCAATGTTCGGTTTCCGAAGTAGCCCAGTCGTCACGCCATCCTTCTTCATCTCGTAGCCAAGCTGGTTGCCCTGCGCTGTCCGCTGCGCCCGCTTCTGCCACAGGTCCATTTTTCGCTTGAGCTGCTGCCGGACTTCTTCGGCTGCATCAACCCCGGCGATCAACTCGGCCCGCCTTGTGATCGTATCGATGGCGTCCTTGACGTATTGATGCCCCCGCTGGGTCGCCATCAGCATCGCCTTGTCGTTTGAATTGAACTCGAAGCCCGGCTGACGAATGAGGGATACCAGCAGCGCCGCCAGCCCACGGGCAGTTGCTCCTGCCGAGAACGGGGTGACCGACAACGCCTCGACGTGCTTGTAGAAAGTCGAGTGATAATGCTCGAACGATTCGTAGTGGGACAAGTCCCGCGGTCTTGCCCAGTTGAAGACCGTACAGACGAGGCCGGGGTGCTTACGACCGACTCGGCTCGTGGCCTGAATGTACTCCGCCGTCGTCTTCGGCTGACCGGCGACGACCATCAGGCCGAGCCGCGGCACGTCCACGCCGACCGAGATCATGTTTGTGGCGAGTAGCACGTCGAGGGGCCGGGCGATATACTCTCCGCCGCCCTTGCGGGCCTTGATCTGCTCGAGGATTGCCGGGTCGAAACGGCTCTCCAGGAGGTCCAGGATTTCCGGTATTGCTCCCGATCCCAGCCGGGATGTCAGTTCTTTCACAGTGTCCGGCGTGAACAGCGTTCGGTTCGCCAGTCCCCGATCCGCCATCTTGCGCAGTCGAGTTCGCACGTCGTCATCGACGAGACGCTTCATGCCGCCGAGTTCCCGCAAGCTGTTGAAGTAGCCCACGAGTGACATCCACGGGTCGGCGTCCAATCCGTACTTGTCCAACAAGACTTGACCGGCGGACAGGAAAGCGACGTAGACCCGGATCAGCGCCGCCTTGAGGCGACGACCAGGGGCGCATATGCCGATGTACTTTCGCCCCGGTGTCTTCTCGTCCGATTTGCGTTGCAGAGAGAAGAAGTTGTCGCCGATATCCAGGCCGGTCGGCGGAAAGATGTTCAGGTTGCGCAGGAACAAGCCGTAGACCTGATCGCTGGCCCGGCGAATTGTCGCCGTCGATGCGACGACCTTGGGCCGGATTCGTTTGCCATTCACTTCCCAGGTGCAGAGGTGGTCGACGGCCGTCTCGTACAGCCCGACCAACGTGCCGAGGGGGCCGCTAATGAGATGCAACTCGTCTTGGATGATGAGGTCCGGGGGCCGTAGCGGGTTATGCGGAAGCACCCTTTGCGAGGGCAAGGGCCCTTTCGCGCGATGAACGCCCCCAATTCCCAACTCCTCGTAGGCATCGGCCAAATGGGGCGACCGGAACCCATGGCGTTCGCACAAGCCGTCCACTTGCCCAAAGAGCATCTGCACCGAGCCGTTCCAAGGCAACTGTGCGAATTTGTCCACTGTGGTAATCAGCAGCGAAGGTAGCCGACGATAAATCTCTTCGTCCACCACCATCACCGGCAGCCCTTCTCCGGGTGCCTCCTTGTAGGAGAACTTGCACTGCCCGGAGATTGGCAAGCAGTAGATAAGCGTCCGACAGGCCCCGTCGCTGTACTTTTCAACTTTGTAGTTGACCGACTGGCCCATCTCAATCTTGGAGCCGCAGTAAGGGCAGTTGGTCAATTGATGAGGCGATCCGGTTCCATCCATTGATCCTGAACGTCTCGGGCTACGGGAAGCCGTCACTGCCTCGTCAGAGTCTCTGTTCCAGTTGGGCGTCGTGCTGCCGCCGACCCACAGGCCGATTCGGAAGGGCGTTTTGCCCCAGCGATTGTCGCCGTTGCTCATCGCAGTGCGTCGAATGTCTTCGCAGGCGCAGATCAGGGCGGCCGCTCGCTGGAACTGTTGAAGCGTCAACAGCCGCAGCGTGTACCGCATCAGCACGGTAACGCCGTTCTCGCCGGATCGACCTTCAACAGTCCCCTGAAGCCGACGCAGGGCCAGTGTGTAGGCCGTGAGGCCGAGATAAGCTTCCGTCTTACCGCCGCCCGTGGGGAACCAAAGTAGATCGGCTACGGCTTCCGGGGCTTCGCTCCGTTCCGGGTGATCCAACCTTGTGATGCCCGGCAGGTTCAAGAGGATGAACGCGAGCTGGAACGGATACCACGAGCGGTTCTCGGCAATGTCGAAGTCGTTGTAGTTTTCTTTGTTGTTGGTCCGGCGCACCCGCTCCGCAAAGAGCGAGTGCGTTCGCTGAAGCCACATCGCCCGGTTCATGAACTGAAACGCCTGAGCTGCCTTCTCGTCCTTGTCGAGCAAGTCCAGCCCGGATTCGATCCGCTTGAGCGTCGACCGGCACCGGGTCATGGCCTGCTCGGCGGGGTTCTTGAAACTCGCCAAGCCCTCGGCGGGATCGTGGATCCGCTTCTCTTCCCGGTCGATCCAGTCCTGGTAGGCTTCGATCAACGGCTTGAGCATTGCCCGGTATTGCTTGGGATTGCTCTCGGCCAATTGCTTCATGTCAAGGACCATCCCCTCCAGCTTGCCGAAGGCCGGATTGATCCCGGCGTCTTCGGGCCGGGGCGGGGTGGTCTTCGGGATCTCGTAGCTCGGCACCACCTTGGTGCGCACGCTGATGGCATGGTCGGGGTCCGGCGACACATCGACATGCACGCCGATACCATGCCCCAAGGCAAACTCGACGTGTCGCCGATAAAGCATCGTCATCTGTTCGTGTTCGTCCTTCGCCTTCGCATCGGCGAATGCGGATTCGAATGTCAGTTGCCGTTTGTGGATGACTGCCGCACCGTCCACGCCCTCGGCCATCAGTTCGGGTTGGAACACCCAGGCGGTGTCCCTCAATTTCTCCTGCTCCTGCTGTTCGTTGATCAGAAACAGCGTGATGCACCAGTGATCCATGCGTTTGCGGGCGAGGCCCTGGATCACGACTTCCGGGCAGTTCGGGTCGACGGCGATCGGCAAAACTGCCCCGTCCTTGAGCGTCAGGCGATGCGAGCCGCCCCGGGGATGTCGCTTCCAGACTTTGCGAGCGTTGCCGGTCTTCTCGCTGACGAGGTATTCGCTGACCTCCTTGACGTACTGGCCCCACGCTGCCGACAGTTGCAGTTCCGTGGCTTCGAGGTTGACAGAAAAGGTCATGCCGAAAGACGACGGGATCAGCGCCTTGTCCTGAGCCGGAGTCTGATCGGTCGTGCCGTCCTGCGAGGTATCCTTGCCGCCAAGCGCCAGTTCATCGCCGTCCAGAATTTCGCCGTCGGATTCCACGTCATCTTCGTCGCCGGCCGCAGCCGCGGCGTCCGGTCGGCCAGGCCCGGCACCGGCCCTGGCCCGCTTGCGGGGAGCCAGCACGCCGACGAAGTATCGAGTGCCGGGCGACTCGATGACTTCCTCTTCGGCACTGCCAGGGCCGAGCAGTTCCTTGAGGACCATCGATTCGAGTTCGTCTCGTAGTTGGAGCGGAGAGACATTCGGTTTCAAAGCGGTCTGACTCACTTCGCGCTCCAATCTGGATTCGTCTTGTACGCTTGTTTGGGATGGTTCGGCGTGTCCGGGATGGCCATCACCAGTTGTCTCTCCTGTGCCATCGGCCGGAGCGTCCATCGCTGGAGGCTGTTCGGCTCCCGTTTCAGCAAACTAGCAAGGTGCTTTAGGGGCAGGAAACGCCCCCGACACAATGACCGGATGATTGGCCTCATCACGTCGGGGCTCAATTGCTGTCGTTTTCTTGCCGGTTCAGCGATTGCCAACAATGCAGGGTCATCCTCCAGGTTTTCCGGGGGAACCCGTCCTGCGGCATCAGGAGCTCCTTCGCCATGTCCGGAGTTCGTATCTGGACTTCCTTTGCCATGTCCGGAGTTCGTGTCTGGAGTTCCCACTTCCTTATGTCTGGACTCCGCCGACAGCTTCGCCCTGGCTTTCTCGCCGTTCACAGGCATGATTACGAGCGACAGTTTTGAGCCGTTATAAGTCACGATTGGGCAGGCTGATTCTCCGTAAACCATTTCGGAAAATAGGCTTCCGAGCATTTTTTCGGCCAGCGTATGCGTCGCTTTTGCGCCGTTATGAGCCATTTTCCGCCTCCGTTTCGCTTGTGGCCGCCCCCCCCGGAAACCAGAGTCCCGCCTTTCGCTGCCCGACCGGATGCGCCTTCCCCTGCCGCTTTAGAGTCTTGAGCAACGACTGCACCTGGGTCGTAGGAAGTGCCGGGAGAACTTGGCACAACTCCTCCAGTTTGCAGCCGGTCCCTCTGTTCTCTTCGATGTGCTTCGCCAACAAAGCGAGGTTCTGCTCCCGGCCCAAACCCTTCTTGCGGGTATACGCCCCCTTTTGACCCACGAACTCGTAGTAGCGCCGGGCCAGAATATACGTTCGCCCGGAGCCACGCTCGATCAGCCCCAAATCCAGAAGCCGTTTCAGCCGGCTTTCTTGTCCCTTCGGAATCTTCTCGCCCCGAGCGGCCTGAGCGAAAATCAGCCAGTCGTGCGTACCGAAGAACGCCGTCGATTCCTTTCCGACCTTTTCGACAAAGCGGACAAATGCCGGGTCCTGCACGGTCCCGTAGAGAGTAAGCCCGACTTGGTACTGGTCCGTGCGGTTGAAGTCGGGCGACGGCTTGCTCTGCTTGATGAGTTCCTCGTAGATGAGATTCATTCCCTGGCCCGACCGTTCGACCAGACCGCACTTGGTCAGAACCTCGGCGATCCGGCGGTTGCGCGGGTTCTGCCGGTCGAGAATGTTGTCCACCGTGATGCCCAGCGGAAATCCCCCGGGGCTGTCGATCTCCAGACGACGCGAATACTGCCGAACGAAGATGTTGCCGCCGAGTTGGTAATTGCGATGGCAGACGGCATTCAGGATCGCTTCTCGAACCGGGCGCTCGCCAAAGGTCGAGATCTGGGTAACAAACAAACCCTCCTGAAACTCTTGCTTGTCATTGCGCTTATTGATCCGCTCCCACAGATCGTCGTAATAGCCGAAGAACCCTTGCCGGTATTCTCTCCGTTCCTGGGCAGCGCCCGATGCGTCCGACGACCGATACTCGAACACGACCTCCGCTTGCGCCAGATGACGGCTGACCGCGTGGGTAGTGCCAAACAGAATCAGGGCCGCATAGTTCAGCTTGCCATTCATCAGCGTCTCGGCGTCCGTCAGTAGTTGCTCCGGCGTCAAAGTCGTCAGGCGTTCGGCGAGCGGCACATCCTCGGCCTTGCGGGCCTTGGCGACCCAGCGCTGCCGGAAGTCCTCAACGGCCGCTCCGTCGAGATCCCCCAAGGTCAGGCCGGGGCAATCATCCGCTGAGAAGTCATGTCCGCTTTCGGCGAATATCTCCCGCAGCCGCTCCTCGGACATCTCAACGAGGCTGTCTTCCTTCCGCATCCAGTAGCGACCGTCGTACTTGATCGGGATGCCGAGCGGACGAGGCGGGACATTGAAGACGAGTACCCGGCTGCCGGGGCCGCAATCCGGGTGCTGAATCTCCTCGAAGTCAATCGCCAACGGAATGCGGTCGCACAGGCCCTTCCGGGTTCGTTCCGGCTGGGGAAAACTGACCGTTCCCACCACCGTTCGAGGTCGGCGGTCGGTGACGCCCATGATGAAGCGGCCACCACCTTCGTTTGCCAGGGCACAGCAGTATATGCAAAGAAGCTCGAAGTCGTCCTTGGTCTTCCACTCCTTGAACTCCAGATGCTCGCCTTCCTTGCCGTGGAGCCACTCTTCCAGCAAGGCGATATTGGCCGGATCGCGGGTCATGCGCCGTCCTTCTTTTGGAAGAGAGGCAGGCGCACCTGCATCAACGATTTCCTTTTGCACAGATGAAGGAGAATCGCCTGCCAATCGAACAACTCGCTCTATGTACTTTTCGGGCAACCCGTGTTGTCTTGCTCCCGTGACAATCTTTTGCAGGTATTCCGGTGATGGATGCCCATCGTTCGTAACGTTCTTTGCAGCGGCGACGTATGTGATCGCTTCAACTACTTTTCCGTCATCGAGCGACACCTGAACGCTCTGCCGCTCGTAACCAGGCTCCCAATTATCCATCTTCTTCATCGTGGCTTGGTCACACCGATACACAATGCCGATGACTTCCTCGCCAGGACAAGGCATGATATTCGCAACAAACTTCCACTTCTTGCTTGGCTTGTTGAAGGCGAAGCGGTAATCGGCCAGCCGAGCAATTCGTGGCCGATCTTCACCCGTGCGGATCGCACCGGTTCGCTCCTCCTTCTGGTCCGTCCAGAGATTACTGCCGTAGGCGAAGTACCACACGTCGCTATTCATTGTCGTCCTCCTCCTGATGGAAGAGAGACGTCTCCGCTGGCGTGTTCGCCTTCGCTGGCTTCCTGCCCTTCGTGGCCTTCGGCTTCTTCTTCGCGTGCAGCCCTTGCTTCACTTCCTCGGCGTAGCGCTCGTGGTTCAGCTTCAGCAGGCGGCCGAGGACTTCACGGCGGGCGGGTTCGCTGATCGTGTAGCGGACGCCTTGCTTCGTCTCGTGGAAGCCGTGGCCGAGATCGAGATCGGCCCAGCCGTAGGCGGCGGCTACGGCGTTGTCCATTTCCACGTGGAGTTGCCGAAGCTTTTGGATGTCGGCGCTGGTTTCGTTGGGGTTGTGGAAGCGGTTGTAGAATTCGGTCAGGCTATGTCCTGAATCATTCATACATTTCGAACGACACTCGTAAAAATGAGACCCTATTGTCACCAATAGCGAAGGCTCAAGGCCTTCAGTTCTCCGCTCAAGCGATGCCGGCATCGCAAAAGTACCAAAACAGTCTTGTGGCGTGTACTGCGGCGTCACACCAACAGACGAAGTTCGAGAAAGCGCCCATGCGTCATGGAAGGAGCTTTGCAACACGGCAAACGTCTCGTAACCGGAAAATGGAAAAACGTGCAGCGTATTCAGGAAAACAAAGTCATTGGGCAGAAAGACGAATGCAAGGTACTTTGCGACCCGTGCATTAACCAAAACACGGTCAAGATGCTGGATTGTTGCGTACAAGTTCATTCGTGAACGCTCAAATAGCCACCAGCGATCACGGGCCGACGCTTGACGGTTCGTCTCGCGAAACATTCGCACTCTGTTTTCGACGATCTTCCAACAATCGCCATATTGTTTCGCTCGGTTTTCGCTCATATCCCAGAAGTTAATCAACCATCCTGTTTCTCGTATATGCGGGTCGCTGCAAATGGTGTTGCCCGTTATGTAGCGACACACAACGTCTCGGTTACTTGGATTCATGGCAATTAAATGGTCAGCTTCGGGAGCAGACAAGAGAAAGCCGTCACCCCTAACTGATGAACCTTGAAAGACCTGATTTGCACGTGCGACGAGGGCGTGAGGCTCCAACTGCATTCCGCTCGATAGATAGGCGCTGATTGTCTCCACCTTCCTATTGTCTAGAAACGCAGCTCCACGCCAGTTGCGCCGAGCAACAAAGATGAGTGCCACAAGTACGCTTGCAGTTCCCGGCCAAGGCTGGGAAGTGACGGCGCGAATAATGGAACCGCCTCGTTGAACAATTGCCTCAAGGCCGGATGCCCGTGTATCTCCTTCCGAAATGGTCTTTGTTGTGATGAAGCCAAAAACGCCCGTGTCGCTAATTAGTGAGTCAGCACAGCGTAAGAAGAATGTGCAATAATCTGCATTTCCGTGGATATCGCTAAACAGACTTAGGATCCCTTTCTGATAAGTCTCTCCAAATGATCTGATAAGTCTCAGCCCCCCCATAAATGGCGGATTCCCCACGAACCCATCGAACCCACCCCGCTCGACCATGACTTCTGGGAACTCCAGCGGCCAGTGGAACGTCACCTGACCGGCGAGGGCCTTCTGAGCTTCCCGGCGAAACGTCGCAAGATCGCTGTCGTTGAAATGTAAGGCGACCTTGATGGCCGCATCGTCCCGGGCCCCTCGCTTGTCGGTAACCGAACCGGGCGTGAATTTGGCTGCGATCAGCATGTCGGCGGCGCACTTGAGACGGTCGATCTTCTCGTTCGCCTCCCGCAGCATCCGGTCCTGAGCTTCGACATCCTCGACCGTGTTGGCCTGCATCTCGGTGATCTGGCGGCGTAGGGTGATGGCTTCCTTGATCTTGGGGTCGAGAAATTGCAGGAAGAGGCTGTTATCCTCACCCGTACCGTCGAGGTTGAACTTCCGCAGTTGCTCGGTGGTGTGGATGCCGACGAGCGAGTCGCCGCAGCGGATCGCATGGTCCAGAAACTCGAACGGCTTGTCCTTGGCGAGCGTCAGCAGCCAGAGCGACAGTTTCGCCATCTCTGCCGCCAGCGGGTTCTTGTCCACGCCGTACAAGCATCGCTGGGCCACGATTCGCAGGGCGTAGGTCTGCCGCTCATCGGGATCGTCGGGGATCAGCATCTCGCCCGGTTTGCCGGTCGATGCTTCGCCTTCGGGAGTGATGTGAGCCGTACCAGGATTGGCCCGTTGTATAGCGTCCCAGGCTTCAAGTAAGCGGGCCGCCATGTACCTACATGCTTGCACCAGGAACGCCCCGGAGCCGCAAGCCATGTCGCAGATCTTGAGTGCGAGCAGTTCCTTGGCAGGCCGGAGCTCCCACTGATCCTTCGGCAACCCCTCGGCCGGGCCAACGTAAACCAGCGGCTCCAGCGTGTATTGCACGATGGGTTCGGTCAGGCTTTTGGGGGTGTAGTGCGTGCCACTGGAGCGGCGGTCGGTTCCCGACGTGACGAAGACGCTGCCCGAGGTGATGACGACCGGGTAGCCGACCGTATCGAGCCGCACCAGCCCGGCAAACGGTTTGACCCGCTTCCACAGGTCGGTGTCCTGGCAGGCCGTGCGAAACCGGCTGACGAGCTGATCGTCGAGTTCAGCATGCAGGCCCTTCTTGAGTGCCGACTCCGAGCGGCCTGTCTCTTCCTTGAGGAACTTGAGCAGAACCTTCTCACCTTTGGTGGCGACCTTTTCCAGTTCGGCCAGCGCGATCTCTGGCTCTTTATCTCGTGTCCCCGCCAGCCCCAGCACCGGCTCGGCAGCACGCTTGGCCGTGTGGTCGAGTAGGCCCTCGTAGACGTGGCCGATCTGCTCGATGTCGAGCGCGCGGAAACTGATCCTGCGAGCTTCCGTGGTGCTGCCGACCTTGGTTTGCAGGACCTGCAACGCTTCGAGCAGGTGCAGCACCGTGCGGTTGCTCACCGGCAGCGGCGTCGCCTCGGTGGTCTTCCAACTCGTGCCGAGCTTGCGACCTTCGAGAAAGGGGAAGCGGTCCGGATTGAACAGACTGCCACCATAGGCCGGGAGCTTGAACCGGTCGTGCTTCGCCCCGGCATAGACTGCCCGGAAGCTGGTCAGCAGCCGGGTCCAGGCGTCGAATCGAAGGCTGAGAATGTCGTCGCTGTGTTCACTGCGGGCGACTTCCAGTTGCTCCCGCAGCGTGCTGACGGCGTAGTTCTTGTCGTAGAGGTCGTCGCCCAGCAGCAGCAGTTCCCGCTCCTCGGCACAGAAGAGGAATACCAGCCGCATCATGACAGTGAGCGCCGACTCGTAGAGCAACTTCTCGTCCACGTCGGCCAGGAGCTTTCGCCCGTGGTCCTGGTCGGCCTTGTCGAGGGCCTGGATCAAGACTTCGACGGCCTTGCGGACCTGATAGCCAAGCTGGTCAGTGACTTCCTGCTGGTCGGCCGCGCTCTTATCGAGCAGGGCCTCGAGCGTTTCGTTTTCCGGCACGCTGAAGAGGCGGACGGCCCCCAACAGGGTGCGGAAGGCTCGGAGCGTGACGGGTTCTTCCAGCCAGAGGCTGGAGTACCAGGAAATGTAGCCGGTCGTCTCGTTTTTGGGGGCGTTCACCAGCATCCAGTGATCGCCGTTGGTGACGATGCCGAGCCGGATGCCCGTGTCGTGGAGCAGTTGCATCATCCGGGTGTCGGGCGAGGTCTTCCACCGGGACGACGCCACGGGCTTGGTGAGCGACTGCGACCGGTGAAAGACCTGCACGAGCAGTCGGGCCTTGTTGGTTGCCGGGTCGTTGACGATCCAATCGGGCCGTAGAGTTTCGCCGTACTCGGCAACCTCGCTCTTGAGCGTCTGCGGGATCGCCTGGCCCTCGGCGAGCATTTCGCCGTAGCCCAGCGTTTCTGCTAGCACGAACTTGAGCCACGCACGGTGCAGAGCTGGATCGGGCCGTTTGCCCCATTGGTTGTCGTCCCATTCACCGAACGCCATGCGGAGCCGCCGGGCGTGAACCGCATCGTGGGCATCCAGCCCCTGCGGAAACGCCTGCGCCAGCACCGGCAAACTCAGGAACGGCCCTGAGCAGGGCACAAGCGACAGCCATTCGTTATGGTCGCGGGTGATGGACATTCTAACTACCTGTTCACGTACTGTTCACGCAATCGACAAGCGATTGCACTCCCTATGACACGCCAGTATTGCTCGCTTGGCGTGGTGCCGACCTTTCCCGTTGCATAGTTAAGGAAGCACACTTGGACGTTTCCTATGTTCGCTTGGCGATAGCCTTCGTTATGCAGCAGAGGAACCAACGAGCGGAATATCGTGAGAATCCTGTCCCTGTCCGCATTCGGTTTCGCCATCGTCTCGACGGCCGTCTTCAACATCTCGGCCCCCTCTGCCTCGACGCACAAGCGGTGAAGTAGACCCGTGTGACCGGTCTTCGGCTCTACCTCAACGGGCTTCGGCCAGCCCTTGAGAAGTCGTTCGTGCGTCGATGCTGCGGTCAGGAATGCAAAGCCAACTTCCTCAATCCTTTTCCGGGTCCACGTCGTCGTTTCTTGATTGTCGAGCAACCATGCCATTAGCCCGAAGGCCGTCTGGTATCCGAATAGAAGCCAAAGCTGTCTCGTTGGGTCAAACTCACGCACACGGCTCGCAAGGTTAGCGTCGATAACAAACGCTTCGTCCTTTCCCTTCTTCTTTTTCCCAAAGACGTTGAACCGGCGTTCGCTCCCGTCCTTCAGAATGTCTTCCAGTTGGCCACATAATGGCTCAACGTCTGCCTCTTGTTGCGTTAAAGCATGAATCGAAGCAAGCAACGGCGTCATCACGAAGTTGCAAAAAACCCCATGTCGAGAGTCGAAGGTTTCAAGCTGCGAACCCAACTGACCACACGCAGTCACCTTGTACTCACTACCATCATCCCGTAGCGGGAGAGATTCCCCGACCATGGATACGGTCTTCATGGCTCATCCCCTCCTCATTCGTTCCGGCACAAGGAGCGTCACCGCCACAGGGAACATCCGGGGCTGCGGGTCGGCGTAGCGTGAACTGATCGCCGCCATTTCAAGTTCGATCTCATTGGGGATCGCTTTCGATCGGGCCCGCAGGAAGTCCTTATTGCGCTCTAACTGGTCCTTTTCAGCGTCATCGAACAACGAGAGTTGCAGATACTCGGGGTCGTTCAGTTCCGTGTCGATGGCCTTCTTGAGTTCCAGAAGGATTGCCCGGATGTCCTCCGATTCCTTCTCGGCCCGTTCGCCCAGTTTCTTCTGGAGACCGGTCGTGCGATCCCTCATTCGTGCTTCGAGCGACTGTGCCAGAGCCGGGGCGAACTTGTCCCATAGTTCCAGCAAGTGCTTCTGCATCGGCTCGAAGGCTTCGTCATCCGTAGCGGCGTCAAGCACCTTATCCAACTCGCCGAGGTTGAGCCGGGAGAACCGGCCTTCCTTTAGCAGCCCACCCGCCGTGATGATCTCTTCGTGCAATCGGTGACTGTCGCCGCCGATGACGACAAGCCTTGCATGAGCAACGACGGCGGGCGCATTGAGGACGTGATCCGGCACGAGCCGGGCGGTGATTCGGTGAAGGCGCTTGCGGCCCTTTACGGACCAGACTTCGGCGCGCAACAGCCGGAGGCTCATCTGCACAAGCCGGTGGTTTAGGTGAACCAGCACGATGCCGTCATTGCCATCGGCGGCGGCGTGGTCGAACGTGATCGGACGAATGTCCTTGGTATGTGGATGCTCCAGGCCCTCGGCGCACGCAGCCCAACTATGCTTGAGGGCGGGTAGTTTGAAGACAGGTTTGCCGGATTCGTGCTTTATCGGAATCAGGGGAGGCTGCTCGGCCAGGGCCAACCCGACCTCGACCACCTTGCAGATATTTTCGGGGGAAAGCCGAAGCTCTCGCTGGGTGTCCCGGTATTGCTTCAGCAGTTCGTCGATCTGCTTTGCCAAGTCGCGTTCAAACTTGAGCATCTTCCGCACGGGTTCAACCTTGATGTCGGCCCGGCTGACGCCCGGCATCGTGTAGCCGCGACCGAGCATTGCCTGTTCGACATCGTCGGCCAGCACCGTGCCGTAACTGCCCAGGTCTTCCCGAATCGACTCGACCTTCTGTGCCACCCGCATCAGGAATTCGAGGTCGGCCTCGAGGTCCGCTGCCTTGGCCGAGAATGCCGACTTCTGACGCTCCTTGTAGCCTTGGCCGACGAAGTGGTAGACGAAAACCTGACGCTCGCCATTGGCGGCGAGGAAGCCCTTCTGCCCGTGGCGGTCGATGCGCCCGTTTCGTTGCTCCAGCCGATTGGGGTTCCACGGGATTTCGTAGTGGATCAGCCTGCAGCAGTGGTTCTGGAGATTGATGCCTTCGGCCGCGGCGTCCGTGGCGAGGAGGATGCGGACCGGGCTGACTTCGGTATCCGACTGGAAGGCCGCTTTGACATCTTCCCGTTCCTCCAAGTCCATGCCACCGAACATGGTGAGTAGCCGGTCGTCCTTGGTGAAACCCTGCTGGGCGAGGATTTCCTTGAGCCAGTTCTGCGTGGCCCGGTACTCACTGAAGATGATGACCCGCTCGTTGCTCCACTTCTTGCCGGGGCGAATGTGCGTGTTCAGCCAATCGATCAAGCACTTCACCTTCGAATCGAGTTGGCCGGCCGCCTTTTCCGCCCACGACCGCATCTGCTTCAGCAAAGCTAGTTCGTTCGCCGACGGTTCGCTGAACAACAGCGAGGCGGCGTCTACGGCGTCTGTCGTGGCTTCGTCGTATTCGGTGTCGTCGGCGTAGTCTTCGTCGATACGGTCGAGTTCCTGCTTTAAAATGCTGATCGACGGCTTGCGGGCGGGCTTGCCCCGCTTGGCCTGCCGCAGAGATTTCTCGTGTGAGTCGAGCGTGGTCAGGAAGGCCGCCGGGCTGGAGAAGAGACGCTTCTTGAGCGTCTTGAGGACAAACTCGGTCGCCAGCTTCTCGGAGTTGTCCTGGGATCGCTCAATACGAGCCTCGGCATATTGCCGCAGCGCTGCGTGAACGGCCCGCTCCTCATCGGTGTACGGCACTTCGATGGGGTCCAGCACGCGCTTCGGGAAGCGTGGCGATCCGTCCCACTTCGGCGGCAGTTCCGACTTCATACGCCGCACCATGACGGCGTTGAGCTGTTTCAGGAACGCAGTTCGTTGCGGTCCGTCGTCAGGTGGGGGAAGTCGGCTAAACCGCTGATTGTCGAGCAGTTCGAGCAATGCCGAGAAACTCTCCGGGTAGCCGTTGTGGGGTGTGGCCGTGAGGAACAGTTTGTGTTCGAAGTGCGGCACGAGCAGCCGGAGTGCCTGCGTACGCATCGAGTCCGTGGCATAACGACCCACGCCAGATGGCGCGCAGTTGTGGGCCTCGTCGACAATCATCATGTCAAACTTGCGGGGGAAAGCGGGCTCATCCGGCCCCGGCAGCAGTTCCCGGAACAGTCGGAGCGGTCGCTCCCGCTTGAGGAAGTCGATGCTAGTGATGAGCCGGGGAAAATGGTTCCACGGGTTGACGTGGATACCGCGGCTGCGGCGAAGCTGGCCCATCAATGTCGAGTTCACGATGCGGAAGTCGAGGCCAAACTTGTCCCGCATCTGCTCCTGCCATTGCACCTGGAGCGAAGCCGGGCAGATAATCAGAATCTTCCGGGTGCGGTGACGGATGATCAGTTCGAGCGCCACCAAACCCGCTTCGATTGTCTTGCCGAGGCCCACGTCGTCGGCGACCAACAGGTTCACCCGTGGCATTTGGATTGCCCGCACCACGGGATCGAGTTGGTAGTCCTCAATGTCGATGCCAGAGCGGAACGGGGCCTGGATCGTTCTGACGTCTGCCGACGAAGACGCACCCCAGCGGACGGCATCCAGAAAGGCATCAAGGCGGTCGGGGGGGTCGAAACCGGTGGGCTCGGGCAGAGCCACTCTCTCAACTACCCTGGCCCCCGGCTCGAGTTCCCAGATGACGTTGAGTTCTTCGCCCAGCCCATCGTCTTCGACCGACGACAATGTGAGGAGATGCTGAGGCGATTCCACGCCAGTTTTCAGGCGTTCAGGCGGCAGGGTGCTGGCAGAAACGTCCGTAACCATCCAGTTGCGCGACCGGACGCTGACCATCTGCCCTTGTTCGGGAATTTGGGCGATGGAGGTGGGCATGGCGGGAGGGCTCTTGGGCTGGCGGGAGAGCGTTGTTACCGCTGGAAGCAGGGAAGCGAATGAACACCCTATTGTTCGATGGTATTCGATTGAAAAAGCCGATTCAACGTACGTAGTCGCATATCGCGTAAGTCGGGCCGGAGCCACGCTACTTGGTTGGTCGTCAGCCATGCACCGTAGAGCCAGCGACGCTGTCGAGCCGGCTCAACAGAGCGACCAATCTCGGAATCGACACTGGAACGCAATAGATAAGCCACCACCGTCCCGCCGCTGACGCCTTTCTGCCGCGCCCGGATGCGGGCCGAACCGGCCAACTGAAACTTGCGACGATCCGGCGCCACGAGAACCCGGCAATGCTGCTGATCCAGGCGGTCCTGGCCAAGCACCAACTCATGTTCTGCGCGGAGCGGACGCCGGGCCCGAGCGCCGCCACACCCCGGGCGACGCGGGGGCGCATCGGCGAACACCCGTTTGCCGCGTCGTCGAAAGAACTGGTCGCAGCCCTGTCAGCGGCAATTCCCGTTGATCATGCTGCTACCCGGACCGACACCATCACGGTCTGGCTGCCGACCGTCGGTGGCCGGCCGGCCCCGTCTTCGCCGCTGATCGGAGAGTCGCCGATCGGGAAGTCGGAACTGCGAGCCTGGCAGGTTGCGGTGTGCACCCTCGCTGTCGATCCCGTCCTCGACCTCCTCGCCGGCGTCGGCGACCGGCCGACCCTCGCCTTGGGCATCGGGGTCGGCGTCACGTTACGGTACTGGGGAGCGGCCCTGCGCTTCGCCGCAGCCTTGGTCGCCCGGCAACAGTTCCTGCCCGACGTCGTGCGGCAGGACGGGGAGTGGCTCGCCCGCTGGACGCCGGTCATCGCGGGCAGCGACGCGATCGCATTCGATCGATTGGCGAAAGCGATGCCGCCGGCGGCCCGGGCGGCAGGGGACACACGGCCGGACCGCCCGGCCGCCGAAGTGCTCGGCAACTTCATCAAGATCGCGGTCGACGCCATTGTGCGGGGTCGAACGCCGGAGAAGCCCCGTTCGCAGTTCCCGAGCGTCCACGACCGCTGGATGCACGCCTTGCGGGCGGCGACCGGCGTGCTGGGTGGCCCGGAGGCCGACGCGGCGCAATTGGCGGAGCAGGTGCGGGAGTGGCGGGCGCCGATCGCCGCCACGGTCGCGGCCCCATTCCGCCTCTGGTTCCGTCTGGAAGAGCCAGCAGATCAGGACCGGGGCCAGAAGTGGCACGTGCGCTACCCGCTCCAAGCCCGCGACGACCCGAGCCTGCACCTTCCGGCCGCCGACGTCTGGGCGGGCCGGGTCCGAGGGTCCCGCGCCGACCCCAGGCCGATTTTGCTCGCCGGACGCGAAAGTCAACGGTGGGGAGGACCGAGACAACTTTAAGCGTCAGTAACTTTCAACGCCTCCGCCGTCTGGTGTGGTGCCCCGATCAGTGACGCAATTCGATGAGGTCCACGGCTCGGCGGTCCACCCGGGTCACACCTCGGTCATTGCCGACCAATCTCACATCCCCCAGCAAGTAGTGCGGGACGGCATCCCGCGTGTTAAAGCGACCGGTACGCTCACCATCCGGTCAAAGCAGCCGAAAATGACCGGCATCACCAACTCCTGCAACATCGCGACCCACTAGCTGCCGCCGCGGGAATCCTCACTGGGGGCCCCCAAGGCGACTGCACCCCAACGGATCACTTGTGACTGGCCAGTCTCGTGTTTCGGAGTCCGTCTTCATGGCCGCACCGTCACGCGGGCGCTCGGAGCGCTTCAAGGGACTGAATCTGCTCTATGGCACTGCGAGTCTCAGGTGTGAATGTTGCAAACTCGTCGTCGGTCACCAGTCCTTCAGATCTCCAGCACGCTAACTGAAAAACAGCCGTCGATCGTCGGAAATCGTCGAAGAGATGACTTCCTTCGTGAGTCTGATGATCGACTAATCGAGCGAGAGTCGTGAACCGTTCCACGTCAGTCGTATGTTGGCTCGACAGCACGGCACGCACCTTGGCCAGTGCTCCGGCATAGTAACGGCTCCGGGCATCCGGATGGAGTCCCCGGAAGCGCTTCCAATCCGCTTCGCCGATGTCACGCGACATGACCAACTCTCCGTTCAACCGCAGACCTTCACTCCTGAATCAGCTCTCTGTCTTACGGCCAGGGCAAGCGAACGAGCCTGGCAAATCCTACAAGCCCTGCAGAAACGCGACGAACTCCGCGAAAACTCCACGAGCATGGCAAAGCGGTACCACACGTTGACCACGGCTGCTGCCGACCGCCGCCCATAGCTCGCACGCAAACTGCCCGTCCCCGGTAGCTGTGCACGAAATGAGCGGCAGGTCGGGATTGTATCCGCTTCGCAATTGCACGCAGAGGTGCTCATGCGACGTGGCGGGGAACAGCGAAGCAGCGAACGGTTGCTCGGCCACCCAAGCGGTGAGTCCGACCATCGGGGTCAGGAACTCCCAGTGGGGCTTGGCGGCAAACTCCGCGTACCAGTCGGAGATCGACTGCCACCTCTGCACCGGATCTTCGTCTTCCGCCTTCACGCGCTCAAAGCCCTCGACCGCCGAACGATGACACTCCCCCGAGTCCACGACTTTGAGCGGCCCCGAGGCCCAGGGCGTGGTTTGGAGTGTCGTTACCTCCCGAACCACCCCTTGCGTGACCCGGCCGAGCCGTACTCCAATCGCATGGCTTTGCCCTTATGCCCGAATGCCGACTTGGCGTACACCACCCGGATGCGCTCGTTTGCGTCTTCCCCGACAGTGTCGCCGTCCTTGATCACCGGGCCATTCTCCAGGACATAGTTTGCCAGATCGAAGAGCCGTTCGCGTAACTCGCCAGGCGGCTCCGGTGAATTCTCGGTCTCAAACTCCATGTGCCCGAGGGCGGCCATGCCGGTGGTGAACCCGCTCGTCTTGTCCTTTCCGGTCGGGCCGACCCGGAAGTCCACCCAAATGTAAAGCGGCGGCCCCTCCGGGAGGATGTCGCGGGCGAAGTCCTGAAACACGTTGCTCGGCACCAGCAGCGATGCGTTGGACCAGAACACCCCGGGAGCCTGCTCACAGGTGGCGAGGATGGAAGCACAGATTCGGGTGAGGAGCCCGGACTGTTCGACGGGGCCGTCCTGGCTCATGACGGTCACGATCAAGTGCCCAGCGTGGTCTCGCAGGGCTGCCTCCGCGTCCGGCCACAGCCAACTGGTTTCGCACGGGCCTTCCAGGTCGGACCACGGGATCGGCGCCCGCATAAACGCGATGATGACGTCATTGGTCCCGACCCGGAACGCCATCTGGTCCTTTTCCGCTTTGACCGGCTCGGGCGTTGGAAGCGTCGGCCATTTCGAGGCGAAATCCGCACGGATGGGAGCCGACGACAGCTTGGCCTTTGGGGCCAACGGGATGAACGCGATCGAGATTGACAACGCCGCACCTCCGTACGCCCCATGCCGCCAATTGGAATAGCTCTCCAGTGGCGGGAGCCGGTGAGCCGAGAATTCCGGACAGACTATGTGCCCCGGCCGCCTGCTGCAACGCTCCAATACGTCTCTTGGCCTCGATGGTGTCGTGCCGGGCCAGCCGCCAGGGTAAAACGAGCACACGTGTTGCCTGGTCTCAGACGACCCGTCCATGTCACCGCCGAGACAGAACCCGACGATGGAACCATCCCGGCGCAGCCAGGTTGAAAGCCATCAGTGTCAAACGGGATCGCCGTCGCCGGGTGTAAAGTCAGGCGGATGAGGAATCCGCCCCTACGGTGTCATCGTCTCTTGAGTCGGTCGGGCGGGAGAACGCCAGCGGGGGCCCCACTCAGTTTTGCCCGGACACTCCGAACACACGTCGGAGCCAGACTCGGTCGACAGGACGCTCACCAACAAACGCCACGTCATCACTGATGCCTTGTCCCTCGTCGCCAATGCCCAAGACGAATTCGCGCCCGGTCTCCTCGTGCATTCGTTCGAGCCCAGACACAACGCGCTCCACATCCGCAAACCAGCCCGGCGGCTCAGCACCCGGGTCCGGCAACGGCAGGTTCAACCCGATTTCCCAGTCCGGCAGGTCGTCCGGGCCGAGGCTTGGGTCGTCGTCACGCCGCTGGTTGACCGCCCACGGCTGGCCGCACAGCCAACCACCTTCGGCGATGAGCCGGGCAAATGCGGCGTCGAGAATTTCGGCAACGTCGTGGAGGTCGTTGCCCTCGGCGTAGGCATAGAGCGTGTGCTTCGGAATGTCGTTGCCCTCCGCCTTCGAAGACCCAGCTCAGCAACCCCGCCTCAGGGCGCAGAACCTGAGAATCAACCTATGTGGCGCCGTCTGCTGCAGTGCAGGGTTCGGCGTCTGTGTTTCTCATCGGGCGGTTTTGCGTCTGGCCGCGCCGGTCAGTTCGCTTCGATTATCCTTCTCGCGTCGGAGGTCGTCTATTCGGTGGTTCGGTCGCGGTCTTCCTCGCCCGCGTACTCCGCACTCCAGCTATCCGACGGGTCGGTTTCGCTAACGTCCATGAAACCGCCACAGTGCGGGCAATTCTGCACAGTCCCGCGCTGGGTCGTGGAGAAAGCAGCCGACTTGCCGCATTCCTCACACGTAGCTTCGATTTTCCTATCCTTCCCGCCGGAGCGTTCGGCCTCCAACCGCTCATGCTCTTGGATGATTTCGTACGCTTGGTTGGCGTCGGCACGGCTGACGAAGACGCCTGCGTCGAACACCCCCGGGATAGTTCCTCCGACCCAGATGCCCGCGGGGGAGACATCTTCGCCGGCGAACGCCTCAATGCCGTGCCCTTGCAGAACGCGACAGATCAATTGCGATTCCAGGTTCGATGTGGCGGAATAGATCTTCACCGGGTCTACCAAGCCCATGCTTGCTTCTCCTACGAGTCGATGCTGAGATTCGTCCGCCGAGAAGAAAACTCATCCCCCCGCCGAACGAACAAGCTCAGCAGGCGGCGGGGGCCGAGTGAGCTACACGTCACGAAAAGCCTACATGCCCCCGCCGCCTGCTGCAGCGCCTGGTTCGGCGTCTTGGAACAAGTCCCGGTCAAGGCCGCTCACTTGCTCTCCGGTGTCTCGCAGCGAGACATCCCAGTGTAGGAAGCCTACGCCAGCGGCGCGGCACGGCGGGGCGATCTGGGACCGCAGCCGCTGAAGGTCGGCTCGCGTGCCCAGCGACCCATGAACCGTGATGTTGACCACCTTCAGGTGGACCGAGGATACGGACAGGTCGCGGTACGCCGGGTCGGACGCAAACACGGCAGCCAACTCGGCTCGCGCCCGGCGGTCGGTCGCCTGCTTGTCGATGAACACCTGCACATCCGGATTGATCGACGCCGGGAAGGCCATCGCGTACCCGACCGGCAAGGCGAACAGAAGTATGAATACTACTCGCGCAACCGAAATGCTCCCGGCGGGCGTTCGTGCCCGCGCGAGCATCCACATGAGCGAGGTGGCAATCGCCGCGTAGACGACTCCGCACCCAGAGCCGAGCAGGTAACTGCCGCGGAGAAACGCGGCGACGACCGCGACGACGCCCAACGCCGCGAAGAGGGCGACTGCGATCGGCCGTGACGCGTCACCCCTCACGAAGCCCTCCGCGGCCGAACGACCAAGCTAAGCAGCGGCGGGGCACCGCTGAGCTGTGGTCTACGAAAACGAATCATGCCCCACCGTCTGCTGCAGCGATTGGTTCGGCTTTCGGGGCCTCACCAGTCCCGCTCGCTGACCCACTCCTCGCCGTATTCGAACCCGCACAGGTCGATGGCCCGCCCGACCTGCTGGTAGATGTCCTCGCGCTCGATGGTGCAGATCCACCCGTCGTCGTCGAGGGCGTTGAATCGGCGGACGCACGCATCGACCGCCGCGCGGGCGGCCTCCTCGGACAATTCGGGGCCGAGCTCGATCAACTCATCGATCATGTGGCGGACGCTGGCTTCCGAGGCCGCCACGCGCTCCGTCTCGACGAATTTGTCCCAGCCGGCGAAAAACCGCTCGCTGCGGAGTCGCTGTAAGCCGGCGATGTCCGCCATCGGTGCGCCTCAGCCGCCGAACGCCACGCTCAGCAACGGCGGCCGCGCTCTGAGCCGTAAAATCACGAGGAACCAGAGTCGCGGCCGCCGTTTGCTGCAGCGTCTTGTTCGGCGCGCCTTTGCTCCCAGCCAGTTCCATAGCCGCGCCCGTCGCAGTGGACACGATAAAACAGCACCGGCAGGTTTCGGCTGGCCAGTGCGACCCGCCGCAGCACCAGGATGCAGTTCGAGTCCTCACAGGTGCGAACCGACAATACCCACCAGCTCGATAACATTCGGCCGGTGTCATCGGGTGTGTCGGACTCCAGCCGCAGCACGCCCTCCGCCTCTTCGTGGAACCAGCGGCCGGTGACTTTTTCCTCGTAGCCCGGCTCGCGGCGGACGGTCCACTCGTATCGGCCATCGTGGTCGAGGAACAGACGGTAGTCGTAACGCCGACCGCCGACATCGTACTGACTGCCCATCCAGTCGCCGACCACCCCGAAGCCCTCCGCGGCTGAATGACTCGCTCACCTGCCGGGGCCAAACCCGACTGGACTTCATCCTACTCGAACAACCTGCGACCCGCGCCTCAACGCCCCGGTCAGGTTCAGCGAATTGTTAGCCGTGATTTTACTCTTTTGTCTCCGTTTCGAGCGTCGCAATCCACTCTGCAACCTCGTCTCGATTGAGCGACCCATCGAGCGACCGTCGCTAGTAGCCAATCGCCGTCTTTCGGTCGCCTCGGGCGAGAGCTATCCTCGCCATGAGCTGATTGCCATGCGCATGCGCCGGGACTTTGGCGAGTATTTTTGCAGCTTGACTCTCCGCGAGGTCGAGATTCCCATCGTAGTAGCTTCGCTGCGCATCATAAAACACATCGCGGTCGACAGGCGCTTTCGTCGTGTCGAAGACTGTGCCTTCGATGCAGAAATACCGCAACGAATAAACACAAACAACGAAGGCAAGCGTGACCGTCACCGCCGGTAATAGAAATCGGCGAACGTAACCTTGTTGGAGGCGCCTGGCCTCGTTTTCAAGGCGCTTGGCGTCGTTCCTTTCTTTGAGCGTGTTCGTCTCGTCGTGCATGGCTCTCGATTCGGCTAACGACCCAGCTCAGCAGCGGCGGGGGCCGAGTGAGCTGCACTTAACGAAGAGCCTACATTCCCCGGGCGTCTGCTGCAACGCCTGGTTCGGCCTCTTGCGCCCCGGAGCTACGCGACCTCATAGCCCGGTGGGTTGGTGCAGTCCCACGCCAAGCCCTCCCGAACCGCGCCTTCGAGCGTGGCGAACCATCCCGAGTCCATGCCGATGTTCATGTGTGGGCCGCTCAGGAACACCAGCCCCCACGGGTGGGCCGGGCCAAACCCGGCGGCGCAGTACGCTACCCCGGTGTTCGACGGCCTGTGCTCCAGGACGGTCCAGCACACATACCGCTCGCCGGGTGCTCCGTAGTCCCAGTCGCGCACGACCGGAGACGGATCGACCCGAAGCCATTGGATGAGGTCACGGACGGTCGGGTCGCTGATGGCGGCCAGCTCCCGCTCTACCAGTGCAGTCACAGCCTCCCGATCCACTTGCGCCTCCGGTGGCCGAACGACCCAGCTCAGCAGCGGCGGGGCACCGGTAAGCTGTGGTCAGGAAAATCGAATCATGCCCCGCCGCCTGCTGCAGCGCCTGGCTCGGCGTCTTGCCACCCCAGCCCGCGGCACTCCCAGCATACCAACCAACTCGGCTCGTCACTGCCGACCCGCCGCCCGAACTGCACCCACCGCCGCCCGCCACACGCCCGGCACGCCACGCCCCCGGCCGGGCGCGGCGGCAACAAGTCATGCAGCTCGGGCAGGTCGTAGTTCTTGGCCCCGATGACCAGCCCGGCGGCGATGTCCGCGATGTTCTCGGTGACACGGAGCGACTCGTCGTCCATGTAGTGCCAGATGAGCACCCGGCCATCCAGCCCCAAGTAGATAGCAGGCCCGAACCCCTGAGTCAGGATGACCACCTCTTGCGCGACCAGCACCGTGTCGGGGTAAAGTTGCTGCAACTGCTTGGCCCGCAGTGCGAGCAACTTCGGACGCAGCGTGTCGGGGATGTGGACCGGCACCCGCTGAAGCCCTCCTTCGCCGAACGACTAAGCTCAGCAGCGGCGGGGGCACGCCGAGCTACGGTCAAAAACGAATCATGCCCCGCCGTCCGCTGCCGCGCCTGGTTCGGCGTCTGTACGACACCCGTAAGCACCGACCATTTGGATGAACGCATCGAGCGCGGCCGGCACCGCGAGGACCAACGGCGGTTCCCGCCATGGCCCGCTGATGCCGAAGCGGCTACTTACCCGCACCTCCAACTCGCCGCCCGCGAACCGCGTCGGCAGCATGAGCCAGTGGGTGAACCGCGACACGTACACTACACGCGCCGCTACATCGACCACCGCCAGCCGCTGACGGAGGAACAGGCCGAACCGCCGGCACCACCGGGGCACAGCCAGATACCGCGAGTCGTCGGACCAGAGGAACGCCGGGTTGCACTTGGTCAACTCCAACCCATCGGAGGTCCGCAGCGTGCCTACAGTCGGGTTGCTCATCGAGTGCTCGAACGCCTCGGTGATGACGGCGGCCACGGCCCCATCGGGCGAGGTGGCCGCATGCGACCGTAGCCAAGGCGGCGTGTTGTACGGGTAGAGTTCGGCTTGCACCGCCGCGTGCCCTCCTTCGCCGAACGACCCAGCTCAGCAGCGGCGGGGGGCCGAGTGAGCTGCACGTCGCAGAAAGCCTACATGCCCCCGCCGTCTGCTGTAGCGCCTGGTTCGGCGTCGCTTGCACGTGCAAGCACCCGCGCCAATATGCCGGCGAGGTGCAACCATTCGCTCAACGGCGTGTAAGGTGTGTCTGGCTCGAAGTGAGCCTGTAGCCCCTTCGCCAGATCGAGCATCCGATCGTCGGCCACCGGCCGCTTGGTTTTCGGATGGCGACGCTCAAAGCTTGACCAGCGGCGGAAGGCAACCGGGGCCATCTCCGCACCGGGCCACCATCGCAGTGCGCCCTGGGACTCAGCGTCGATGGCAGCCGCCAACGCTCGCTCGACATCAACTCTCGCCATGCCTCCCGCCGCCGAACGACACAGCTCACCTGCCGGGGCCACTGGGGTGACATCATACCGCGCAAAACCATACTGCGGCCCGGTCAGGTGCAGCGACTAGCAGCCACGTCCCTCAAAAGTCCGATTCCCACGAACGGTACGCCGCGAGGGGAAAGGACTTACGAACGGAAGCGTTCCCTGCCCCTCGCTGAATCCAAGTTCGTTTTCCGCCAACTTTCCGCCAGCAGGGTGAAGACAGGGCGTTTCCGCACGAAGGAGACGCACATGGCTGGGATTCGCAAGAAAGGCGACGCTTACTACTGTACGTTCCGCTTCCGGGGGAAGCGATACTACTTCACCGTCGGGGACATCTCGGAGGCACAAGCACTGGCCAAGGGCACCGAGGTGGACGAGACGCTGAACCTGATCGAACGCGGGCGGCTCACCGTCCCGGACGGCGTGCCGCTGGAGGAGTTCGTCGCCGCCGGCGGCAAGGCTCCGGTGGTCGTTGAGCGATCCGAGACGTTCACCGTCCGGAGCCTGTTCGACCGCTACCTGACGACGCTCGGCAACGGGACCATCGAGGAGAAATCGCTCGTGACTCTCCGGAGTCATCTGAAGCAGGTGTGTGAAACCATCGGCGCGCGGTTCCGCATTCAGGGACTCACGCTCGCCGATCTACAGGGACACGTTGACAGGCGTGCGAAGAAGGGGCTGTCGCCCGTCACGTCGAAGAAGGAGATCGCCTCGTTCCGGGCTTGCTGGAACTGGGCCGTGCACGGAGGGCTGCTCAAGGGGGCGTTCCCGAATCGCGGGTTGCGGTTCCCGAAGGAAGAGGAGAAGGAACCGTTTCGCACCTTCACCGAGATCGAAACCGCCATCGCCGTCGAGAACCCGGACGATGACCGCCGGGAATCGCTCTGGGAGTCCCTGTACCTCACGCGGGCGGAGATCGAAGAGTTCCTGGAGTACGTGCGAACTCACGGCTCGCAGCCGTGGGTCTATCCGATGGTGGTGTTCGCGGCGTACACGGGGGCGAGACGGAGCGAGATGATGCGGGCGCTGACGACGGACCTGGACCTGGCCGGCGGGGTGGTCACGATCCGGGAGCGGAAGCGGGTCCGGGGGAAACGCTCCAACCGCCTGGCCCCGATCACCCCGAAACTCGCCACGGTACTCCGGGAGTGGCTCGCGGCGAAACCGGTGAGTCCGAACCTGTTCTGCCAGGCGCAGCACGTCGCCTTCAGCGGGACGAAGCGTGATGCCCCGACCCCAATCACGATGGGCGAAGCCTACCACCACTTCAACCAGTCGGTGGACGGTTCGAAGTGGGAAGTGCTTCGGGGCTACCACGTCCTTCGGCACTCGTTCATCTCGGCCCTTGCGAGTCAGGGAGTGGACCAGCGGGTGATCGACGAAATCGTGGGGCACCAGTCGGAAGAACAGCGAAAGCGATACCGGCACCTCTACCCCGGTGTCATGCGGGAAGCGATCCGAGGGGTATTCGGCTGACCCGAAGCATCGATCGGGGCGGGAACGAAGACCGCGGGCTTGGCCGACAGGCCCGCGTCACTTGCCTTCACCCGTCCTTCAGCGTCGCGGCCGTGGCGATCGCGGCGGCCACGGCCGCCGCGATGCGCTGCTCGTACTCCTCCCGGTCGGGCTGATTCGCCGCGGTGTTCCCAGGTCGTTTGAGTTCGCCGAGACGTGACGCTTCCTCCTTGATCTGCGGCATGGCCTCGGCCACGACCTTCAGCATGACTCGCAGGAAATGGCTGTTGGACAGGTTGGTTCCGGTCGCTCGCGAGAGTGCCCTCACCGCCTCGTAGAGTGTGTCGTCGGCCGCCGGCGTGAGGACGAATTCCCGCTTGATGGTCGGTGTGGTACTCGGCTCGGTCTGTAGGGCACGGTCCGCGCTGCTCTCGTCGATCCGGTACTTGTGATTCACTTGATGTTGCCGCTTGGACATTGACCTCCCACTAAAATCTCCCGCCGTTGGCGACTCTCCCTCCCGTTGTTGAGCGGTGGCCCTTTTGCGCGGCTGCCCGCGGCCGTCGTGGACCTCGCTTGTTACCAAACGGAGGTGCCCAACCTGCCGACCTTGATTGTTCTCATTAGCGGGAAGAATGTTGCTCCCTTCTCTTATCATGTGCTTGTCCCTGCGCCTATGATCAATCGCGGGCGTGCCGCCATTCCAGAACGCCCGTACTGTGGAAGTTGAGAATTGCCGAATCCGCGTCGCGGGGCAACCCCCGATCTTCCCGCGTTCCCGCCTGCGGGCCTTCCTGGATTAAGAATCTGAATCGCGGTATCCTTGGGCTGCGGCGGAAACGCTGCGGTTGTCAGTGACGTAAACGCTTCACTTCAGGTTATCGAAATGGGCGGCACCGCCCGGAAACGCCTGCCTCACCAGCAGGCCCGAGGGTAGAGACTCACCATCTCTCAGTTGGGTGCCGATCCGTAGAGCCGGATGCCCGGAGACGGGCTCGTCCGTGCTCGACGGAGGCTTGTCGGAGTAGTCCTGGCCTCGCAGACGCACGCTGCCCTCGTATGGCAGAAGCGCCTCCCGCCAGAGTAATCCCGACATTCTATCCGATAGGTATGCGCCCTTGGGAGCCGCGACCGCGCGTCGCGGGAGCCGGGGCGACAGCGACAGACCTCCCTCGCCTGTGGGCGGGGGAGGCCGCGATGATGCAAAGCGGGTGCAAATCCCGTCCAGGGGGTCCGGACCCGAGTGGTTCGTTCAACCTGGCTGGCGTGGGGAGTTCCCGGTCTGGTGACAGACGGGACCGGGTGGCTGACCACACCCGGCGATCGGGGGAAAGACCCGACGACGAATAGCTCAACCACGAGAGGCCCGACAACAAGGGCTTGCCAGTGAGTCCAACCGAAGACGGTGCCGAATTGCGAAAAACCTGCACCGATGGGTAAGGGGATGCTTCTGTGTTCGGTCCCCCGAAATCGCCAAGACCGTTTGGCGGAAACGATGCCCGGGCGGGAGTCCGTGGCATACGGTGCAAGGCCCGAGGGGTAACGCCCTCTAGGAACGTGATCGGTCGGACGGAGGTCATCGCTAAGCTGGGAAGGACTGTGGCGGCCGGGAGTGGTACTTCCGGTGCCGGGGATCAGGTCTCCCCGGTGGTTCAAAAGCCCAGTCTGGGAGTGGCCCGCAAGTAGGAGTGGATGGAAATCCGGCGAGGCCCGCTGCAAGGCAGTGGCGGACTCGTTTGCGTGCCGACGGGTGGTGCCGGGCACGAGGCAACGACGAAAGCGGGGACGGGTTCTGACCCGTTTCGGTAACGTACCGGCGGACGAGGCACGAAGCCATCGTTCGCCGGTTCCTGACGGAGAGTGAAAGCGGCTCGAAGAGGTCCGCTCGGGAGAGCGGCCGTCTTTGGGCTACGATGGGGCGGACCCGTGAAGTCCGCTGCCGTGCAGTGAAATGCGCCGGGACGAGGTTTCCGGTGCGCTACCGCTATGGATTGGGCAGGGGCAACTGAAGAATACAGTTGCCCCGGTCCGCCGTGGCAGGTGGAGGTTGGTCGAAACGGACGTGAAGGTTGTTGCGTGGGTTTGCAATTGGCGAGGTTTCGCTGCGTCTCGGGTTTCACAAAGGAGGTTTTTCGGAACGACGGCTTTCCGGGAGGCTTGTGCCGTAAACAAGCCACCCACCCTTTCCGGCCGAACAGGGTTATGGCCCGGTGGCTGGCGAGAGGGCGTTGGCGGTCGGCGGGGCGATGTGGGGGAAAGAGCCCCCGGCTCCCGAGTTCGTCCACGCCTCGAACAACTGCAAGCGGGTCTCTTGGCGGTCGAAATCAGCAAGTACTTCGACCCGGCGGGCGGGTGACAGGTGATGGGCGATGCGGCGGGTCCTGGCCCGCTCCGCTTCGACGTACTCGTTGAACGCCCGGAGGGCTTCCCCGCCCGTTTCTTCGAGCCGTTGGTAGGCGACCCGCAGCCGCTTCACTTCCTCTTCTCTCAGCGCCTGTCCGTGCTTCTGGAGGGCCTTCCTGGCGAGCGCCCTCCCCTCCGCCTCTCGCTGCTTCTCGGCTTTGGACTTGGCGTCCTCGTAACCCTGCGGCGGCCCGTACTCGTCCCGGATGGCGTTGGCGAGCCAGGCCCCTTTCGAGGACTTGAACTTTGCGTAGGGGAGGTACCCCAGACAGCGGCGGCACACCTCCGGCTTTTCCGCCACGAACCGGACGGCCGCGGTTCGTCCGACCCCGTGGCCGACCAGCACTTCGATCAGAGCAGCAGCAGCGTCCGCT
>JAIBBI010000051.1 GCA_019694755.1 Gemmataceae bacterium
GGCACGCCGAGACGGTCGCGGACCAACGGTACGATCGCCGAAAGCAAGAGATTCGTAAGCAGGACGGCCTGCGGGCGGACTTCGCGGGCGAGGTAGTCGAGCAGCGAGTCGAACTCCGCCCGCTGCCGGCCGTGGGCCCCGCGCAGCATCGAGAGCGTGAGCTCGCCGAGGCGGGCGTAATCGTCGATGCCCGAGAATCGCTCCAGCTTGCGGAGGAGGCCCGGCCGGTCGAGCCAACGACGGGCCCAGCGCGGCACCCATCGGAACGCCGCATACTCGTCGAGGTATACGTTGACCCCGCCGAGAAACACCCGGTCGCCGGATTGATCCGGCTCGTCGAGCGTCAGCGGCGTGAACGTGGGGAGGAGCTGGCAATCGTGCCCCTGGCGCAGGAGCGCGGCGGCGAGCGTATTGTCGCGCAGACAACTGCCGCAGAACATCCCGGCCGCCCCGGACGTGATCGACGCGATCCGCATGGGTTCAGTCTAGGTGCTTTCCGGTACACCATCCGCATGCTGCGCGATGTGGCGAGGGGGTTGCTCGATCTGGCGTTTCCGCCGGTCTGCCGGCTCTGCGCTGTGCCGCTGGCCCGCGGAGGCGACCTCTGCCCGCCGTGCCGCGACGAGTTGCTCCTTGACCCGTATTCCACGTGTCCCAGGTGCGGCAGCTCGCTCGGCGCGGGCGTCGTCCCGGCCGCGAAGTGCGCCGACTGCCGGGGCGAGTCGTACGCATTCGACCGCGTGTACCGCGTCGGCCGGTACGAGGGCCGCCGTCGGGAACTCATCCTCCGCGCCAAACGCGACGAATCTGCCGCGGAATGCGCTGCGCGAGTCTTTGCCGAGAGTATCGGTCCGAAGTTGGCCGGGGAGGGGGTGGAAGTGGTTTCCGCGGTACCTTTGCACTGGTATCGCTCTTGGCGTCGGCAGTACAATCAAAGTGTCCTTTTCGCGCGTGAGCTGGCGGTCCGTCTTCGGGTTCCGCTTGCGGCACGGTCGCTGCGGCGCATTCGATCGACACCACCCCAGACCTGGCTGACACCCACCGCGCGGCGGCAGAATGTCCGCGGCGCGTTCCGGGCTCGCGGCGAGCAGTTACGGGGTAAGACGGTCGCACTCGTCGATGACGTGCTGACCACGGGGGCGACGGCCGATGCCACCGCCCAGGCGCTCAAGCAGGCCGGGGCCGCCCGAGTGATCGTTGCGGTGCTGGCGCACGGATAGTCCGGCTGGCGCGACGGGGACGATCAGGGAAGACCGAACAGTTCCGGCGACCCCCGCGATGGCGCGGGCAGGGAAATTCCCGGCGAGAAAGCCGGCGACCTTTCCCGTGGCGCGGTCGCCCGGAGGTTCCGATATCTGCTAAGCGTCGTTTCGACTGCCGACCCCGGCCCGCGCCGGTCGGGTCCCCGACAGCCAGGAGCCAATCGACACCCATGTTTCGCCGCACGATGTCCGCCTTGGTCTGCCTCGTCGCCGTCACCGGCCTGACGCAGGCCCAATCTCCGTCCACGTTCTTCGAGCAGCCCAACCACGACTTCGGCACCGTCCCGCGTGGGCCGACGCTCACCCACTATTACCGCTTCACCAACAAGTCGAATCAGCCGGTCCATATCGCCGGCGTCCGCGTATCGTGCGGCTGCGTCGCTGCCAGCCCCGTAAGCCAGACCGTGGCTCCGGGCGAGTCGTCGGCCATTTACGCCACGATGGACACCCGCCGGTTCTCTGCCGCCAAGCAGGTCACCATCTTCGTGACCTTCGACCGCCCGCAATGGGAGGAAGTCCGCCTCAATGTCACCGCGTACGGCCGCGACGACCTCGCGCTGGAAAATGAAGTCCTGACGTTCGGCAGCGTGGCCCGCGGGGCGACCGGGACGGCCAAGATGACCGTCACGCTCCGTCAGCCGCAATGGGTCGTGCAGTCGGCCTCCAGCGACAGCGCGTTCGTCGCACCCCGCGTGAAGGAACTCCGCCGCAGCGAAGGCGAAGTGGTGTACGAACTCGCCGCCGACCTCAAGCCCGGCCTGCCGGTCGGCAAGTGGGTCACTGACATCAACATGACCACGAATAGCTCGGTCGCGCCGCAGATCCGCGTACCGGTGACGGTCGAAGTCACGCCGACGCTTTCCGTCAGCCCGGGCGAGGTGAACCTCGGCAAGACTCCGATCGGCCAGCCGAGCGAGACGAAAGTGCTCGTCCGCGGCGGTCAGCCGTTCAAGATCAAGGAAATCCAGGGCGCGGAAGGCGTGATCTCGGCGACCGCGTTGGTCAACGACGCCCGCCCGGTCCACATCATCACGGTAAAGTTCGACCCGAAGCAGGCCGGCGACATCTCGCGGAAGCTCAAGATCGTGACCGATCTTCCGAACGAAGGCACCGCCGAGGTCGCCGTCATCGGCAGCGCGGTCAAGTAAGCGTTACATCGCGGTCCGGGGGTCGAGTTGGCCCCCGGACTCACTTTCTGTTTGTAGTCGTAGCGTCGAGCGTACTCTAACTCCGATCCCATTCGTCCCCGGCGGGCTTGATGTTGCCTCGTGGATTATCTGCGCTGCCGTGCGCACTCTGCCTGCTGGCCTGCCTTGCACCTCTCGCGGTGCATGGCGCGCCACCGCCGGCCGGCGGTTGGGCCGAGATTCGCGTCGTCGATGCCGGCACCGGCCGGGGCGTGCCGCTCGTTGAACTCGAGACCGTCAACAGCCTGAAGTTCGTGACCGACAACGCGGGGCGGGTCGCCTTTAATGAGCCGGGCCTGATGGGGCAGGAACTCTTCTTCAGTGTCCGCAGTCACGGCTACGAGATGGCGAAGGACGGCTTCGGCTTTGCCGGTGCCCGACTTGTACCCCGGGCCGGGCAGGTCAGCGAGATCAAGATCACCAGGAAGAACCGGGCCGAGCGACTGTGCCGGCTCACCGGCGAGGGCCTGTATCGCGACAGCGAGTTGCTCGGCCACCGCGTCCCGCCCGCGAACCCCGGCCGGGTCGCGGGGCAGGACTCGATCCAGGCCGCGATCTACCGCAACCGCATCTACTGGTTCTGGGGCGACACGCTGCAGATGCGCTACCCGCTCGGCCTGTTCCGCATGGCCGGCGCGACCAGCGCGGTGCCTGACGTGAATGACCCGAAATCCGACCCGGCCGCCGGCATCGCGTACGACTACTTCGCCGACCCGGACACGAAGTTCGCCCGGGCGATGATGCCGCTGGCGGACCGCCCGGCCGGCGTGGTGTGGGTTAACGCGGTGTTCGTCGTCCCCGATGAGAAGGGCATCGACAAACTCGTCGGCCATTACTCCCGCCGCAAGGGCCTGACCGACGAGTACGAGCAGGGCATCGCCGTGTTCAATGACGAAAAGGCGATCTTCGAGTCGGCAAAACAACTCCCGCTCGACGAGACCTGGCGTCGGCCGGACGGGCATCCGATTCTGCATGAGGAGGGGGGGCGACGCTGGCTGCTGTTCGGCAGCCCGAGCCCGAACGTCCGGGTGCCCGCGACACTCGCCGACGTGCTCGATCCGGCGAAGTACGAAGCGTTTACCTGTGCGAAGTCGGCCCGCGCAGGCAAATCGGCAGAGCCGCTGCTCGGCGCGGACGGTCGACCGCGGTGGCGCTGGCAGGCGGAGTTGCCGCCGGTCGATTCCGCGACCGAGGCGGCGTGGGTGAAGGCGGGGACGATCCGCGCGGCCGACACCCGATTTCTCCCGGCCGACGTGGCCGCGCCCGCCGACCGCATCATCCTGCACCGCGGGACCGTGAACTGGAACGCGCATCGCCGGAAGTGGGTCCTCGTCGCAGGGCAGTCGTTCGGCAAGCCGTCGCTGCTCGGCGAGGTGTGGTATGCCGAGGCCGACGCGCCGACCGGCCCTTTCGCCAAGGCGGTGCGCATCGTGACGCACGACCGCCAGACGTTTTACAACGTCTGCCATCACGCATTCCTCGACCGGGCCGGCGGCCGACTCATCCACTTCGAAGGCACTTACACCAACGACTTCTCCGGTAACCCCGAGAAGACCCCGCGCTACAACTACAACCAGATCCTGTACCGGCTCGACCTCGACACGTTGAAGGGGTCCGGAGTCTTGGCCGGCGAGTGACCGACCCCTCCGGCGCGATATGATCTGATTGTCCGCCTGTCGAATCTCCATCCGGGATCCTTGCATGAAACTGGCCGCTCGTCCGTGGTCCTCCATCGGGCTGCTGCTGTTTGGCGCGGTCGGCGGGCTGGTGTTCGGGTTCTGGGAAGCGCGGCGCGCCAGGAACCCGGCCGCGCCGCCCGGCATGGTCTGGATTCCGCCCGGCGAGTTCCTGATGGGCACGGCCGGGCCCGAGGCGCACGCCAACGAGCGACCCGCCCACAAGGTCCGCGTCGACGGCTTCTTCATGGACGTCCACGAAGTCACCAACGAGGAGTTCCAGAAGTTCGTCGCGGCGACGAAGTACGTGACCACCGCGGAGAAGGTGCCGGACTGGGAGGAGATGAAAAAGACGCTGCCTCCCGACACTCCGAAGCCCGGGCCGGACGTGCTCGTGGCCGGCTCGCTGGTATTCCGCGCCCCGCCGGGCGCGGTGCCGCTCAATGACGTGTCGCAGTGGTGGAAATGGACTCCCGGCGCGTGCTGGAATCACCCCGAGGGCCCGGGCTCGGACATCGCCGGGCGGATGAATCACCCGGTCGTGCATGTCAGCTTCGACGACGCGCTCGCCTACTGCGCCTGGGCCGGCAAGCGACTGCCGACCGAAGCCGAGTGGGAGTATGCGGCCCGCGGCGGGCTCGCCGGCAAGCGCTACATCTGGGGCGACGACCCGCCCCGCGACGACAGCAAGCTCTGCAACATCTGGCAGGGCACCTTTCCCAACATCAACACGAAGCAGGACGGCTACGACCGCACCGCACCGGTCGGTTCCTACCCGGCCAACGGCTACGGCCTGCACGACATGGCCGGCAACGTCTGGGAATGGTGCAGCGACTGGTACCGGGCCGACGCGTACAGCCGTCGGGCGGCCCCGGTCACCATTGAAAACCCCACCGGCCCCCGCGACTTCTGGGACCCCAACGAGCCGATGACCCCCAAGCGTGTGATCCGCGGCGGGTCGTTCCTGTGCCACATCACCTACTGCGAAGCGTACCGAACCGCCGCCCGCCGCGGCTCGGCCGTCGACACCGGCATGTCGCACGTCGGGTTCCGCTGCGTCATGAACAAGAAGCCATGAGCGAAGACTCCCGCACCGAACTCGCCTGGCAGCGGACTGCTTGGGCCCTCGAGCGCACGCAACTCTCATGGGTGCGGACCTCGTTCGCCATTGGCACGGCCGGGCTCGCACTCGATAAGGGCAGCGCGGCTCTGTATCAGGCCAAGCTGCTCGATGGCGCGGGCTGGGTCGAAGGCGGGCACTACGTCGGTGTTGCGATGAACCTGCTGGCCGCGATCCAGTTGGCGTTCGCGACTTTGCGGTATTGCCAGCGCGAACAATCGCTGGCCGTGAGCTATGGCTATCGGCCACCGCGGGTCCCGGCCGCGCTGCCGATCTCACTCATTGTTGTGTTTACCGGGTTCATCGTGGCCGGGGTGTTGTTGATCGCCGGCTGACCTCTACTTCGTCCGCAGGTCGAGCGGGCCGGCCTTCCATTGCCGGAGCCGGGCCAACTTGGCGTCCGCGGGCGGCTCTTCCGCTTTGCCGAAGCCCCACGTTGCCGTCGCCCCGTCGTCGCGGGTCAGGACGAGCCCGTCGGCGTTCAGGTCGGCCGACTGCCACTTCACTTCGGGCAGTTGCCCGCGCAGCCAGCCCAGCGTCTTGGCCACGCCGACGATCCGCACGTCCGGGTACGGCTTGCCCGAGGGCGTGGCCGGTAGATCGGGCACGGTGCGGAAGCTCGGAAGTCCCATCGTGGATGTCGTGAGCGGCAGAAGGACGCCCTGACGGTCGAGGACCCGCTGGCCTACCGCGAGCGTCGGCACGCGGATCACCAGCGTCACAGGCTTCGGGTCGCTCAGGTCGCCGACCGTGACCGACTCGACCCACGGATGCGCGGCGAGCGCCTGCTGGAGTTTCAGCCGGGCGGCCGGGTCGGTCCGGTCGAGTACATCGGGAATCGGGTGGTTGTACTTTACTTCGGCGAGAAAGTTCGCCTTCGAGACGCCGGGCGGCGCGGGCAGGTCGAGGTCGGCGAGTTTCACCGCGTAATGGCCGCGGTCGTCGAGTTGCTGCCGGCTCAGCTTGCCGAGCACGATCACGCCGGCGATGGCAGCGATGCCCGCGACGAGCGCCACGACTGCCCGCCACGGCCCGCGCATCACCACACCACGAGTTCGGGTTCGAGTTCGACGCCGGAGGAATCGCGGACCTTGCTCTTCATCAGGTCCATGAGCCGCAGCACGTCGCGGGCCGTGCAGCCCGGATGCGTGACGATGTAGTTGGCGTTGCGCTCGCTGACTTCCGCGCCGCCAACTTTCGTGCGGGCAAGGCCCGCCTTGTCGAGCAGTTCGCGGGCCGACTGGCCGCGCGGGCTGAGGAACACGCGGGCCGACGCCTCGAACGGGTACGGCTGCCCGGCCCGCCGCTGGATCCACGCCTTGCGCATCCGTTTCACGATCGCCTCGGACTTGTCGCGGTGCAGGGCGAACTCGGCCGTCAGCAGCACGGCGTCGTCGAGGTTGCTCGAGGCGTCGCCGAACTTCAGCTCGTCGCGCTCGCGCACGGCCACCCGGCCCGATTCGTCGAGGGTATGCACCCGGCGGACGTAGGTGCCGATCTCGCCCGAGCGGTCGCCGGCGTTGCACCGCAGCGCTCCGCCCACCGTCGCGGGAATGCCGACCAGCGTCTCGAAGCCGGCGAGGTCGTTCTTCGCCGTCGCGCTGATGAGCGACGCCAGCTTCGCCCCGCAGCCGGCCTTCACGGTCGTGCCGTCGACGGTGATATCGGTGAAGGCGGGGGCCACCAGCCGCATCACCACACCGGGCAGCGGCTCGTCGCGGATCAGCAGGTTGACGCCACTGCCCAGCACGCGGACCGGGACGTTGCTCGTCCGGCACCAGCCGAGCACGGCCGTCAGTTCGTCGACGGTGCGTGGCTGCACGAGGTACTCGGCCGGGCCCCCCACGCGCAGGTGCGTGAACGGCGCGAGCGGCACGTGGGTCTGGGTGAACTCGGGAAACTGTTCTGCCACGTTCATAGGGAAAAACTACAGCCCGCGGACTCGACATTCCAGAGAGAAGTCGCGGACCAGCCCGTCGAGCGCGGGCGCGACCCGGTCATAATCCGCCCGGAGAATCGTCAGCCGGACTTCGATCACGTCGGCCCCCGGCTCATCGGTCGGCTGATCCACCGGTTCGAGTCGGAGCCCGCGCAGGTCCTCCGGCGAGAACCCCGTCAGTTCCAGTTCGGGCAGCTCTTCGAGTTCCGTCAGCAGCTCCGCCAGCTTTTCCGTATCGAATCGGCCCTGTGCCTCGCGGTTGTTCAGCACGACATTCAGGGCCCGCTCGCGTTCCGCGGACAGGTAGACGACCGACACGGGGACGCTTTCCACGCCCAGCGACTTCAGGATCTCGAGCCGGGCGTGGCCGCCCACGATGTGCCCGGTGCTCGCGTTCCAGATCAACGGCTCGACCAGGCCGAACTCGCGGAGCGATCGCTCGAGCCGAGACCGGACCTCGGGTGCTAGCGGCTGGCGGGGGTTGTACGGGGCGGGCACGAGGTCCGCGACGGGGAGCGTGCGCAGTTCCATGGCGAACAGCGTAGCCCGCCGGGCGAGGCCGCGCCGATGTCGGTTGCGGCCGGGCGATGATATATTGGAAGTACTCCCGAACGAGGCGAACCGCGCTGATGAGTCTGACTGCCAAGCTGGTGAAGTACCCCCACCCGTCGCTGCGCTACCCGGCCCGCCCGATCACGACGATCGACCGCGGCCTGCGTCTGCTCGCCGGGCGGATGCTCGAGATCATGTACGAGAACCGCGGCCTGGGCCTCGCGGGTCCGCAGGTGGCCGCCCCGATCCACATCATCGTGATGAATTTCGAGGGCGACCACACGCAGAAGGAGCAGGAGTGCGTCGCGATCAACCCCGTGATCGTCGACCGCTCGGGCTCGCAGGACGGCAACGAAGGCTGCCTGAGCTTCCCGGAGCTGTTTCAGGACGTGCGCCGGGCGAAGAAAGTCGTCGTGCGGGCGTACGACCTCGAAGGAAAGCAGTTCGAGATGGAATGCACCGACCTCCCGTCGCGACTCTGGCAGCACGAGATCGACCACCTGCACGGCCAGTTGTTCATCGACAAGATGTCGCCCGTCGGCAAGCTCGGCAGCCGGGAGATGCTGAAAGAGTTCGAACGCGAATTCCGCGGCTCGCAAAAGCGCGGCACGACCCCGTCGGACGCAGAATTGTTGAAGCAGCTTGCAAGTTGGACGATGCCGGACCCGGGACCGATCTTGTGAAGAATTGCAGATTGCAGATTGCAGAATGCAGAAGTAAAAATGAACGGCGGTTAGCCGCGACGCGGAGCGTGTGTCTTCGTAGCGGCATTCGCCAGAATGCCGATGAGGCCCGCGCTGGCTGTCACTCGAAAGCAACGACGATGGTTGGTAGGGCGGGCTGAGTCGTCGAAGCCCGCCGCGTGCCCGCTGTCACGCATCTCGCGGCGGCTACAGAAGCCAGGAAGCGTGACTGATTTGCTCCAAATCCGAACCTACGGACCTTGGGAATTCCGACGAGGTCAGATAGGATGCGGGTCGGATGATAGTCGTAGTTGCGAGGACCGTGGTCTGGTTCCCCGCATCAAGCGAATGGAGAGTCTGAATCTCAACCAATGGAGAAACGCGGATATGTCACTCGCCCACCTGCCCGGCCCGATTGCAGTTGTCGATGTTGAAACAACCGGCCTGTTTCCATTTCGGCACGACCGCGTCGTCGAGATTGCCGCTGTAATCCTCGGCACCGATGGCACGATAAAAAAGCAGTTTGTCTCATTGGTCAACCCGACCAGAGACATCGGCCCCACCAGCATTCACGGGCTCACGTCTGAGGACATACTGGACGCTCCAAAGTTTGACGAAATTGCTCCGCATGTTCTTGAACTGCTCGATGGGGTCGTCGCCGTTGCCGCCCACAATGTCAGGTTCGATCGGCTCTTCATCGACACGGAGTTTTCGCGGATCGGCTGCGACCTCCCGGACTACTCGACGATGTGTACGATGCAACTGGCGGGAGGCGGGAAACTCAGGGATTGCTGCCGGCAGTACAGCATCACGCAATCCGGCGAGGGCCATTCCGCGCTGGACGACGCATTGGCCGCGGCGAGGCTCCTTGTCGCAGTTTTCGAAGAAGAACCACATACCATTCGTCAGTTGAAACGCAACGCGGTCCCGTGGCCCAAGCTCGGGGCACCGGTCCGACAGCCGATCACGCGCGAACAGTCTCGGCAGCGACAAGCGGCCCCGCCGGAGTACATTCAGCGACTCATGGATCGCCGCGGAAGCGAACCGTTCAGCGTCGCCAGCGATGGGGCGATGATGGCGTATGGTGCTTTGCTTGATCGTGTACTCGAAGATCGGCGAGTCGACAGTGCCGAAGCCGATGCGTTGGTCGAAATGGCCAACCGCTGGGGACTGAATCGCAACCAGATCGTGGCGGCGCACCGGGATTATCTCCTTCAACTTGCCATTGCAGCAGTAGCGGATGGCGTGGTAACCGACTCCGAGCGTCGGGACCTGAAAATGGTCGCCAAACTCCTCGGCCAGCCGTCAGAGGAATTGGACCAGGTACTGACCGAAGCCGCCTCGCGGATCGCCGAGGTCGGCGGCGCAAAAAAGTCACCCGCATCAGCCAACGAGAGTTTAGCGGGAAAGCGCGTGTGCTTTACCGGTGAACTTCAGTGTACTTGCGACGGGACTCTCATCTCCCGGGACAAGGCTGAAGCTCTCGCCACTGCGGCCGGGTTGGTCCCGGTCGGAAATGTCTCCAAAAAGCTCGACCTGCTCGTGCTGGCCGATCCAAACTCGCAATCCGGAAAGGCCAAAAAGGCCCGAGACCTGGGCGTTCGGATCATCCACGAGCCGCTATTCTGGAAATCGATTGGGGTACGGGTCGGCTGATCTAGTCGCGTCGTGGTACCTGGCAGATGTCAGTGGACAGCGATTCATGCTGTATCGCTGACAGTTCGAAGATAATTTGCGATGCTAAGGACTGGTGAAAAATCGAATGTCGGAGGGGCTCAACCCGGATGTCCCGTATCGAAAAAGAGATCAGAGAGTGCGTCTACTGCGGGAGTACAGACGATCTGACCTCCGATCATGTCCCGCCAAAGTTACTGTTTCCAAGACCCAGACCGTCCAACTTGATCACTGTGCGAAGCTGCAGAGTTTGTAATCAGGGCGCGTCAAAAGACGACGAGTACTTTCGCCTCAAGCTCTGTTTGCGACACGACGTGGGGGAGCACCCGGCAGCAAAAGAGACTTGGCCCACGATCTTACGCTCCTTGCAAAGGCCGGAAAAGAAGGGGCTTCAACAGTCATTTTTCCGGAGCATGTTCCAGACCAACCGGCTATCAAACGGCGGCGTCTATTTGGGTACTGGTCACGGATACAAAGTTGATCTCGCACGGTTGGATCGAGTCGCTGCGAGAATCACTGCTGGGTTGTTCAGTCATCACTTCGGCTACCGAATTCCGGAAACGCACCATGTAGAGGCCTTTTCTGTCGAAAGTCTCAACGGCATGGATCCACAATCACAGCAAACGGCAATCGGCGTCATCGATCGGGTGAGTCAGACAGTGCCACACCTTATTGGCGATGGGGTGTTTGCCTATTGGTACCAGCAGGCTGTAGACTCTGAATTGGTGGTATCGTGGATTCTGACATTTTTTTTGCGAGTGTCTTTCTTCTGTATGGTCGTCCCGCGGTAAACCCATGTCCTTTCGCCAGCCCAAATCCGATGCCCATCGTGCCGCGGCGGCCTGGCAGGCATGGATCGAGCAGTACCGCGCAGAGTTGCTGTCGATCGGATTGCCCGCCGAAGTGTTCCTGAGCGCTGAGCGATGGTCCGATTTTCTGGAGAACGGGCACCTGCACTGGCATCCGTCGAGTGGGTTCGAGTTCGGACAGCTGACGCCGGGCCAATTGGCCGCGCTGCACCGGTTCCTTGAGCGTGAATACGGCGATGCGACTCGATTCCCGCCGTTGCTGGAATGGACCCGTGTTCGACTCGCCGAGATTGAGTTACTTTAGTTGCGTGGTCCGTATCCAAAGCAGCACTCGCTCAACTGCCGACGCAGGTATCGCCACTTGGCGAGCCGCGGCCGTATTCTGGCGTTTACGGCTACGACAAGGGCGCGAAGCCGTGGCGACTGCAGTCTGACGGGACGCGAACCACACCCGGCGGGCCTCCGCTCATGTCTCGATCGCGAGCCATCTGGCTTTCTCTTTTGGCCTGGCTGGCGGTCGGCGGGTTCTGGCTGGTCGTGACCCGAGGGTATCATCCCACGTTGCTGCTGGCAGTGATCGTGACCGCCGCGCTGATGACAGCGTACGCGTCGGCTGTCTACGTCCATCACCTGCTGCTCATCCCGCGGTACTGGCGTACGGGCCGGCCCGGAATGTATGCCCTCGGGCTCGTCGTGACGATGGTTGGGCTCACAGGGCTTGCGTTGGCTGTAATCCGAACGTTGTACTTGCATTCTCACGGACCCGACCCGGACCCGAACGGCGTCTACGTCCATTTCGCCATCGACTTGTTCGGCATGGCCGTGCATCTGCTCGGCGCGGCTGGGGTCGTGTGGGCAATCAACAGGAGAATGCAGAAGTAAGAAGTTAGCCGCGACGCGGAGCGGAGCGATCCGGCACGCGATGATGATACGGCCGTATTCCGGCGAATCCCGCAACGGACCGCTTTAAAACCGCAGCAGCATCTGTGTCATGAACACCACGCCGTCGGCGTTCTGGAATGCGATGTAGTCGGTCTTTCGGTAGTCGATTTCGAAGCTGAGTTGCAGAACCTTGCTCGCGTCCCAAACGAAATTCGTGAAGTAGGTCTGGTTTTTGGCGAACTGGGTCGGTGCGAGGTCGCGGCGGAGCGGGGCGTCGATGCCGTACCCGCTGTGAACGTGGAACTTGTCGGTGACGTAGTAATAGGCTTCGGCCCAGCCGCCGCGGGTCCGGATGGGTTGCAGTGTGGCGGAGTTGTAGGACTGCAGGATGCCGCCGTTGTATTCGCCGAGGCCCTGCCCGACGAAGAGTTCACCGGCCAGCCCGAACCGGCAGGTTACCGCCCAGTCGGCATCCACGCCCAGACCCCAGGTGTTGACAACCGAGCGATTCGGCTGACCCGGATCGTCCGGGGCCAGAATGGATTTCGAGGATCGCAATTGGCCGACCACCCCGGAGACGCCCAACTCGGCGGCCCGCTTCTTGCGATCTCCGCAGAGTTCCTCCACCGCGCCGATCCCGGCCGCGAGTCGTGCCTCGACGTTCGGCCAGCCGTTGTCCTCGACGATCCGAGCGTTGCCGGTGACCACCGTCGCCACCGGTTCGCTCAGGGCGACCTGGGTCGTGAGTTGAAAGTCGTCGGACGGTTTCGCGAAGTGCTCGACGCGGAACTGCCCGCGGAATGATCCGGTGTTGCCCGAGCCGTACATCTTGGCGAGCGTGATGAGCGTCGGGCTTTCGGGATTGAAGACGTCCGATTGCAGACCGGCGGCGATCCGCCAGTGCTCGTTCTTCAACTCGCCGTACGCCTGATAAGGCAGGAACCCGTAGGCGTCGCTGGTGAGGTTATCGTTCTGGATGAAGCCGAGGAAGTTTGCGCCGGGAGTGAAGCCGAGGACCTCCGGGCCCGTGAAGACCGCGCCGAATGCCGACTGCCGGGCGTGCAGATCGAATGTGTTCGTGTTCAAACCGAACGGCGACGGCGGCAGTATCAGAAAGGGGATCCCGGCGGTGAACGGCCGATCGGTGGCGAACACGCCGATGCCCGAAAACTGCGCAAACAGCTTCAACTTGCTCGTACCGTTCAGCATGGAGACGGTCAACCCGTCACCCGGCGTGTACGAAGTCGTGGCGGGCTGTGCTGCGACGACATCCGCAGCCGCGGTCGTCGGCGGAGATGCGGTTACGGGGGCAGCGACGGGCACCGGGGGAAGGGTCGTTGCCGGCTCCTGCCCGCGGGCTTCTGCCTCCGCGAAAAGTGCGACCGACATCATCAGCACACAAAGGCGATGCACTTTATCTCACCCCGCGCCTACGACGTTCCACTGACAGGACCAGCGTGCCACGGTATCACAATCGGCATATTCGTCACTCGGAGTCCAAAGAAAAGCGATCAAGCTCTGAATTCCCTCAAGTCCTTTGTCCGGCTCCGTGACGGGTTTCCGGTTCGGGGATCCAATGTTGGTTTGACAATTCGATCAATCGAACGGAGGCTCAGGACGCGAAGCACAGTCGCGGTGTATCCGGCTGGCGTCGGCGTGAATCAGAGTCAACCCTGGGAAGTACGTCAGCCGTTTTTCTGATCTGAGCAAATCGGCGACAGAGTATCCGAAACGGTCATGTCGTTCGTAAAGTGCAATAAGCCGGTATTCGGACCGGCGAACGGACATTCGACGACCAAGGACTGGACAAGTGGTCGGAAGTCGCGCTGCGGGGAGAGAGGTCTATGCGAATCCAGTGTTTGCTTGCCGTCGCATGCTCGTTGTTGTCGTTGGCGGCCACCAATGCTCAGGCCCCCGCCGACGTGATCTATCACGGTGGTCCCATTGTCACGGTCGATGACAGGTCCCCGTCGGCTGAAGCGCTGGCGGTGAAAGACGGCAAGATCGTGGCCGTCGGGAATAAGGCGGATGTTCTCCGGCACCGGGGAGCCTCGACCCGAGTCGTCGATCTGGGCGGCAAGACCATGGTGCCGGGATTCCTCGACGGGCACAGCCACTTCATCAACTGCCTGCAGGTCGCACAACAGGCGAACTGCTTTGCACCCCCGGCCGGGCCCGGCAAGTCGGTGGCGAGCATCATCGAGGCCATGAAAGCCCATCAGAAAAAGTTCAACATCCCGAAGGGCGAGTTCATCATCGGCTACGGGTACGACGGTAACGAGATGGAAGAGAAGCGGGAGATGACCGCCGCTGACCTGGATGCCGCGTTTCCTGATCATCCGGTCTTCGTCGGACACGTCTCGCTGCACGGTGCGGTTTGCAACTCACTGGCGTTGAAGAAGTTCAATGTGACGAAAGACACGCCCACTCCCAAAGGCGGCGTCATCGTTCGCAAGCCGGGGACGATGGAGCCGGAAGGCCTCCTGATGGAGGCGGCCTGGATGCCCATCTTTGCCAACATGCCCAAGCCGGGCGAAGAAGAGTTGCTTCGTCGCTTTCAAGAAGGGCAGATGATCTATGCCGCGGCCGGGGTGACGACCGCTCAGGAAGGCGCGACTGTGGCTCCCGATGTGGCAATCCTGCGGAAGGCCGCGGATAAGGGACTGCTATTCATCGATGTCGCCGCCTACCCGTTCATCACCGAAGCCAAGGCCGTTTTTCAGGACAACCCGCCCGAGACATTCGGGACGTACAAGAACCGGCTCAAGCTGGCAGGAATCAAAGTCACCTGCGACGGCTCACCCCAGGGCCGGACGGCCTATTTCACCAAGCCCTATCTAACGGGCGGGCCGGGCGGCGAAAAGGACTGGAAGGGCGAGCCCCTCTTTCCGCAAAGCGACCTCGATCAGATGGTGAAGTCCGTCTACGACAAAAACCTCCAACTCATCGTGCACTGCAACGGCGATGCCTCGATTGACATGTTCCTCGCCGCCCACGAGAAGGCGGCGCAGGATCGCTTTGCCGACCGCCGGACGACGATCATCCACTCGCAGTTCGTCCGCCGGGATCAGTTGGACAAATACGCGGCTTACAAGCTGATGCCTTCCTATTACACGGAGCATTGCTTCTACTTCGGCGATACCCACATTCGCAACCGCGGCCAGGAACAGGCGGCATTCATCAGCCCGATGAATTCGTCGCTGAAGAAAGGCATCCGGTGCCAGAATCACACCGACTTCAACGTCGCGCCGATCGACCAGTTGTTCGTGATGTGGTCGGCGGTCAACCGGTTGACCCGCACGGGCGAAGTCCTCGGCCCCGACGAGCGTGTGACTCCGCTCCAGGCGCTCAAAGCCATTACGCTCGACTGCGCGTACATGTACCGCGAGGAGCAGACCAAAGGCTCGCTCGAAGTCGGAAAGCTCGCCGACCTCGTCGTTCTGGACAAGAATCCGCTCACGGTCGACCCGAAGACCATCAAGGACATCAAGGTGGTCGAGACCATCAAGGAAGGCAAGACGATCTATTCGGCGAAATGAACCCGGCGACCGGAGGCCGGATTGGCCGAACCCACTGAGGTATCCAAGTCATGATCCGATCCAACCACGCCGGCGCTCGTCCGGTCCGGACGCTGGCGGGACTGCCCGTCCTGCTCTGGCTTGCCGTGTCCGGAGTCGCGGCACAGACACCGTCCTTGCAGGATATTGCCGGGAAGATCGGGCCCGCCGACACGACCACGATCTACGTGGCGCGGGAGTTCCTCACGATGGACCCTGCGAAGCCAAAGGCGCAGGCCGTCGCCGTCCGCGACGGCCGATTCGTAGCCCTGGGTACGCTGGCGGACGTGCAAGCGGCGGTAGGCCGGGGGGCCCGAGTCGACACGACTTTCGCGGACAAGGTCGTCTCGGCCGGCTTCGTCGAGCAGCACGTTCACCCGGTGCTGGCCGCCCTGACGATGAATACACGGGTGATTTCGATTGAGGATTGGGACGCCATCGACGGATTCTCCCCGGCCGTGCGCGACGAGAAGGGCTATCAGGATCGCCTTGCAAAAGACCTGGCGGGGCACACGGACAAATCCAAATCGTTCATTACGTGGGGCTATCACCACTACATGCACGGCCCGATGTCGCGGACGCTCTTGGATCGGCTCGCGCCGGATTTCCCGGTCATCGTCTGGCACCGCTCCTGTCATGAGTTCTTCCTGAACTCGGCGGCGCTGAAAAAGACCGGCATCGATGCAGCGTTTGTTGCCGGGATGAGCAAAAGTGCGCAGGAGCAATCGAGCTTCGAAAAAGGCCATTTCTTCGAGCAGGGGGCGCTGGCGATTCTCGGCAAGCTCACGCCGGAACTGGCGACTCCCGCGCGCTTCAAGGCCGGCCTCGAATACACGGTGAAGTACTATCACCGCAACGGCATCACAGTGGCCTGCGAGCCGGGTGGCTTTTTCTCCAAGCCCCTCCAGGACATGATCAATGACGTGTACAGCAACGATTCCACGCCCTTCAACCACTACTTCATGGCCGATGGAAAAACGTTCGCGGCCCGGAACCCCACTGATGCCGGGGCGCTGGTGAAAGACTCCGAATCCGTCCTGTCCTGGGGTCGGGGTCGGACGGTCTACCTGCCAAAACAGGTCAAACTCCTGACGGACGGGGCGATCTTCAGCCAGCTGATGATGATGAAAGACGGCTACACCGACGGGCACAAAGGCGCGTGGATCATGGACCCGCCGGTGTTCGGGTTCGCTTTCCAGGCGTATTGGGACGCGGAGTACCAGATCCACACGCACAACAACGGCGATGCCGGGCTGGAAGTACTCGTCGGCGAACTCGAAAAGGCCATGAAGCGCAACCCGCGCAAGGACCACCGGAGCGTTCTGATTCACTTCGGCTTCGCCAACGCCGACCTCGTCAAACGCTGGATCGAACTCGGCGGTGTGATCAGTTCCAACCCATATTACGTCACCGCGCTGGCGGGACCGTACGCGAAAATCGGGCTCGGCCCGGACCGGGCCGCCGCGATCGTCCCGCACAGTTTTGTGCTGAAGAACCAAGGCTCCCTGTCATTCCACTCCGACATGCCGATGGCTCCCGCGAAACCGCTGGAGTTGATCTGGGCCGGAGTCACGCGCACCACTTACGAGGGACAGGTAGCAGGGCCGGAACACCGGGTGCCACTCGATGTCGCCCTCAGGGCCATGACCATCGACGCGGCCTACTCGATCCAGCTGGAGAAAGAGATCGGCTCCATTGCAGTCGGGAAGAAGGCCAACCTCACGGTGTTGGACAAGAGTCCCCACGAGGTCGATCCCAAAGACCTGAAGTCCATAAACGTCTGGGGCACCATGCTCGAGGGCCGTCTTCAGCCGGTGAAACCGGCTGCCCCGCAAGTCGGTCGGCTTCCCGCTCCTTCCGGCGCCGCTGTGCCGCCGGAGACACCCGGGCGCTCATCGTCCTCGCTCGCTTGGAACACCCGGCACGATCCGAGGAGCAACTGCGGACCCGGATGTTCGTGTCGGATCGGACATCTCCTCGCAGCCCACATGTTGGCCACCATGGAGAAGTAGGCGGATTGCAGAGAGCTGGTGTACGGAACCGTTAGCCGCGACGCGGAGCGATCGGGTACGGGAAAACGACAAAGCCGTATTCTGGCGAATACGGCTACGACCAGGAAGGATTGCAGAAGTAAAAACGTACGGCGGTTAGCCGCGACGCGGAGCGGAGCGATTTGGCACGGGGTAACGGTGCGACCGTATTCTGGCGAATACGGCTACAAAGAGGGCGAATGCGGCAGCTACGCCAGGTCGGGCAGGCTCCGGTGTCAGGTGTATTTTCCTGACACCCGGCACCCACACTACTTGCTGCGATTCTGGTGCTTCTTCTTGTTGCGGCGGCGTTTGTTGGCGACGCGGAGTTGGCGGCGTTTCATGGTTCGATCCCTTCGGGCGGTGTCACGGTTCCAGACCGGAAACGATACCGGCCCGGCCCCCTTTCGGCCAGCCCGAATGCCGCTTACACCATCCCCCACCAGCGGCGCAACGCCCATTCCCCGCATAACAGTGCCGCAAACAGCCCGAACAGCGTCGGCTGAAACCAGCCCAGCTTCGCACCCCGCCAGTCCGGGTAGTATCGCGTCTTTGGCGGACTGCCGGCCGACGCCTGCATCGGTAACTCCTCGAGGAACTTCGGCAACTCGTCGGCGAGGTGGAACCGCCCGCCGCCCGACTGCGCCACCCGCGTGAGCAAGTCGTGGTCGGCCGCAGGGCGGAGCAACTCCGTGTCGTCCTGGTACACGATGAACCGGGCCATCGCTTCGCCCTCGACGGCCGCCCCGTCGGCATCGGTCGCCTTGGCCTTCACCTTAAGTGAATACTCGCCGGGCGTGTCGGTCTTCCAGAACGCGCCGCGGTTCAGGTCGGCCGTGCGCGTGATCGGGAGGTTGCCCGGCACCGGCCCCTCGGGCGCGATCGCGGAGACTTCGTACACCGCCGCGGGTAGCTCCAGGCCGGATTTGCCGCGCACGCCGACGTTGAAGTTGAGCTTGCTGCCCGCGGCGACGCGCCGGACGTCGGGCTTTATCCAGACGCTGCCCTCGGTCTCCTCCTGCTTGGCGAGCCAGAGTACCATCTGCCGCCAGAAGCGCGTGTGGGCGTCGATGCCCTCGTTGGTGCGCGGGCGGGCCTGCTGGCCGAGTTGTTGCCAGAGGAAGGTCATGTCGACGCCGAGCGCGACGGTGCGACCGTTGCCGTAGAACTGCCGGACGTAGAGCGGCGTGCCGTTGGCCGATTGACCCACGACCGTCGCGCCGTCCTTCCGCCGGCCGAAGAGCGATGAGCCGGGCAGCGGCGGCAACTTCTTCCACAGCGCGTCGTTGGCGGCGGCATCGGGCAGCAGTCGCATCAGGAATTCGCCGCGGGCCCCGGGGCTCGGCAGCAGTTGCACCGGGTCCTCGGATTGGCCGCCGGTCTCGAGGCCGACGGGCAGGGCGGGTGCGACCGGCGTGTTGGCCCAACCGCCCGGCGCGAAGCTGTCGAGTCCGCCGAGCATCGCCAGGCCCGTGCCGCGCACGCGGACGAGGTCCTCGAGTTGTTGCAACACCGCCGGCCGACCGCCGGAGAACCGCCGGGCCGACACGTCGCCGATCAGGATCACGTCGTACGCCTGGCGGTCGAAGTTGTAAAGCTCCGCGGCGTTGCCCCGCGGCGGGTCGTCGGTCTGGCGGATCGCCTCGTACACCCGGAACCGCGGGTCGCCGGCCAGCGCACGACGCAGGAACTTCAACTCGAGCCGCAAGCGGTCGACGACGAGAACGCTGATGCCTTCCTTGGTGATGGTCAGGTAAGTGGTCAGCTCGTTGTTGGCGACGGACGCCTCGCCGGGCCGGGAATCGACGCGCACGGTGACTTTCACTTCGCCCGGCGTCGACGGTGCGGTGGCCTCCAGGGCGACATCGTTGCCGACGGACTTGGTGAGCGTCACGTCCTGCGTCCCGGCCGGTCGGCCGTCGAGAAACAGCCGGACCGTCGTCCGCGTGTTCTCGAAGCCCGGGGCGTCGATCGCGACGCGGAACGTGACTTTCTGCTTGACCGGTACCGGCGACGGGTCGGCGACCAGGCCGGTGACGGCGATGTCCCGCTGCTGGTTACTGGTGTTCTGCTTGCCGAGCGCGAACGTCTCGACGGGGCAGTTCAGGGCGCGGAATCGGGCCGCCTCGGTGAGCGCGGGGTAGCGGACGCCGTTGTCGCCGCCGTCGCTGAGTACGATGAGCCCGCGCAGGGCCCGCTCCTGCCCGTGCCGCTGGGCGAGCGTGCGGAGCATGACGCCGAAATCGGTCCGCGGGCCGTCGGGTCCGCGCTCGTCCTCGAACACGTCGTCGGAGAAGCGATAGAACTTGGTCGCGATCTGGAACTTGTCGCGCAGGCCGTCGAACTGGTCGGCGCAGCGCTTGAGCAACCGCTCGGCCGTGACGAACCGCGACTTGTTATCGATCTCGTCGGCGACGGTCATGCTCTTCGAGCAATCGAGCGCGACGAGCAGGACCGACGGCGAGGTGTCGGGTTCCTGCACGGCGAACGACGGCCGGAGGACGGTGAGCACGGCCAGGAGCAGCGCGAGCAGGCGGAGTGCGACGACGACGCCGACGCGCCGCCCGGGCACGCCGGACCCGCGGTAGGTGTACACGGTGAGCGATGCGAGCAGGATCGCGACGACGCCCAGCGCGACCGGCCCCGCCGCGCCATTCCACGGCGGCGCGGGGTCGAAAGTCAGAGTCAGCTCAGCCAGCAGCAACGAGGGAATGATAGCGAACCAACCGGGCGGCCGGGATGGGAGGGGTTGAGGACCTCTCGTTACTTCTTCTCTGGCAGCGTCTTGTTCCAAGCTTCGAGCATATCGTGCAACTCCTTGACCTTCGCGGGTTCGCGCCAGGCGAGGTTGGTGTGTTCGGTCGGGTCTTGGGCGAGGTTAAAGAGCAGTTCCACTTCGCGGTCGTAGATCAGCTTCCAGTCGCCGTGGCGGACCGCCCGCTGGCCGTGTTTGGTGTCGGGCCGGGCCAGTCGCCAGTACAGCGTCCGCGGTTGGACCGGCGACCTGCCCGTGAGCATCGGCATCACGTCGATGCCCTCGAGGTCGTCGGGCGACTTCGCGCCGGCCGCGGCGAGCAGCGTCGCGGTCCAGTCCATCGTCGTCACCACCTGGTTGATCTCCGTGCCGCCGCGGATGTGGCCGGGCCAGCGCACGATGGCGGGCACGCGGATGCCGCCCTCCCACAGCGAATACTTGCCGTGGAAGAACGGCGAATTGTCGGAGAGCCGATCGCCACCGTTGTCGTTGGTGAAGATCACGATGGTGTTGTCGGCGAGTTTCAACTCGTCGAGTGCCGCGAGCACCCGGCCGACGCCCGCGTCCATCCGCTCGACCATCGCGACGTAGTCGGCCCGCGTGCCGTTCTCGAGGCCGTAGGTATCCTTGTCGCGGATGTCATCCGGCCGGTCGGGCCGCTGAAACGGCCAGTGCGGGGCGTTGTAGGCGAGTTCGAGGAAGAATGGCTTGGTGTGCGGCTCGCGAAGAAAGTCGATGGCGCGGTCGGTGAACAAGTCGGTGAGGTAGCCGGGCTTTTCGACGAGCGTCTCGTTCTCGTACAGGCCGGGGTCGCCGAGCGCGTCGCGGTGCGACCAGAAGTCGAGGTCGGCGGCGAGGAAGCCGAAGAACCGTCCGAATCCGTGAGCCCGCGGGCCGAACTCGGGCTTGTACCCCAGGTGCCATTTGCCGACGAGTGCGGTGTCGTAGCCCGCGTCGCCAAGCAGGCGGGGCAGCGACCGGCCCGTGGGCGCGAGCCCGCGATCCTTCTCGACGTAGCGGACCACCCAGTCGAAGCCGGCGTTCCGCTGGGGATACCGGCCGGTCATCAGCGCGGCCCGCGTCGGCGAGCAGACCGGCGCGGCCGCGTATGATTGCGTGAGCCGTGCGCCGTCCCGGGCGAGCCGGTCGATGTTCGGCGTGCGGATGTCGCGAGCCCCGGTGCAGCCGAGGTCGGCATAACCCAGATCATCGACGAGAATGAAGACGACATTCGGCGGCGCGGCGGTAGAGGTGCCGCCCAGGAACAGAAGCGGAACCAGAGAAAACAGGCACTTGGTTTGAAGCATTGCTAACTGATCGCGACTTCGGAATCTAAAGCACACAGGATGTCCGCCACCCGCTCCGGTGTCAATTCGTCTTCGGGATGCGCGACGGGCGAGCAAGGAATAACGGGAAAGCCGGTCTTGGGGTCGATCGTCACTTGGGGTTTTGGTAAAGCAGCGGCCTCCGCCCGGTCCGCGGCGAGACCTTCACGCAGGAGTAGCGCTACGGTGTCTGACAGGTCCATCCCTTTACGGAGCGCGAAGAGATTGACCTGATTGACAAGCTGGTCCGGCAGTTCCAGTGTCGTCTTCATGACGTGCATTCTCCCCGTTAACTGTCACGAGGTCAAGCGGTCGGCCCGATCCGATGCCCCCCAAAATGCCGACGACCCGCGGGCGTTGCCGGCCGCGGGTCGTCGGGAGTTGGTCGATTCGTCGCGCGATCAGCCGACGAACACGCCGCCGTTGAAGTCCTTGTTGCCGAAGGCGTAGAAGCTGTCGAGCTGATTCAGATCCTTGTCGACGACGCGGATGTGCGGTCCGCCGCCGGGGCCCGCCGCCGTGGCGATGTAGTCCGTCCCGAAGGCCCGGACGGCCGCGACGCGGACGCCGCCGGAGAAGGCCGCGTCGTAGGCGAAGAAGTCGCGGGCCGCGAGGAAGGTCGCGCCGTCGAACACGCGGACGTGGGGTCCGCCGCCCGCGCCGGCCCCGGTGATGAGGTCGGCCTTGCCGTTCTGCAGCACGTCGCCGGCCGCCACATACACGCCGCCGTGGAAGGCCGGGCTGTAGGCGAAGAAGTCGGCGAGGGTGCCCTTGTTGGCGATGTCGAACACGCGGACGTGGGGTCCGCCGCCGGGGCCCGCGCCCGTGGCGATGTCAGCTTTGCCGTCGCCGTTGAAGTCGCCACCGGCCACATTCACGCCGCCCTTGAAGCCGGCGTCGTAGGCGAAGAAGCTCGAGAGGACCGTGGCATTCGCCCCGGAGAAGGTGATGACGTGCGGTCCGCCGCCGGGGCCCGCGCCGATGATGATGTCGGCCCGGCCGTCGCCGTTGACGTCGCCGGCCGAGACGTTCACGCCGCCTTGGAACTCGGGGGTGAAAGCGAAGAAGCTGCCCAGCGGGGTGACGATGCGCTCGGCCACGCCGGTAAGCAGTTTCGCACCGCCGTACACCTGGACGTGTGGGCCGCCGCCCGCGCCGGCCCCGGTGATGACGTCCTCGATGCCGTCGCCGTCGATGTCGGCGGTGGCCACATGGACCTCGCCGCGGAAGGAGCTGTCAAAAGCCTGGAAGCTGGCGACCTGCTTACCGGTCTGATCGTAGACGAGGACCGTGCTGTTACCACCGACGCCGGACCCGACGGCCGAAAGCGGAATCGGTTGCGCGACCGGCGGGGTGATCGCCACCGGTTCGCTGTAGATGAAGTCATCGAGGACGACGACATCGTGCGAGCGGAAGTCGTCGTTGGCCCCGATGTTGGTGTTGCCCGTGGTGATGCGGACCTTGGCGGCCCGGCGGTTGTCCGTGAACTGCACGCCGAGGAACGACTGGCCGAGTTGCGATTGTACGCCACCTTCGGGCCGGTCCGGCAACTGCCGGCGTTCGACGTGCGGCACGAGGAACACGCCCAGGCTGTTGCCGTCGGCATCGAAGAACTCGAGCGACGACTCGACGGCGTTCTCCGCGTCAATGAACACCGCGCCGAACGCGCTTACCGTGGCCCGCGTCGTCGTGCCCGGCACAAAGAACTCGACGTCATACACGTTCGAGCCCAGGGGCGTGAACAGCCGCTGCGGCGAGAACGTCGAGAAGTTGGCCGAGTTGCCGGTGTTCAAATTGTCGAACAGGGTCGGCGTGTTCGTCGGGTTGGAGCTGTCCGCGCTGACCTGGAAGCCGGTGCCCTGGCCGACGAACACCGCGCCGCGCGGGGAGTTCGAGTTGAAGAAGTTGGCGGGCAGGTTGTTCGGGGCGGCGAACTGGTCGGGCACGCCGTCCCAGTTGATCTCCCGGCGGCCCGCGCCGTTGTTCTGCGTGCCGGCCAAGTTCGGGTTCAGGTTCCCGAGGGCCGAGCGGAAATCCACCACGGCGGCCGCGACGCCCGAGGGCAGCACGTCGGAGCCGTTGAAGGCCTTGAGCCCGGCGATGGGCCGGTCGATCCACGAGGAGACGTTGTTGGTCACGCCGGCGACCAGCGTCTGCCGGGGCGGCCCGGCCTGAAGCTGGAACAGCCCCGCGCGGAGGGCGCGGTACGGGTCGTAGTCGCCGGGCAGGTCGGCAAGAAGGTAGTTGCCGTCGTTGTCGGTCAGCGTGCTGACTTCATCGTTGTCGGGCGAACCGTTGCCGTTGCGGTCGAGCCAGACGAAAACGTTCGGATTGCCGCTGTCGGGGTTCACGCCGTCGCTGTACAGGACTTTGCCGCGGACGAATCCGAACTCTGTCTCGTGCGCACCCATGTCGACGCGCGGGCCGGCGATGCGGGGCAGGCCCCGCTCGTCGGTAGCGGGGCCGGCGTACATCGGGTTGCCTTCGTTGAGCCCCCGGCTGTCGGCCAGCAGGGCGTGCGTGGGAAGCCTGGTGTCGCCGTTGATCGTCAGCGGCCCGAGGATCGGGGCGACGCCGAAGATGTTGCCGCCGATGTTGATGATGGTGGCCGCGCCCTGGGTCTGGATCAGGCTGTAAGACGTGGCAAACGAGCCGTAACTGCCGTCGGCGAGATCGGGGTCTTCAAACGCGGAGTTACCGGAAACAATGCTGTCGGAGATCGACACGCCGCGCACCGAGAACACGCCGCCGCCGGTCCCGGTAGTGTTATTGGCGGAGTTGTTGACGATGGTGCTGCTGATGATGGTAGCGGGGCGGTCGCCTTCGCCTTCGGTCAGCGAGGGCCGCTTGCCCGGGCCGTTGTAGTACGAGGAGATGTACACGCCCGCGCCGGTCGCGGCGGAGTTGCCGGAGACGGTGCTGTTCTCCAGCCGGAACTCGGCCTCGCCGGTGTCGATGGCGCCGCCGATGCCGCCGGCCAAATTGCCGGCCAGGGTGGAGGAAATCACCGTCAGGCTGCCGCGGGAGAACACGAAGATGCCGCCGCCATCGCCGGTGGTCTGGTTGTAGGAGACCTGAGTGCGTTCGATGCGGAGTGTGCCGTCAATATCGAGGTAGATGCCGCCGCCGTCGTCGTTCGTCGAAGTGTTGCCGGTGATGACACAGTCACGCACGATGTTGACAGAGTAGTTGTCGAGATACATCGCCCCGCCGCCGGACCCCAAGGCCGAGTTGCCGGACAGCGTGCAGCGGTCCATGGTCAGCCGCCCGTCCTGTGCCACATCGATCGCGCCGCCCCGGCTTGCGGTGTTGTTGAAGAAATTGACGTCAGCCGCGCTGAAGTTCTCGTCCGCGACGCGGATCGCGCCGCCGAATCCACCGTTGGCGTTGCCGCCCGAGAGCGTCATCCGGCTGATGGTGACACTGATCTCGGTGCCGGTAACGGTGTTATCAATTTCGAAGATGCGCGACAGACCCGCGCCGCTGATGGTCAGCGAGCCCGCACCGGGGCCGACGATGGCGAGGTCGGTCGTGATGTTCATCTGACCGGTTGCCAGGACGAGCGTGCCTTGGGTCTCGATCAGGATCGTGTCCGATGCGGTCGTGTTGTTGGCATCGAGAATCGCCTGGCGGAGTGAGCCCGCGCCCGCGTCATTGAGGTTGGTCACCGAGAATATCGCAGGTGTGGTGCGCTCCTCGAGCCGTGTCAGGCGCAGCAACGAGCGACGGAACGCGGACAACGATCGGCGAAACATATCGAGCCTCGAATACGGGAATGGAAGGGGTCGCGACCGGCGCGGGCCGCAAAGCCAAGTCTAACCGGTCCAACTCCCGCACTCCACGTAGTCGCCGTATTCTCAGACCCTTCGGCACACCACAGAGCCGGACCGATTCGCTACATTTTGAGTAACCGCTACAACCGGACAATCGTTAGATCATCCCACGCCATGTGGCCCGCACAACGGACAGTCGACCGGCGTAACAACGAATCCGTACGCCGCCGTGGCAACGAGCGCGACGCCCGACCCGACGACAATCCACCCGCCGACGCGCGCGAGCGTGTGTCGGGCCGAGCAGGGCAGCCAACGCGCGCCGGCGCCGAGGGCGGCCAGAGCGGGAATGGTGCCCACTCCGAAGCAGGCCATCACGGCCGCGCCGCGCAACAGGCTGGCGGTCGAGAACGCCACGGCAAGCCACGCATACACGAGCCCGCACGGCAGTAATCCGTTGATCATGCCGGCGAAGAACACGCCCCGCGCCGAGCCGCGCAAGCCCTCAAATAGTGCGGGCCCGAGGCAGCCGGCATCGCCCTTCGCGCGCCACGGCAGCAACCCCAGCAGTTCCAACCCGACGACGATCAGCGCGAGCCCGCCGACGAGTTGCAGTACCGCCCGGCCGGCCGGCCAGGTGTCGAGTTCGCTGCCGAAGCGGAGTCCGGCGTAACCCGCGGCGAGGCCGGCGAAGGAATAAGTGAACACCCGGCCGGCGGCGTAGATCAATTGCCGGCGCAGCGCGGCCATTTCCTGCCCGCGCACGCCCAGCGATACGACCAGCCCGCCGCACATGCCGACGCAATGTGCCGAGCCGGCAAGTCCTCCGAACAGCGCGAGCAGGCATTCGTTCATGCGGCCGGGCTCACCACCTCCGCGGGTGCCGAAGAAGCGGCCACGAGCGATCCGCCCGCCAGCCGCAGCGACCCCGCGATCACAAACGCACTGCTCACCACCATCGCCACCGCGGCGACAACCGGGCTGAGCGTCCCCGAGCAGGCCCACGCCAGCCCGACGACATTGTAACCGAACGCCCAGACGAGATTCCGCCGCATCACCTTCACCGTCTGCCGGGCGATGGCGATTGTCTCGGGCACGAGAGCCAGTTCGTCGCCGAGCAGGCACACGGCCGCCGACTCGCGGGCTACGTCCGCTCCACAGCCGAGCGCGATGCCGACGTCGGCCTGGGCCAGCGCGGGCGCGTCGGTCAACCCGTCGCCGACCATTGCCACAGCTCCGATGCGGGCGCGGTACTCGTCGAGCAGCCGTACCTTGTCTTCAGGCAGCAAACCGCCGCGGACCTCCACACCGAGTTCCGATCCGATGGCCCGGGCGCGGTAAACAGTATCCCCCGTCAGCACGACCGCGGACAGTTTCATTTCGTTGAGCCGGGTCAGTGCGTCACTTAATCCCGGTCGCAGTCGTTCCGATAGAACGAACAGCCCGCGCACCGTACCGCCCCAGGCGATGGCGGTCACCGATTGCCCGGTCTGCTCGGCGCGGTGCAGCGCGTTCGTCAAGCCGGACGGCCAGTGCATGCCGCTGGCGGTAAGCCACGCAGGGCTTCCGAGCATCCTACCGGCCGATTCATCGATCACGCCGCGGCCCGGCACCGTCTTCATTCCGACGACCGCGGTCACGCACTGCGCGGGGCAGAACCGTGCGACTGCCCGAGCCATCGGATGGCCCGATGCGCCGGCGAGCACACTAGCAGCATTCAGAACTTCGTCGCGATCCTGTGCCGGATCGATGATCAACTCCGTGACGGCCGACTCGCCGACCGTCAGCGTCCCGGTCTTGTCGAACATCACCGCTCGCACGTCGGCGAGGCGCTCGAGCGCGGCACTGGTACGGACCAGCACACCGAGGCGGGCGAGCCGACCCACGGCGACCCACGCGGCCAGCGGCGTCGCGACGCCGAGCGCACACGGGCACGCGATCACGACGACCGAAAGTCCTGCGGTCAGCCCGGCCGGGACGCCGCCGCGCCAGCCGTGGTACGCCGTCGCCGCGATGGCCAGGAGCGCGACCAGCGGGAGGAACCGCCCGGCCACGCGGTCGGCGAGTTTCTGATACCGGCCCTGCGTGAGCCCGGCTGCCCGCACGAGCGCGATCAGCCGGCCGAGGTGCCCGCCGTCCGGCGCGGCCGTCGCGTCGATGACCAGATCGCCGTCGAGCGCGAGCGTGCCGCCGATCACCGCGTCGCCCGGTTGCTTCGCCTGCGGCGCGGATTCACCCGTCAATAGTTGTTCGTCGACCGCGGCCCAGGCGGCCACGACCCGGCCGTCGCACGGGATCCGCTCCCCGGCCCGTACGCGCAGCCGGTCGCCGGGCCGGACTTCGGCCAGTGGCACGGCCGACTCCGCACCGTCGCGCACGACATGGGCCGTTTCGGGGAGCAGCTTGCGCAGGCCGTCGAGTGCGGCCGACGCCTTCGCTTTCCCGGTCGCTTCGAGCCATCGGCCCAGTGTGACGAACACCAGTACCACCACGCCGACCTCGAAGAAGATCGGTCCGTCGTCGCGCACGACTGACACCACCGACCAGAGGTACGACGCGAGAACCCCTGGCAATAGCAGCAGGTCGATGTTCGGCCGACCTTGTCGGAGTGCGTCGAAGGCGTTGGCTGCCAGCGGCCCGGCGAGTAGGATCAGCACCGGCAGGGCGAAGAGCATGCACAGCCAGCGGAAGATGCCGTGCAGCAGAGGGGCGGCCGCGCCGGGCTCACTCCCGTACACATCGCCCGACCAGAGGGTCATGGTAAACGCCATGACGTTCATGGCGAAGAAGATGGCCAGGCCCAGCCGGGCCAGCACGAGACTCGGGCCCGCGCGGTCGCTGCGCTCCTGAGCGACGGCGTGGGCGAAACGGCAACCGAAACAACAATAGGCGGGGCCGGCATCTTCGCCCGGGCGGCCCCAGTACGACGGCGGAAGGGCAAGTCCGCAAAAGTCGCACCCGCGGGTCATGGCGGGTTGGCGATCTCGATCTGCATCGACGGAATCAGGTGCTGCCAGATGTACAACATCGCCACGACCCAGAAGCTGATCCAGATCAGATGCACGAACCACGGAATCCGCGACGTGGTGTAGTTGTGGTGGCGGTGCTCGCCCTCGGCCGAATGGGCCGGGACTCCGGCAGCGGGCGTGCTCGGCGGCGTGTGCATGGCTCTTACCTCAGATTTCCGTAAACGCCGCGGCTTCGTCGTCCGCGTCGAGCCGACGCTCGGTGTCGAGGAACGAGTATTTCGGCCGCTCGATGTTGCTGAACATCCCGTGCATCGCGGCATAGAAGAACAGGAAGAAGAAACCCACGCTCGTCGTCAGGTAGCTGACCACGGGCATGATCGCAAACGCTCCGTCCGGGTCCGCCGACAGGTAGAGCAGCTCCCGGAATTTCATGCCGAACCCGACACCGGCCGGAACCAGAATGCTCAGGATCAGCGTCAGCGCGCCCAGCGTCCGCAGGCGGATCATCGCAGGCTCCCGGAAAAGTCCAGCGTCGTGCGCATCTGGTCGCCCGAGCGGTCCGTGGCTTCCATTTCCGCGCCCAGCCACTGCATGTACAGGATGATCGCCAGCCCCCGGCGATTCGGCTTCGCCGACGTGTTGTCGTCGAAGAACCACGGGTAGTTGGGCATCACCGACCCGGGCGACGTGTCGCGCGGGCGGAAGAAGTGGACCGCGTGCCAGTCGTTGCCCCGCTTGTTCGACTCGCGGATCAGGTCGGGGCCGACCCGCCGGGTCCCGAACATCACCGGTCGCTGCAGTTCATTCTGATACTCCCACGTCTTCGACACGGGTCCGAACCGGCGGGTCTCGTTCGAGACCGGCCGGACGAACTGGCTGTGGCAGTGGAAGCAGCCCTCGCCGATATAGATCTTCCGACCCTCGCGCAGCAGTTGCGACGCCAGTTCGACCGTCACCGGCTGATTGGGTTTCAGGTTCGCGTGCTTCTCGAACTGCGCGGGGTAGCGCTCGTGCAGGTCTGCGAAGTGCGTCATGACGCGGTAGTTCACCGTCTCTTCGACGGTCTTCTCCGGGAGGTGGCGGTACATCAGGATCGGCAGTACCGCGTTGGAGACGAACGCCAGGGCGAACGACCCGAGGCCCGCGATCAGGAACACGCCTGTTTTCGATTCGAACATCGGGTTACTCCATCGCCGCCAGGGCCATTTCTTCGGTCTGCACGTTGACCTTCGACGCCTGCCAGGTCAGATAAATGTTCATCGCGAAGTAGATCTGACCCACGAGGATGGCGAGGCCCGCCGGGATGCGGACCCACCAGAACGGCATCGAGTACTTCAGCGAATCGTCCCAAGCGTGCAGCGACGCCCAGCTCCAGCCCTGGAACAGGCCGGCGAGTGTGAGGTCGATGACCATGACGACGAGGCCGCCGGCCGAGAGCCAGTAGTGGTACTCGAGCCAGTCCTTGCGGACCCACTCGTGCTTGAGCAGCCGGGGGAACAGGTAGACCATCGTGCCGATGATCCAGAACCCGAAGACGCCGAGCATGACCATGTGGGCGTGGGCGACGACCCAGTCGGTGAAGTGGATGATCTTCTGGAAGGTCAGCGTAGTTTGCATCGCGCACTGGGCACAAGTCACGAAGTACAGCACCATCCCGGTGTAGTACCACCGCAGCGGCAGGAACGTGAGCGCCCGGAATCCGGTGCCCCACAGCGACGCGAAGAAGTTGATGATCACCGTGGTCACGACCATCTCGACCGCAATGGTCGAGATCACCGCCCCGTACTGGAGGTACATGGGGATCGGCGTGTAGAGGAAGTGGTGAATGCCGGTGAGCGGGTAGAAGAACGCCAGGCCCCAGAAGCCGACGAGCGACAGGCCGTGGCTCCAGACCGGTTTCTTGAGCATGATCGGCACGAAGTAGTACATCATGCCCCAGCCGATGGGCGTGACGAAAAGGCCGACGAGGTCGTGGATGAACAGGCCGCCGAGTGCGCCGCCGCCCACGCCGCCCACCCAGTATTCGGGAATGAAGTTGCCCATGAAGTACGTCAGCGGGGTCCAGATGAACGCCGCGATGAAGTACCAGAGCGACACGTACATGGGACCCGGGGTCTTGATGATCGGCAGAAGAAAATTGAGACCGACAAGGATCAGGCCGACCATGGCAAACGGGTCGATCCAGACCGGGGTCTCGCCCCATTCCAGGCCCTGAGCCTCGCCGAGGAGAATACCCGCGGCGGTGGCCAGCACGACGCCGTGCCAGGCCGCGAAGATCAGCCACGAAAGGCCGCCATGGAGCACCGGCCGAAGCGTGAGCCGGGGCACCGCCCAGTGCAGCATGCCGAGGAATGCACTGGCGATGAAGCCGTAGGCGATGGCGTTGGTGTGGACCATCCGCCATCGGCCGGGCGAAAAGATTTCGATGCCCTTCAGCGGGTTGTGGTCGATGAGCTGGAAGCCCATGAGAAACCCGCCGGCCAGCGAGACGAAGAAGTAGCCGAGGGCCGCGATGAACCACCACGCCACCAGCTTTTCATCGACGAGTTTGTTGCGGGAAACATCGGTGGTCATGCGGCCTCCGAGAGCGGGCGGTATTGGGTGAAGACACCCAGCGGTTGTGCGAGGAGAATGGTCCAGCCGAAGACGACGTGGGTCAGGGCCGCGACCCACCACGGGATATCGCGGACGATCCAGTTGCCGCCGAACAGGGCCGGCTGCAGCCAGGCCAGTATCCCGTAGAAGTTCACCACCCAGAGGATCAGCGAGATCACCGTGGTGACCGCGAACCGGGTGCCGAAGCTCGCACTCCCGAAGAACTTCGACAGGATGAGCTGGATCGGAATCCCCAGCAGCATGCCCGTCGCCAGATACAGGCAGCAGCCGATGGCGACGGTCACGTCGTTGGGGGCCGTCAGGGCTTCCGCGCCGAGCGGGAAGGTCAGGTACACCTTGATGAGCTTGAGCGGCTCCTGGTGCATCAGCAGCGAACCGATCACGTTGAAGAGCAGGCTGACCGCCGCACCGAAGACGCCGAACACGCAGCCCACGAGGATGTGGTGCGTGGTGTAGTAGGGCGGCGTCCACGCCTGCGGGGCCTGTTCGGCGGCCAACTCCGATTCGAGCTGCCTGACACGCAGGAGCAGGTGCTCGATCTCGCGCAGTTTCTGTTCGCGGATCATGACATCCTTTCGGCGTGCGAGCGCCCGAATGAGGCCCGGGTCCGAGGCTACTCTAGTCCTCCGCCGACCGCGCGAAAAGCCTA